>NZ_JBFCVL010000008.1 GCF_040712075.1 Fodinicurvata sp. EGI_FJ10296
CACAATGTCCAAAATCCAAAATCAGAGACCAAAAATCCCCCGCGGGCCGCATAAGCAACCCACCAAAGGATCGTCCAGCATCTGATCTGCAAGCACCCCTGCTTCAAGGCCCCCTCAGGAACCACCCCAACCCGTCGTTGCCGACCGGCCAGCGCCGCAGTGCGTGAGCGAGCTTATAGCCAACCTCACCAACCAAACGCAATACCTTTTTGCAGAAAAATGACGCTGTCATCGAAACCGCGATCGGCGACCGTCAGACGACCCCCATTTCACGCAGCTCGCGGGCCAATTCGGGCGGCAGAGCATCGTCCTCGGCGCTGCCCGCACCGTCCAGATCGGGCGGTGCGTCGTCTGGTCGAAGATACCGCCATCCCTGGATCGCCCGCCTGGGCAGGCCGGCGGTCTCGATCAGCGCCGGATCGAACACCATCAGGCAGAACGGCTTGCCTTCATCGTCCCGCTCCTCGTCCAGCCCCAGGATGCGCTGGCGCACGCAGATAACACCCTTGATGATCCAGTAGATCGACCCGCCGTCGAGGACCTCGTCCGCCCTTGTCGGGCGCCTGCGGGTATAGCCGAACACGACGTCGCGGCCTCCGTGCTGCCCGGCACGAGCGGCCTGCCTTGCCTGCAGCGAGGCCACGTCCGCGATTCCGACAGCGGTCTTGAGTAGATGTACGGCCATGGTTCTCCTTCGGGACAGCAACCGGAACGGGTGGGTCGGCGGTTTGCCGCCGACGATCCTAACCGTCTATTCGATTGGTTCCGAAGATGTGTCATTGCCGGCGCCCCGTCCAGTCTTCCCCGTTCAGCCCTCCCCGTTCAGCCCTCCCCGTTCAGCCCGGGGCGGCGGCCGCCTTTGCCAGCAGCGCACTGCCGGCCCGAGAGCGATTCGGGCGCCCGATCGCCTGCGTGATGAAATCGCCAGCGCGGGCCAGCGCCGCGATATCTACCCCGGAGTCGTAGCCCAGGCCATCGAGCATATAGACGACGTCCTCTGTTGCCACATTGCCCGTCGCGCCTTTGGCAAAGGGGCAGCCGCCCAGTCCGGCGACAGACGAATCGACGACGTCGATGCCGTTCTGCAGCGCGACGTGAATGTTGACCAGCGCCTGACCGTAAGTGTCGTGAAAATGGGCGGCGAGGCGGTCGATCGGCACGTGATGTTCGACGGCCGCTATTAACCGTGCGACCGCTGATGGCGTGCCGACGCCGATCGTGTCGCCCAGCGAAATCTCGTAACACCCCATCGTCGCCAGTTCCGCCGCCACCCCTGCCACAGTGTCCGGCGCAACCGCGCCCTCGTAAGGGCAACCCAACACGCAGGACACATAGCCGCGCACCCGGATTCCGGCGCCTAGCGCCCGCGATACGACAGGACGAAACCGCTCCAGACTCTCAGCGATGCTGCAATTGATGTTCTTCCGGCTAAAAGTCTCCGAAGCCGCGCCGAAAACGGCAACCTCTTCGACGCCGGCTGCAATCGCGGCTTCCAATCCTTTTTCGTTCGGCACCAGAACCGGATAGGCGACACCGGGACGCCGGTCGAGAGCCGCCAGCACCTGGGCACTGTCGGCCATCTGCGGCACCCATTTCGGCGAGACGAACGCCCCCGCCTCGATCACGCGCAAACCGGCATCCGCCAGCCTGCCGATCAGAGCGACCCTGGTCGCCGTAGGGACGGCGGCCGGCTCGTTCTGAAGCCCGTCCCTGGGCCCGACCTCGACGATGCGGATGCGGCGTGTCATGCAGAGGCGTCCTCCTCGGGCGAGCCCGATTCGAAGCCGACCAGCTCGGCCCCCTCCTCGACCTGATCACCGACGCCAAACGGCAGCCCGGTCACGGCGCCATCCGCCGGTGCGAGTATCGTATGCTCCATCTTCATCGCCTCGATCACGATCAGCGCAACGCCCTTTTTGACCGAATCGCCCACAGCGACGTGAAGCGCGACCACGCGACCCGGCATTGGCGCGACGAGCTTGCCGCCGACGGCATCGCGATCGGCGTCGGCAATCGGGTCGACCAGCGAAAGCCGCTGGATTTCGCCGGAATCGAAGACCGTCACCGCCAATCCATCGAGCGCGACTCTGACACGTCGCCAGACGCCGTCGATGCCGAGTGACAACATACCATCGTCGTCCACCCTATAGGCGAGTCGGGCCTCGATGCCGTCAGACGTCAAGAGAATACAGCCGTCGCGAAGATACCGCAGTGTGACGGCGAGAAGCACTTCTCCCGACCGGAATGCGATGCGCTCCTCGCCCTCGCCGTTCAGCCGCCATCCGCCGGCATCGCCCCATGGCGACCATGGATCCGCCGACGAACCCGCCTGCCGAGCCGCCTTCGCGGCGCGATCGGCCAGAACGCCGGCGACGGCGGCGCCCAGCGTCGGCAGGCCCGGCAATCTCCGTTCCGGCAGCAGATCCGCTGTATGCTTCTCGATAAAGCCGGTCTCGATCGCCCCCGCAGCGAATGCCGGATGCGTCACGATTCGCCTGAGAAAGGCCGCATTGGTGGCCGGACCTGCCACCTCCGTCTTCTCCAGCGCCCGGCCCAGTCGCCGCAAAGCGGTCGCCCGATCGGGCCCATGGGCGATGATTTTCGCAATCATGGGGTCGTAGTGAACCGAGATCACCGATCCGGCGTCGACGCCGCTGTCGACCCTGATGCCGACTTCTCGTTCGGGCATGGAAAAATGGGTCAGCCGCCCCGTCGACGGCAGGAATCCGGCGTCCGGATCCTCGGCGTAAAGCCGCACCTCGACCGCATGGCCGTCGAGGCGGATATCGTCCTGAACACAGGGCAGCGCTTCACCCGCCGCGATGCGCAACTGCCAGGCGACCAGATCGACGCCAGTTACGGCTTCGGTGACCGGGTGCTCCACCTGCAACCGCGTGTTCATCTCCATGAAGAAGAATTCGCCGCTGTCGGGGGCATAGAGAAATTCCACGGTTCCCGCCCCGACATAGCCGATGGCCTTCGCCGCGGCGACGGCGGCCGCGCCCATCGCCTCGCGCACCGCCGGGGGCAAATCGGGCGCCGGCGCTTCCTCGGCCACTTTCTGGTGGCGGCGCTGAATGGAGCAGTCGCGCTCGAACAGGTGAATGCAGCCCCCGTGACTGTCGGCGAAAACCTGCACCTCGACATGGCGCGGATGGTCGAGGTAGCGCTCGATCAGCATCCGGTCGTCGCCGAAAGCCGCCACGGCTTCCCGCCGCGCCCCGCCGAGCGCCGCCGGGAACGCCTCGGCATCCCTGACGACCCGCATGCCCTTGCCGCCGCCGCCGGCCGACGCCTTGAGCATGATCGGATACCCGACACGATCGGCCTCTGCCGACAACAGGGCATCGTCCTGACCGTCGCCATGATAGCCAGGCAGAATGGGCACGCCGGCATCGGCCATGATCGCCTTGGCGGTGGATTTCCCCCCCATCGCCCGCATGGCGCTCGCCGGCGGACCGACGAAAGTAATGCCGGCAGCCGCGCAGGCATCGGCGAAATCGGCATTCTCGGACAGGAAACCGTATCCCGGATGGATGGCCTCCGCCCCGGTCCGGCGGGCCGCCTCGATGACGCGGTTGCCGTCGAGATAACTTTCCCGCGCCGGCGATGGCCCGATCCAGACCGCCTGATCGGCCTGGTGAACATGTGGCGCATCGGCGTCGGCATCGGAAAAGACCGCCACTGTCCGGATCCCGAGCGAACGCGCGGTCCGGATGATCCGGCAGGCGATCTCTCCGCGATTGGCGATCAACAGGCTGGATACCATGGACTCCGTCACTCCTGCTCCGGCGGGGCATCATCGCCGGTCCGGCGCCATGCCGGCGGCCTTTTTTCCAGGAACGCGGTAACGCCTTCCCGTCCTTCGTCGCCCGCGCGCAGATCGGCGATCCGCCGCGCCGTCAGATCGATGACGGTCGAGGGATCCTGGCCGACCACGGCGGCGACCAGGCCCTTGGCCGCCGCGAGTGCCGTGGGACCGTTGGCGACCAACGCGTCGGTGTATCCGGCAACCACCCGATCAAGGGACTCACCCTGGTCGACGACCTCGTGGACAAGGCCGATCCGGCGTGCCTCAGCGGCGTCGAAACGCTCCCCGGTGAGAAAGTACCGTCGGGCCTGACGGGGACCGATCGCCTGCACCACATACGGAGAGATGACGGCGGGTATCAGGCCCAGCTTGACCTCCGACAGTGCAAATCGCGCCGTTGCCGACGCGACGGCGATGTCGCAGCAGGCCACCAGGCCGACGCCTCCGCCCATGGCCGCGCCCTGAACCCGGGCCACTGTCGGTTTGGGCAAATTGTTGAGCGTCTGCATCAGGCCGGCCAGCGTATGGGCATCGGCGAGGTTCTCGTCATAGCCGTAGTCGGCCATGGCCCTCATGTAATTGAGGTCGGCCCCGGCTGAGAAACTCTTGCCCTCCGCGGCGAGCACCACGGCGCGGACATCCTCGCGCCCGCCGACATCCCGCAGCGCCGCCGTCAGGGCCCCTATCATGGCCTCGTCGAAGGCGTTGTGGACGTTTGAACGACACATGACGACGCGGGCTACCGGCCCGTCGCGCTCGATGCGCACCGTTTCGGGTGACGCTGGCTCCGGTGACACTGGCTCGGGTGACACTGGCTCGGGTGATGGGGGCGTCGCGCTGCCCGTCCTTCCCGCCTCGTCGGTCGCCATGGCCTCTGGTCCTCCTTCGTGCTTGCGCCCTACATCCTGAACAGGCCAAAGCGGGTTTCCGGGATCGGCGCGTTCAACGACGCCGACAGGCCCAGGCCGAGGACCATCCGGGTATCGGCCGGATCGATCACGCCGTCGTCCCACAGGCGGGCGGAAGCGTAATAAGGGTGTCCCTCGCGCTCATACTGCTCGCGGATCGGCGCCTTGAACGTCTCCTCGTCCTCGACGGGCCAGTCCTCGCCGCGCGCTTCCATGCCGTCGCGCCGGACCTGGGCCAGGACGTTGGCCGCCTGATCGCCGCCCATGACGGAGATCCGCGCGTTCGGCCACATGTACAACAACCGCGGCCCGTATGCCCTGCCGCACATGCCATAGTTTCCGGCGCCGAAACTGCCGCCGATGATGATGGTGAATTTGGGCACCGACGCCGTCGCGACCGCCGTCACCAGCTTCGCGCCGTCCTTGGCGATGCCGCCAGCCTCGTATTTCCGGCCGACCATGAAGCCCGAGATATTCTGCAGAAAAACCAGAGGAATACCGCGCTGGGCGCAGAGTTCGATGAAATGGGCGCCCTTCTGCGCGCTTTCGGAAAAGAGGATGCCGTTATTGGCAATGATGCCGACCGGATAGCCGAAGATATGCGCAAATCCGGTCACCAGGGTCTGGCCGTAAAGCGATTTGAACTCGCCGAATTCCGAGCCGTCGACGATCCGGGCGATGACATCGCGGACATCGTATGGCTTCTTCAGGTCGGTCCCGACGATACCGTAGATCTCGCCTGCGTCGTAGAGCGGCGGGCGCGGCGGGCGGATGTCGAGAGCAACGGGCTTGCGGCGATTCAGATCGGCCACAAGCCGCCGCGCGATGGCCAGCGCATGGGCATCATCGGTCGCATAGTGATCGGTGACTCCGGAAACGCGCGAATGCACGTCCGCGCCGCCGAGATCCTCCGCCGACACGACTTCGCCCGTTGCTGCCTTGACCAGCGGCGGCCCGCCGAGAAAGATTGTCCCCTGCTCCCTGACGATGATCGCCTCATCCGACATCGCCGGCACATAGGCGCCGCCGGCCGTACATGACCCCATGACCACCGCGATCTGCGGTATGCCGGCCGCAGACATCGTCGCCTGATTATAGAAGATGCGGCCGAAATGGTCGCGATCGGGAAAGACTTCGTCCTGGCGGGGCAGATTGGCGCCGCCGCTGTCGACCAGATAGAGGCAGGGAAGGTTGTTTTGCAGCGCGACTTCCTGCGCCCGGAGGTGCTTTTTCACCGTCAACGGATAATAGGTGCCGCCCTTGACGGTCGCATCGTTGGCGACGACGATACACTCGCGTCCGGCGATGCGGCCAATGCCGGTAATAATGCCGGCGGCGGGCACGTCCTCGCCGTAGACGTCGTGGGCCGCAAGCTGTCCGATTTCCAGGAACGGCGCACCGGGATCGAGCAAGGCGCGGATCCGGTCGCGCGGAAGCAGTTTACCGCGGGAGAGAT
Source organism: Fodinicurvata sp. EGI_FJ10296 (assembly GCF_040712075.1). Taxonomy (NCBI): domain Bacteria; kingdom Pseudomonadati; phylum Pseudomonadota; class Alphaproteobacteria; order Rhodospirillales; family Rhodovibrionaceae; genus Fodinicurvata; species Fodinicurvata sp. EGI_FJ10296. The sequence goes on from NZ_JBFCVL010000008.1 coordinate 6,176, forward strand.
GCCGTTCGCGCGCTTTTTCACCGCCGCCGCTTTTGATTCTGGCAACGGTTGCGCGAAGGTCATCGACGAGAGCTGCCATGGCGCCGGCATTGTCGGAGAAAGTGGCCGAGCGGGTATCCACACTGCTTTTCAGTACCGTCATCTGACGCGCCCCTGCAAAGCCTCGCCGGGCTCGCCGCCTGAAAGCCACCAGTCGACGTGATCCAGTCGATCGGCGCCCCAGAATGCTTCGCCGTCCGCGACGATGAACGGACTGCCGAAGACACCCACGGCAATCGCCGAATCGGTTTCGGTCTTGAGCCGGTCCTTGATCGGGCGGCTTTCCATCCCGTCGAGAATTTCGTCCGACCCATCGGGGAGGCCGGGGACTTCGAGTGCGGCGACGGCCTTGGCAACGGCTTCCTTGTCGATCAACGCCTGGCCACGGCCGAAAATCTCGTGGAGAAGCCCACGAACGACCGCCTTCTCGGCGCCCGGCGCTGTCGATTCCGCCCAGTACACAGCACGGGCAGCAGCAACGGTGGCAAAGGGAAACGGCTCCGGCAGGACGAACGGAAGGCCCAGCATCCGCGCGAATCTGGGGCAATCATGGCGCAGATAGTCGCCTTTCAGCGGCAAATCGGCCAATGGCTGCGCCCCGGTCGCCCGAAATACGACGCCCAGCAGGATCGGGCGCCAATCGACCGCCCGGCCATGGCGCGCCGCGAGCGTCAGAACGGAGTCGACGGCGAGATAGGCATAGGGGCTGGAGAAATCGAAATAGAAGGTGATGGCTGCCTTGTCCGAGTCGTCGTTCTGGCCGGTCATGGCGCCGCCTCTCTGATCGTATTTCCGTGGGCCAGGACATGCAGTCCGCCTCAGGTGCCATCATAAGGTCGGCGCACTTGCCCGCGCAATCGCAGAGGTAGGGATATTCGGGTTCAATTGGCATCCGATAACGATTAAAAGATATAGTCATTTCTCTTTTACGGGGGCGGGCGACAGGTCCATGTCGCACCTGTAGTGGGGGCGCTCGCGGAATCGATGCTGTATTTCTCCTATGGACTGAACATGGATCCCGAGGGCATGGCGCGGCGCTGCCCGGGATCCCGATTCGTCTCGCAGGCCACGCTGCCGGACCACCGGTTCCGGGTTACCTGCCAGGGCGTGGCCACCGTCATCCCCGCCCCCGGGCATCTGGTTCCCGGCGTCCTGTGGCGCGTTGCGATCGCGGACCTGTCGACGCTGGACGGATTCGAAGGCGTCACGCTGGGCATCTATCGCAAGCGCTTCATCCATGTCCGCACCAATGGGCGGATCCGTCGGGCGCTGATTTACACGGCCGTCGTCTCGCGGCCGGGCTATTCCGGTCCCGGCTATATGGACGCGGTCGTTCGCGCGGCTGAGGCCGCCGGCCTGCCCGGCGATTACGTGGCCGAACTGAACAAGCGTGCCGGCAATTCGTTCGGACGGCCGCAGGAACGGCCCTGGTTCCTCACCGAAGACTACTGAAGCGATTCAGCCAGAGCCGCTCCGCTTTCGGATTCCAGCGGGACCGGTCGGCAAGCAGACTTGAAACGACCTGCCGCGAAAGAAAAACGAAGGTTGGTGTCCCAAATCCGGTGCCCCGTTGCTGCTGTCCGACAATATCATCCTGAGCACCTAGCCATAATGGGGTAGACAGAGCGATCAAAAGAAACGCCAACCCATAGTCTGACGATAGAGCGGATTTGACAAATCCTGCCACTGCACCTATGTGATGTGGAGTTCTCTCACGGAGCCCATCCGGACCGCCTTGGGGCGCGGTCGTCACAGACCAATGAGCAACATGACTGATAAACTGGTCGTCAAGAATCTGTATAAAATTTTTGGTCCCCATCCCGATCGCGCACGCGCCATGCTGGAGGATGGCTCTTCGAAAGACGAGATCTATGCCGAGACCGGCGCAACAGTCGCGGTCAACAACGCCAGCTTCTCGGTCCAGAAGGGCGAAGTCTTCGTTATTATGGGCCTGTCCGGGTCCGGCAAGTCCACGATCGTGCGCTTGCTGAATCGGCTCATCGAGCCGACTTCCGGTCAGGTGATGGTCGATGACCGCGATATTGCGGCACTCAGCCAGAAGGAACTGATCGAAATTCGCCGACGCTTGTTCGGCATGGTCTTCCAGTCCTTCGCTTTGATGCCGCATCTGACCGTGGTTGAGAATGCCGAATTCGGCCTCGCCGTCGCCGGGTATGGCACAGCCGACCGTCGGCAGCGGGCGCTCGAAGCGCTGGAAAAGGTCGGCCTTCGCGCCAATGCCGATGCCATGCCATCGGAGCTTTCCGGCGGCATGCAGCAGCGTGTCGGGCTGGCACGGGCGCTGGCCGTAGATCCTGCCATCATGCTGATGGACGAGGCGTTCTCGGCCCTCGACCCGCTGATCCGCACCGAGATGCAGGACGAACTGCTCCGACTGCAGCAGGAAGCTGAGCGCACGGTCATTTTTATTTCCCACGACCTCGATGAAGCCATGCGCATCGGCGATCGCATTGCCATCATGCAGGACGGCATGATCGTGCAGGTGGGGCGACCGGACGAAATTGTACGCAATCCGGCTAACGAGTATGTCCAGTCATTCTTCAAGGGTGTGGACGTCACTCAGGTGTTCACGGCGGGGCACATCGCCGCCAAGACCGGACTGACCATTGTTCATCGCGGAGATGACGGTGTGGACAGCGCTCTCCAGCGCCTTCGCAAACACGAAACCGACTACGCCTATGTTCATGATCGGTCGAAAAAGTTCAAAGGCGTCGTTTCGAGCGAGAGTCTGCGGGCACAGGCGGGCGGCAGCGGTTCGATTGACAAGGCCTTGCTACCGGACATTAAACCCGTCAGCGCCGACACCTCGCTTTCCGACCTGATGGGACTGGTCGCCGACGCTCCCTGCCCCCTGCCGGTCGTCGACAGTAACAACGTCTTCGTCGGCACAATATCCAGGGCTGCCCTTCTGCGCACCCTGGACCGAAACGAGTAGGAGAATCGGCACCGTGTTTGATTGGGAACCTGAATTCCGCATTCCGATCGGCGATGTCGTTTCGGCCACTGTCGACTGGCTGCGCGCTAACGCATCCGGTCTTTTCGACGGCATTGCGTCATTCGTTGGCGCGGTCGTGGATTTCGTGGAAACGATACTGACCACGCTGCCTTTCTGGCTGACGGCACTGATCATCATCGGCATTGCCTGGTACCGCGTCGGCTGGCGGTTCGGCCTGTTCGCCGTGGCCTCCATGGTCGTGATCGTGGGAATCGATCTTTGGCCGGAGACCATGGAAACTTTGGCACTGATCCTGTCGGCGACCGCAGTCAGCCTCGCAATCGGTATTCCCGTGGGCATCGCAGCCGCCAAGTCCGACCGGCTACTTGCAGTGATCCGGCCTGTGCTCGACCTCATGCAAACGCTTCCGCCCTTCGTCTATCTGATCCCGGCCGCGATGCTTTTTGGCCTGGGACAGGTGCCGGGCGCGATCGCGACGATCATTTTCTCAATGCCGCCTTCAGTACGTCTGACGAATCTCGGCATCCGCCACGTGCCGAAGGAAATGGTCGAAGCCGGACAGTCATTCGGGTGCACACCGCGCCAGCTTCTGTTCCATGTGCAGATCCCCAATGCCATGCCCTCCATCATGGCGGGCGTTAACCAGACCATCATGCTGGCGCTGTCGATGGTCGTCATCGCCTCGATGATCGGCGCTGGCGGCCTGGGAACAGAGGTGCTGCGCGGTATTCAGCGGTTGAATGTCGGCCTTGGCTTCGAAGGCGGTCTCGGCGTCGTCATACTTGCGGTCCTGCTGGACCGGGTGACGCAGACCTTCGGCACAGGCCAGCGGCGTGCGACGCTGAAGTCCCGCTTAATGTCGGTTTTCACGCCCGGCACGGCCGGCCGCGCTGGCGGCAATGGCCGGACAGAAGCCTGACCGGTCCGGCTGCGACGGCCACACATCACTCGATGGCCGACGGCGACAACGATCCGCCCTCGGCCTGGCACCTCGCCGCTCCACGGAGCGCGCGGGTGTTTCACCTCCGTCGATTTCGGGTGCAATGGCGCCCGATCTCGGCATCACCGATCGCTATATGCGAAAGGAGAATCCAATGACCTTCAAGATCAAGACAGCAGCAGCAACCAGCGCCCTGGCGCTCGGTCTGGCGACCGCGCCGGCCGCCGCACAGGATGTGACGATCGGCTGGACGGCATGGTCCGACGCCGAGGCTATCACGACCATGGCCGTTCAGGTCATTGAAGAACACTTTGATGCAGAAGTCGAAATGACGCTGGCGGACATCGCCATTCAGTATCAGGGCGTCGAAACCGGCGATCTGGATATGATGCTGATGGCTTGGTTGCCGGGCACTCACGCCGACTACTGGGAAAACCTCTCCAAGGACGTGATTCCGGTCGGCCCGCTCTACACCGGCGCAAAGCTCGGCTGGGTCGTTCCAAATTACATGGACGAGGACACATTCGGCTCGATCGCCGACCTCAACAGCGACGAAGCGCGTGAAGCGCTCGACGGCGAGATCCAGGGCATCGATCCCGGCGCGGGGCTGATGCGTCTTTCCGAAGAGGCCCTCGAAGTCTACGACCTCGAAGGCTACGACGTTCTGACGTCCTCCGGCGCCGCCATGACCGCGGCCCTGGATCGGGCCATCCAGAACGAAGATCCGATCGTCGTGACGGGCTGGAGCCCGCACTGGATGTTCGGCGCTTACGACCTTCGGTATCTTGAGGATCCGGAAGGCGCCCTCGGCGGGGACGAACGGATTCACGCCATGGTCCGCCCCGGCTTCGATCAGGACCATCCGGAAATCTTCAACTTCCTCACCCGGTTCACCATTGATCTGGACATCCTCCAGAACCTGATGGCCGAAGCCGAAGAATCCTCTTATGAAGAAGCCGTCGCGAACTTCATCGATGAGAACGAAAGCCTGGTCAACTACTGGGTGACCGGCGAGATCGAGTAACGAGAACCGCCGATCGCAAACGATCGACGCTTGTTGCGCCTGGCCCGTTGCCGCTACCCGCGGCAACGGGCCTTTTTGTGCGATCACGCGATGGGGCTGATACGCCCGGGGCACAACGCAACGATCCGAAGACGGACTGCGCCTGGGCAGACTCTGACCTGGCCACCCGGCAGGAATTACCGGCCAGTCGACGTCTGCTGGACGCGTGCCCCCGGACCGACCTCAAGGCACTCAGCGCCGCTATATCGTAAACTATTGATAATAAATGATTTTTTTTGCCCCCGGAGGGTTTGGCATCGCCCTTGCATTGAAATGCGCGTGAACGTCAGCGTGAGGGTCCGATGGACATCCAGGCATCAATTTTCGGCACTACAAGATTGGGGCGTACGGACGGCCAATCAGGCGGTGCCCGCGAGAACTCCGGCGCTGCCTTCGACGGACTGCTGCGGCTTGCTGCGGGGCGAACCGCCGAATCGTCATCGGATGCGGAGATTTCGGAGACCGAAGCCCGCGCCGCCATCGACTTCGCCAGACGGATGACCGAGACCGAGGCGGAAGGTGGCGCGGAAGCCGTCGGCGACGGGGGCGGGCAAACATTGCCGGGCGGCGATGTGCTGAAGGCGCTGGAAAACCTGCTCGCCGCGATGGATATCGATGTCACCGAGCAAGTAGGCAAGGTTCTGGAAGAAGGCGGCATAGAAGACGCCGTCAGGAAACTGGTCGCTGCGTTGGCGGAAGCGCTGCAGGCGGAAGGCGACACTGACGGTATGCAGACCATTCCCGCGCAGGACGCCGATCTGCTCGCCAATGCGGACGATGAGACGATCGGTGCAGCGCTTGCCGCCCTGATCGATATCGAAATGGCCGGTGCCGACCGGGTCGAGTCCCTGTCGTCCCGGATGTCATCATGGGCAGAAGAAGTTTCCGGTCTCGGCGGCGGCCTGGCCGGTCTGACGGCCATGTTCGGCCGGGAGGCGAGCGCCATCGGCCGAAGCCGCGATTCAGGCCCCCAGATCATCGTACCAAACCAGACCACGGCCGGCGGCGACGGCGAGGGGGACGCGGAAATCGCGGCATCAAGACCGGGGGGCACCGCTCGGGCCGACGGCGAGGCTTCGGCACGCGATGGCGGAACCGGCACCGACTCCCGTGGCCGCCAGTTCAGCGACGCTCTCTTCCGGCTCGGCTCGGAAACGCTCGGCGACGACAACGAGATGCCGACGGGGCTCCGCAGCACCTTTGCCACCGCGGGCTCGGAGACGACGACGTCACTGATTCCGACAAGCAGCGCCATAGGCCAGGGGCCGGCCGCAGCCGGTGGCGCCGCAGCCGGCCTGGCGGCGGAAGCCGCAGCTCAGCGTCCGGGCGCCGGTGCAACACCGGTCCAGGACCAGATCGCGCTTCATCTCAAGAAGCTGGCCGACAATGGCGGGGATCGTCTGCGCCTTCAACTGCAGCCAACCCGCCTCGGCGGCATCGATATCGTGATGGAGATCGGCCGCGACGGGCGCGTGCAGGCAGTCGTCATGGCCGACAAGGCCGAAACCCTTTCATTGCTGCAGCGCGATTCCCGCGCTCTGGAACAGGCCCTCCGGGAGGCCGATCTGACGGTTGATGGCGACAGCTTGCGGTTCGACATGGCCGACCGCCAGGAGCGCAACGGTGAAGACGAAACCGGCGCCGGATCCCGCCGGAGTCTCGGCGACAGGCTCTGGGCACAGGGCGACGACAATCCGGACCCGGCCCAGGTCGCTCAACCACCGGCCATCAGTCTCAGAGCCGTCGACATCACCATTTAGCGGACCGACAGGACCGAGCAGGAGACTTCCATGGTCGATATGACATCCCTCACCGGTCAGACCGGCAATCTACCGAGGCCTCAGACAACTCTAGGGGGCCAATCGAGCAGCGCTGGCCAGGCGGCCCGCCAACGGGACGAAGATCCGGAGATCAAACCGGCTTCGGAATCGGACAAAGCGGTTCTGGGCGACGATTTCGACGCCTTCTTGTCGCTGCTGACCACGCAGCTCCAGAACCAGGATCCGATGTCTCCGATGGACACGAACCAGTTCACCGAGCAACTCGTCCAGTTCTCGCAGGTCGAACAGGCGATCAAGTCGAATGACAATCTGGAAACACTGATCGACCTGCAACGCGGCACCGACATCAATACTGCCGCAGCCCTGACCGGCAAGATGGTCGAAGTCGACGGCAACAAGAATCGCCTGAACACGGCCGAGGGTCCCATGCGGTACGTCCTCGACGTTCCGGAGGGTCTGAGCGAGATGCAGGTCGAAATGGTCAATGCCGGCGGACAGGTCATCCATCGCACAGAAATGGACCCGGCTTCCGGCCGTCGCGAGATGGCGTGGGACGGCGCAATGATCGGCGGCGGCACAGCGCCGGACGGCAACTATACTGTCAGGGCCATTGGCCGGGAAGGCGCCGAAGGCGAGATGACAAACGTGCCGACCAGCGTCATCGGCCCGGTCGACGGCGCCACCGTCGAGGATGGCGAGATCATGCTCGAAGTCGGCGGCGGGCGCGTATCGATCGACGACCTGAAGTCCTTCCGCAGCGCTGCCGTCTAGTCCGCCTGAATCGGATCTTCACCTGACAGAAAAAAGTAGCCGGCCCGGCAACAAATGCCCGGCCGGAATCAAACAGGAGCCAGAATATGTCGGTGTTCTCTTCGCTCAATACAGCCGTCGGCGGCCTGCGGGCACAATCGACCGCCCTGGGGCACATCAGCGACAATATCGCGAATTCGACGACGCTCGGGTACAAGCGAACCGAAACCAATTTCCGGGATCTGGTCACGACATCCAACCAGCGCCTTCATTCGCCCGGCTCGGTCATTGCCCAGCCCAAATTCGTCAACAATGTCCAGGGCGAACTGACGCAAAGCCAGACCGAGACCCATATGGCGGTCAGCGGCAACGGCTATTTCGTCGTGTCAGAGCCCGAACGTTTCGAGGGCGATGAGATTTTCTTCCGCAACGAGGAGTTCTATACGCGGCGCGGCGATTTTGAATTGGACCGTTACGGCAACATGGTCAATGGCGCTGGCTATTACCTGCGCGGCCAGCCGGTGATCGATCAGGACACGATGAATACCAGTGACGTGATGGAAATCGTGAACGTTGCCACTACCACGACAGAGCCGGAAGCTACGACACGCATCAATTACCTTGCCAACCTGCCCAGCGAAGCGGATGTCGTGCCTGAGATTCCCGCAGGCGCGCTGAATGCCGGGGTCGCCCCCTGGTCCGGCGTTGCCGAGGCCCCCCGCGCGGTCGGAGATGTGAACGTTCCCGGATTGGCGTCGACTGATCCGAGGGAAATCGACTTCACGGATGTCCCTGTCGCGGAAGGGGCCGAATACACTGTTACCATTGGCGGTCAGCAGTTCACCTACACGGCGGCAGCCGGCGATGACATCAATGACGTCGTCACTGGACTTGCCGCCGATATCGACGCCGATCCGGCTTTCGACGCCAATGGCGCGTCCGCTCCCGTTCTTGAAATCACCGATGGCGCGGGGACGGAAAATATCTCGGCCGAGTCGGACGCACAGACTTATGATTACGATGGCTTCATGGCGTCGAGCGTCAGCGGCGGCGCCCTGACAGTTTATGACGAGATCGGCAATCCCTATGACGTTCAGATGCGCTGGGTCCGGACCGACCGCAATCAATGGTCCCTCTATTACGACCGCGGCGATGATCCGGTCGACGGCCGAACCTGGGTCGAGGCCGATCAGTTCAATTTCGCCAATGGGCAACTCGTCGGCGATACCAGTCGCGAGATCAGTATAAACCTCGATTCGGGATTCAGCGATGATATCAATTTCTCGTTCGCCAATTCCAACCAGGAGCCCGGACTTACACAATATGCCGACAGCGATATATCGGTGTTCCGCCTTGACCAGGACGGGTTCCGCTCCGGCGTCATGACGAATGTTTTCGTGGATGAGAACGGATACGTGACGGCATCCTTCGACAACGGCATCGACCGGACGCTCTATCAAGTACCCGTTGCCATGTTCAACGCCGAGAACGAGTTGAACCGCAAGGATGGCGGCGCGTTTTTCCGCAGTCCGGAAAGCGGCACACCTCGATATGAACAAATGGGCCGCGCCGGGGCCGGATCGATCAATGGATCGGCGCTGGAGAATTCCAATGTCGATATCGCTGACGAGTTCACCAAGATGATCATCGCCCAGCGCACCTACTCCGCCAACACGCGGGTCATCACAACGTCGGACGAAATGCTTCAGGAAATCATCAACGCCAAGCGTTAATGATACCGAAAATTCCCGGACACCGGGAACGTTCCGTTAACCGATTATCACTATACTGACGCGTGAGTGATTGCAGGACCAGAGGCGGCGCGGGCCGCCCCTGGGATCCTGATGCCCCAGAACGGGGGCGTATCGAGGCAGGGAGACCCATGCCGTGGTTATGTCGATCCTGAACAACGCCAGCAGCGGATTGAAGACGGCGCAGAGCCTTCTCAATACGACGTCGCGCAATGTTACGAATGCCAGCACGCCGGGCTATACGAAGAAGACACAGCATTCCTCGACCGGGCCACTCGGCAACGCCGAGCCGGGCAAGATCACCCGTGCCGTCAATGAATTTCTGGTCCAGGATCTGCGGCGCGCCACCTCGGCCGACACATATCAGGATACGCTGACGGCGGCGCTGAAATACATGGATGCCCTGAGCGGCGATCCGGCGGCGGAAGCTTCGCTTGGCAATCGGATGGACGCCCTCGGCAATGCATTCCAGGATGTCGCCACCGAACCGTCGTCCTCGGTCGCCTATGCCGCCGTCATCGAGTCCGGCACCGGGCTCGCCGATTCGATGAACAGGCTCTACAGCGACATGCAGTCGGTCAGGTTCGAGGCACGGCAGGATCGTTCGGTTGATGTCGGAGTCGCGAACGAAATCCTTGGCGAGATTGCTGATCTGAACATCAAGATCTCCGATGGCCTGGCGGCGGGCCGCGACGTCACCGACCGGCAGGACCGGCGCGACCAGCTGGCGCTTGAACTTTCCGAAATCATGGAGATCCGGACCTTCGAGAACGACCGCGGCGTAATGAATGTCTTTACGGCTGAATACCAGCAACTTGCGAACGACCGGGCAAAAACCATCACGGTCGACTCAAACGACCGCATCCTGGTCAGCGACGAACCGGTGAGCCGGCTCGGTGGGACGCTCGGCGCCTATAATGAAATCGAGCGTCGCGCCGTCGATCGTCTTGCCGAACTCGATGAAATGGCGACGCAACTGGCGTCGGCGTTTTCCGAGAATGGCGGTCCGGAAACGGACATGTTCGTGGATGCCGCCGGCAACACACCCGAAGACGGCGGATTTGATAGCGCCGGCTTCGCGGCCGGCATCAGCGTCCGGCAGGATCTGATCGATAATCCCACACATCTGCGGACATCGCGCGCCGATATCGGCCTCGGCAACGAGAACGCCGTGGGCGACACGACAGTGCTCAACCAATCGCGGCAGGCACTCCTTCAGCCGCGCGATTTCGACCTCGGCGCGAACGAGACTTACCGCGGCGTCTTCAAGCCGGCACTGACTTCGGTGACGCTGTCGAACGCCGCCGCCGAAGTGACGGCTTCGATCGGCGATCAGGTACGCCGGTCCGAAGGGCTGCTATCGGAATCGTCGGTGTCGGTCGGCTTCCTGAAGAACGAACTCGCGACAACCGCCGACGTCAATATCGATGACGAGATGGCCCGAATGATCGTGTTGCAGCAGCTCTACAGCGCATCGGCGCGCGTGATCACGACGACGCAGCGCATGATGGACGAATTGATGAATTCGGTACGATAGGGGCGGATTGAACGATGACACAGATCAACACGAACACGTATTTCAATCTGCTCAGATCCGACCTGTCCCGGATGCAGACGGAAACCGCCACCCTGTCGCAGCAGATCTCCAGCGGAAAGAAGACCGACCGGTTCGGTGGTATGCGTACGAACGAGGCGCGCAACGTGGTCTCGATGCGCAACGAGATGCAGCGACTGGAAACTTTTCAGCATACGATCGGCACATTGGAAACCCGCGCGGAGCGGGTCGAACTGTCGATCAACAAGACGACCGACTTCGCCGAGACCGTCAAGGATATGGTCTACGGACTGCCCAACAACTCCACATCTCAGCGCCAGATCGAGTACGAGGCGAAGAACGCCCTGGACAGTATACAGTCCGTCCTGAACTCATCGGTCAACGGCATGTATGTCTTCAGCGGCGAAAATGCCCTGACGCCGCCGATCAATCTCGACATCGTCGAGAACGGCAAAGGCGCCCCCGGCGACGCCGATTATATTCCGCCACTGGAGGATTTTCTGGCCGACGGACGGACGCCGGGGAATTACACACCCGGCCCACCGCCACCCGAGGCGCCGACGTCGGAAATCGACTCGCCCACATCACTGCACGGCGCCGTTCAGGAATGGTTCGAGCGTTTCGAAGCCGCTCCCGACGGCAGCACGGGCTGGTACCAGGGCGGCGACCTTCCCGAAGGCCCCTATATCGCCGACAACCAACGTGCCGGACCGCCCGGCGTGGCCAACGACCCGGGTTTTCGCAAGATCCTGGCCAACCTGGCGGGGATGGCCTATAGCGGCACCGCGCCGGAAGCCGGTGTCGCGAACGATCAGGAATATCAGGCGTTCGCGGAGATGTCGTCGCTCAGCATTACCGAAGCGGCAGGCGTCACCTATAGCGGCAGCGACAACGACCGCAGCCTGCGAGATCTAATGGCCGAGAACGGCTTGTTTCGCCAAACGCTCGAAACCCAGAAAGAGCGGCACGACGACACCAAGAAATTCGCCAACTCGGTCCTGAACGACATCGAATCGGTCGACCCCGCCGATGCCATCACGAAACTTCAGGAATTACAGTTTCAGCTTCAGGCGTCGTATAATCTTACCGGGCAACTACGACAATTGTCGTTGGTGAACTTTCTCTAATTCCCGGCACCATCCCCCATCTCATTGAACGGGGATGCACGGCACCATGACCACCTTCCGGCGAGGAAAGCACCCAATATGAGCATCGCAGCGTATCAGACCCGCGCCCGAGACAGCATTTCTCCGGTCGAGGTCGAGTATCAGATTCTGGGCCGGCTGACCGGCAGACTGGAAAAGACACGGGACGGCAGCGCCTCACCCAGCGATCGCGCGCAGGCCATCCACGATAACCGGCAGTTCTGGCAATCGCTGGCCATCGACCTGACGGAGGCGACGAACGAATTGCCGGATGGGCTCAAGGCGCAGTTGATTTCACTGGCGATCTGGGTCACGACTTACTCCAGTAAGGTCCTGCGCGAGGAAAAAACCATCGACGCGTTGATCGACGTCAATAAATCGGTCATGACAGGGCTGTCGGGACAATCGTCAGCAAAATCGGAGCCGGTCGTTCATGCCATTGGTGCTGGAGCTCAAGCCTAAGGAAAAGGTCGTCATCAACGGCGCCGTGATCGTCAACGACAATAGGCGTTCACGGCTGACGATCAGCACCTTCGCCCATGTCATGCGCGAAAAGGACATCCTGCAGGAGCAGGAAGCGAACACGCCGGCCAAAAGAGTCTACTTTCTCATCCAGCTTCTGCTCTTGGCAGCCGGCGACAGGAATAGCATCGAGGCCTATGGCCAGCCGCTGGAAAACGCCATCGCTGCCCTGGGCGCGGCGTTGACCAATGCCGAAATCAAGGAGCATCTCGGTACGGTAAGCACGCTTGCAGCCCGCGGCGACTATTACAAGGCGATCATCGCTCTTCGTCCGGTGATGGAGTACGAGGCCCGCCTGCTCAACATCTCTGACCGGCCCCCGACTGCCGACCCGACTGGCTAATGGTTCGGGCGACCACCCCCAACCTCCAATTGCAGTGCGATCAGTGGGCAGTCGATCCCAGGTCGCTTAACGGTATATTAAATGCCGTGTCATAGCCTGAAGCGACCGGGAAGAATTCCCGGTTCAACCGCTGAAGGAGTGGACCATGGGCGACAGCTTTTCGATCGGCGATAGCTCCGGCATGTATCTGCCGGGTCAAACGCATCTTCGTTCGTCTGCGAACAACGATCCCCAACCCACCAAAGAACAAGCCGGGCCGGAAAAAATCGGCACAACGACCGGCAGCAGCTCGAAGAACGGGCCTGGGGCTACGGGGTCCGGAGGCGACGCATCCGGTGACCGGGCCGAGGACGCGGCCGCGTTTGAGCCGGCAACGTTCAAGAACAGCCGCTATCAGGTGAAGATGGACGGTGAAACCGGGCAGGTTTTTACTGATATCGTCGATCCGGCGACCGACGCCGTCGTGGGCCGCATTCCCAGCTACTTCAAGCCATCCGACGAAATCAGGGCAGAGAGTAGCCCTGCCGAACCCACCGGCAGACGAACGGTGACAATATGATCCTCAACGCAATGCAGCAAGGCGGCAGCGGCACAAGCGGCCTTCTTCCGCCGGTGGCGACACTTCCAGGCATCGGTGGCTACAATGCCCTGAAGAACCAGCAGGCTGCACAGCTTCAGGCCTTCCGCAAGCACCCGATGATACAGCGCGAGGCCGAGGAATTTCGCGCCAAGGCCGCGTCGATCGATTCCACCGACGACCTGATGAAGGACTACAAGTCCTATAAGCTGGTTCTGACGGCCTATGGCATGGAAGATCAGCAGAACGCCAATGCGCTCATGCGCCGGGTGATGGAAGAAGGGACGCTCGATCCCCGCTCGTTGGCGAACCAGATGAGCGATCGCCGTTATCGGGAATTCTCGCGCGAACTCGGGTTCGGCGAGGGTGCGACCGGCAACTTCTCCGACCCCGAATTCGTGGAATCGACAATCGACCGGTTCATCGTGCAGCGATTCGAGGAAGCGGTTGGCGAGTCGAATCCGGCCGCGCGGCGGGCGCTGTATTTCGAGCGCACGATCGGCAAGATCGACAACTGGTTCCAGGTCATGTCCGACCGGCCGCTTTTCGATGTCATCAGGGGCGCGCTCGGGCTGCCGGAACAGATCGGGCAACTCGACATCGACCGCCAGCGCGACATGCTGGAAAGCCGGCTGCCGCTGAAGGAACTGAAAGAGAACCCGGACAAGGTTCAGGAGACCATTCAGCGTTTCATGGCACTGGAAGGATCCGGCCCCAACCAGATGCCTTCGACGCCCGCCACGCAGTTGATCGCCGGCGCCACCTCGCCCAACGGACTGCTCGACCCTTTTTCGATGACTGAATTGATGGTCAACGCCAGCAACATGTCCATGCGCCGATAGCCGAAATCACGGCGCTCCATGCGCCGGTGTCTTTTGCGCTTCGAAATTCGCGCTCCACAATCGTTCGCAACCATCGACTTGAGGGTCACTTGCCCCGTCGCTGATGCGACAGCAATTGACCCTATTGCGCATACGTGACTACGATAATAACGAACCTGCCATACATCGCTGCTCGACAGGCAACGAACCGTTGGATCAGGGCGACTTCCGCGCAATACGAACGACAGCGAACAGGGGCTCGGACAAGAATGAACAATGATCTGACGATACGACGGCGCCCGATCGTGGCCGCCGCACTGGGCATGGCCGCGCTGGGCGTGATGGCAACGTCACCGGCGGCCTGGGCTGACGACCCTGTCTCGGTGGCGGCGATCTACACGGTTCCGACCGAACAGCAATGGGTCAGCCGCATCCATCTGGCGCTGAACACCGCCGCCGACCGGGGCGACATCGTCTATACCTATTCCGAGAACGTCTCGAACAGCGACTATGAGCGCGTGATGCGCGAATACGCCGATGCCGGGCACGATCTGCTGATCGGCGAAGTCTTCGGCGTCGAACGCGCGGCCCGGCAAGTCGCCGAAGACTACCCCGATACCGCCTTCCTAATGGGCTCCAGCTTCGGCCCTTCCGGCGACAACTTCGCCGTCTTCGACAACTGGATCCACGAGCCGTCCTATCTGACCGGCATGGTCGCCGGGTCTCTGACGGAAACCGGCAAGATCGGCATGGTCGGCGGATATCCAATTCCCGAAGTGAACCGTCTGATGCATGCGTTTATGGACGGTGCGCGGGAAATCGATCCCGATATCGAGTTCGTCGTGACCTTCCTCGGATCCTGGTACGATCCGCCAGCCGCAAAGGAAGCCGCATTCGCCATGATCGATGACGGGGCCGACATCATGTACGCAGAGCGATTCGGTGTGTCCGATGCGGCCATGGAACGGGGCATCCTGGCGATCGGCAACGTCATCGACACACAGGAAGACTATCCCGGCACGATCGCCGCCTCTGCCATCTGGCACATGGAGCCGACCATCGACCGGGCGGTCGAAGCGGTCGCCGACGGCAGTTTCGAAGCCGCCGATTATGGCCAGTACAGCTATATGGCCTATGGCGGCGGCTCTCTGGCGCCGATGGACGACGATCTGGTCCCACAGGAGGTCCAGGAACTGGTGATGGAGCGCCAGCAAGAGATCCTCGACGGCATGTTCCGGGTGAACGTCAACGACTCCGAGCCCCGGTCGAACTAACCGCGGAACCGGCCCAATCGGCGGGCGCCGACAGGGCGCCCGCCGCAATTCCCGCTATCGCGGTTCGACCATGACCCTGCAAACCGATCAAGCGGCGCCCGACCCGGTGTCGACACCCGGGCTCGTCCTGCGTCTCGCCGGTATCTCGCGGTCTTTTGGCCCGGTTCTGGCCAATGACGGTGTCGATCTCGACCTTCGCCGCGGCGAAGTCCTCGCGCTTCTGGGCGAGAACGGCGCCGGCAAGACGACGCTGATGAACATCCTGTTCGGGCACTACACGGCGGATGCCGGCACCATCGAGGTCGCCGGGCCGGATGGCGCGATGCGGGCACTGCCGCCCGGCAACCCTGCGGCCGCGCTGGCAGCCGGCATCGGGATGGTCCATCAGCATTTCACCCTGGCGGACAATCTTTCGGCCTTCGACAACATCGTCCTCGGCACCGAGTCGCTCTGGCGGCCGACGCAGAAGCGCCGTGAGGCACACGAAAAGCTGAACCGCCTGATGGCCGCCTGCGGGCTGACCGTAGACCTGTCCGCGCGGATCGCCACCCTGTCCGTCGGAGAGCAGCAACGGATCGAGATCCTGAAGGCACTGTACCGCGATGCCCGGGTTCTTATCCTCGATGAGCCGACCGCCGTCCTGACTCCGCAGGAGACCGGGCAATTGTTCGAGACGCTGCGCCGATTGGCGGCGGACGGCATGGCAATCGTTTTCATCTCGCACAAGCTGAACGAAGTAATGGCGATCAGCGACCGCGTCACGGTCCTGCGCGGCGGCAAGGTCGTGACGACGCTGCCGACGGCCGATACCGATCGCCATCACCTGGCGGAAACCATGGTCGGCCGCGCGATCCCGGTCACCGCCCGCACGGCGATGACGCCAGGGGCCGCGGTGCTGAGTCTGAAGGCAGTACATGTCGACGGCGGACCCGGGCGGGTGGCCTTGCGGGATGTCGATCTGGACGTTCACCGGCATGAAATCGTCGGCGTCGCCGGCGTTTCCGGCAACGGCCAGTCGGCGCTGTCTGACCTGTTGGCCGGATTGGTCGCGCCCAGCGCCGGGACCGCGACATTGCTGGGCGCGCCGATGACCAGCCCGACCCCCCGCGATCTCGTCCAGAACGGCGTCGGCCGCATACCCGAAGACCGGCATCGCCACGGCGTCGTCGGCGACATGGCACTATGGGAGACGGTGCTGCTGGAAGACTATCGCCAGCCGGCGTTCCAGCGACTCGGCCTGACCCGCCGGGACGCCGCCCGCGCCTATGCCGCCGGCATCATCGAGCGCTACGACGTCCGGTGCCCCGGACCCGACGCGGTGACCCGGCTGCTGTCCGGCGGCAACATGCAGAAGCTGATCCTGGGGCGGGTCCTGGAGCGCGAGCCCGGTCTGATTCTGGCCAATCAACCGACGCGAGGCCTCGATATCGGCTCGGTCACCTTCGTGCACGCTCAATTGCTGGCGGCACGCTCGCGGGGCGCCGGCGTGGTGCTGATTTCCGAGGATCTCGACGAATTGCTGGCGCTGTCGGACCGGATCGCCGTGATCTATCAGGGACGGATTTCCACGACGCAACCCACCGAACACGTCACCATTCGCGGTCTCGGGCTGCTTATGGCCGGGCACGACTCAACAGGGGACACCGATGCGGCTTGAACCGCGCGACCACACACCGCTGGCGCTGCGAATCGCTCTGCCGATCGCCGCCGTCGCCGCCGCGTTGGTGCTGTGCGCAATTCCGCTGGCGATAGCGGGCGCCCCCGTCCTCGATGCCTATGGCCTGATGCTGCACGGGGCGCTTGGCTCGCGCTTTGCCGTCACGGAAACGCTGACGCGGACGGCGCCACTGATCCTGACCGGTCTTGCCGCCGCCGTGGCATTTCGCGCCAAGCTCTGGAATATCGGCGCCGAAGGCCAACTGTATATCGGCGCCATCGCCGCCGTCATGGTCGGCTCGACGGCCTGGGCGGGCAGTGTTTTCGTCATGGTGCCGGCGGTGCTGCTGGCCGGGGCTGCCGGTGGCGCGCTGCTGATGCTGATCCCCACGCTGCTGAAAGTCCGCCTCGGCGTTGACGAGGTCGTGACCACGCTGCTGCTGAATTTCGTCGTGTTGCTGTTCGTCTCTCTGCTGGTTGAGGGGCCGCTGCAGGATCCGATGTCGATGGGCTGGCCGCAATCGGTGCCGATCGCGGATGCCGCCGCGCTGCCGACCCTGATCGAGCGAACGCGCCTGCATATGGGCCTTATCGTTGCGCTGGTCGCGGCGCTGGCGATGTGGATCCTTGTCGCCCGGACGCGCTGGGGATTCGAGATGCGCGCCGTCGGCTCCAATCCCGACGCCGCCCGGTTCGCCGGCATGTCAACGTCGGGCGTCATGATCCGGGTCGGGCTGATATCCGGCGCCCTGGCCGGACTGGCCGGCGTCGGCGAAGTTGCTGGCGTGCGCGGCTATCTGACCACCGACCTGTCGCCGGAATACGGCTATGCCGGCATCGTGGTCGCGATGCTGGCCCAATTGAACCCGCTGGCGGTCGTGGTGTCGGCCTTCTTCGTGGCGACGGTCTTCGTCGGCGCCGACAGCATGGGCCGGGCGCTGGGCGTGTCGAGCTATATCGCGCATCTGATCGTTGCGACATCGTTGCTGACGATGCTGATCGCGACGCTCGGCCTGCGCTACCGCATCCGCTGGCGATAGGACGAAGCCGCCATGGAATTCATCGACATCCTGTTTGCCGGCAGTTTCTGGGCGGCGGCGGTGCGCATCGCGACACCGCTGATCATGGGCACGCTCGGTGCTCTGATCTGCGAGCGCGCCGGCGTCCTCAACCTCGGCATCGAGGGCATCTTCACTGTCGGCGCGCTGGTCGGCTGGATGGCGGTCTATCAGGGCGCCGATCTCTGGACCGGGGTGCTACTCGCCGCCATGGTCGGCATGCTGTTCGGGTTGATCCACGGCATTCTGACGGTGCCGCTGGCATTGTCCCAGCACGTTACCGGCATCGGCATCACCCTGCTGGCGACCAGCCTGTCGTATTTCGCCTATCGGATCGCGCTGCCCGAAGTCACCAGCCCGCCGCGCATCGAAGCCTTCCCGACCTACGCCATCTGGGGGCTGTCGGAGATTCCCGTGCTCGGGCCGGCCCTGTTCACCCAGACGCCGCTGACCTATCTCGCCTTTCTGCTCGTCCCGCTGACGGCCTATGTGCTTTACCGCACGCCGCTGGGGCTGGCGGTCCGCACGGTCGGCGAGAACCCGGCCGCGGTCGAGGCCCAGGGCATCGATGTCTATCGGCTGCGGATCGGCGCGGTCATGGTCGGCAGCGCCTTCATGGCCGTCGGCGGTGCCTTCCTGACCATGAGCGCTTTCAATGCCTTTTTCTTCGAGATGGTGGCCGGGCGCGGCTGGATCTGCATCGCGCTTGTCGTCTTCGCCTCGTGGCGGCCGGGCAAGGCCATGCTCGGCGCCCTGCTGTTCGGCGCCTTCGATGCCTATCAGGTGCGCCTTCAGCAGCAATCGGGCATCGAACTGCCGTATCAGGTCTTTCTGATGATGCCGTATCTGCTGTCGATTCTGGCGCTGATCGCAATGGCAAGGCGGGCGTCCTATCCCAAGGCGCTGCTCGTTCCGTACCGCAAGGGAGAACGCTGACATGCTCGACCTGATTCTCACCGGCGCCACCCTGCCCGACGGCCGCACGGGACAGGATATCGCGATCAAGGACGGCCGGATCGTGGAGATCCGCCCGGCGATCGCGGTCGAGGCCATGGAAACCATCGACGCCACCGGCCGGCTGGTCAGCCCCCCGTTCGTTGACGCGCATTTCCACATGGATGCGACGCTGTCGCTGGGGCTGCCGCGTCTCAACCGGTCGGGAACGCTGCTTGAGGGCATCGCGCTGTGGAACGAGTTGAAACCGCTGCTGACCCACGAAGCCGTTGTGGACCGGGCGCTGGCCTATTGCGATCTGGCCGTATCACAGGGCATCGGCGCGATCCGCAGCCATGTCGATATCTGTGACGACCGGCTGCTGGGCGTCGATGCCCTGCTGGAGGTCAAGCAGCGCGTCGCCGACTATCTGGATCTGCAACTGGTTGCCTTTCCGCAGGACGGGTACTACCGCGACCCGACAGCGGCGGCCAATCTCGAACGCGCCCTCGACCGGGGCATCGAGGTGGTCGGCGGTATTCCTCATTTCGAACGGACCATGGTCGACGGCGCCGCCTCTGTCCGGGCGCTCTGTGAACTTGCGGCCGACCGCGGACTGCTGGTCGATATGCACTGCGACGAGACCGACGACCCGATGTCGCGGCATGTCGAGACGCTGGCCCATGAAACCCACCGCCTGGGACTGCAGGGCCGGGTTACCGGCTCGCATCTGACGTCGATGCATTCGATGGACAATTACTATGTCTCGAAACTGATCGCCCTGATGGCCGAGGCCGAATTGTCGGTCATCGCCAACCCGCTGATCAATATCCTGATCCAGGGCCGTCACGACAGCTATCCCAAACGCCGGGGCATGACCCGGGTGCCGGAACTGCAGGCGGCGGGGCTTTGTGTGGCGTTCGGCCATGATTGCGTGATGGATCCCTGGTACTCGCTGGGCAGCGGCGACATGCTGGACGTCGCCCATATGGCGGTCCATGTCGGCCATATGAGCGCTACCGACGCCATGGCCGACGCGTTTCAGGCGGTAACGAGTGTTCCAGCGCAGATCATGCACCTGCCCGGCTATGGGCTGGAGCCGGGATGCAACGCCGATCTGGTCGTGCTTCAGGCCGCCGATCCGATCGACGCCATCCGCACCAAGGCCAACCGGCTGACCGTCCTGCGCCGGGGACGGGTCATCGCCCGAACACCGGCCCGCCAGACGACTCTAGACCTCCCCGGCCGCCCGGCGATGGTCGGCCCAGAGCGGTGACGCGGTTGGATGACCGGCAAGGCCGTTACAAAACAATAACCATTTCGCGACTATTCTCATGGACGACAACAAGACCATGAAATATGAGGCGTTTTGGTATGGAAGACGGTGACGCGGATTTCGCTCGGCATCGCGATGTCGAGTCATTCAGATTCGGCGGTGGAAATCTGACATTCTTGATCATCTTCTACGAAACGATGATCGTCGCTGCGGTCATCGGCGGCCCCCTTCTTGCCGCTCGATTCCTGATCGCCGGCAACAGCATTGAAGCATTGATCGAAACAGCCCTGTTATTGGCAATCTTTTTGGGGCCGGTCTTGTATTTTCTATTTCCAACCGCCCGCAACTATCGCCGAGCCCGCGGCCAGCAGCTACAAGTCGATGATGCCGGGCTATCACTCCCCGATGCCAATCTACATCTCACCTGGGAGGCGTTATCGCAAGTTCAGGTCCGCTCTTATAAACAATGGCGATATATAGAGATCGAGCGTGCCGAAAACCGTGAAGACGTTGCCAATACCTTCCGGGACTTCAACGAAAATGTGCCCTGCACAATTGCTTTCATGAAACAAAAATGGATCGGCTTTACGTCGAGCACCTTTCAACATGCCGGATCTGACGAACGGCGTTTTTTAGCCGCTATCGAGCGCCATGCGCCGGGACTATCTCAATAGACATAGCTGTGAATCGTCACTCTTCACAACGCCGCGCAATTGGCGGGCGGAAACCCTGATCTGTGAAACCCAAAGTCTGGGACTGCAGGCGGCAGGGGTGGCGGCGGATAGTCTTTGCGTCGGTTTCCGGACGGCGCCGGGGATGCAGCCGATAAATTGCTCCAAATCAACCATTTATCGGCGTTCGGCAAAAGCAATCCAACTTGCTGCACGACGGTGGCTCTACAGAGCAGCATTGAGTGCTGCATTGCGTCCGGGACGATCAGGGGGTAGAAAATCTGATGATATCGATCCGTGAGTCCCATAGCGCGTAGGCGGAAATCTCGCGCTACATTTGCCACTGCCGACGGTGGTCGGTTCTTCGCCCCCCAAAAAAACGGTCCATGCGACCAAAGGCCATCTACGCCCTGCCAGAGTGGCGACATAGTTTCCCTTCCGTACCCGAACGCCGCAAAAGGTGTCGATTATGGACTTGGACCCGCTCTTAATCTCCCGGATACAGTTCGCCTTCGTTGTATCCTTTCATATCCTATTCCCCGCATTCACCATTGGTCTCGCGTCCTTCATCGCAGTCCTGGAAGGGCTTTATTACAAAACCGACGATCCGGTTTATCTCCGGCTGTCGCGGTTCTGGACCAAAATCTTCGCCGTCAGCTTTGGCATGGGAGTTGTGTCCGGCATTGTCATGTCGTTCCAGTTCGGCACGAATTGGAGCGAGTTCGCCTATTCCGCGTCGAACATCTTCGGGCCGTTGCTTGCATACGAGGTTGTGACGGCGTTCTTCCTGGAGGCGACGTTCCTCGGGATTCTGCTGTTCGGCCGCGATCGCGTGCCCAGGGGCGTTCACCTGTTCGCGGCCATCATGGTCGCGGTGGGCACCTTTCTGTCGACCTTCTGGATCCTGGCCGCGAACAGCTGGATGCAGACCCCGGCCGGCATCGATTATCGCGACGGCATGTTCTATGTCGAAAGCTGGGCTGCGGCCATCTTCAACCCCTCGTTCGGTGTGCGGTTCCTGCACATGGTCACCGCCGCCTTCCTGACCACGGCATTCTTCGTGATCGCGGTCGGCGGTTGGTATCTGCTCAAGGGAAAATTCCGCGGACCTGCACGGATCATGTTTTCGATGAGCTTCTGGCTGGTCGCCGTGCTCGCCCCGGCTCAGATCATTTTCGGCGATATGCACGGGCTGAACACATTCGAGAATCAGCCCGCCAAGGTCGCCGCCATGGAAGGCCACTGGGAGACCCACTCGGGCGCACCGCTGTTGCTGTTCGGCCTGCCCGATCAGGAGGCCGAAGTGACCCGTTACAGCCTCGGCATTCCCAATCTTGCCAGCCTGATCCTGACCCACAGCCTCGACGGCGAAGTCCCCGGCCTTTCGTCATTCGCGCCCGACGAGCGGCCCTATATGCCGGTGTTGTTCTGGACATTCCGCATCATGGTGGGCATTGGCTTCGTCATGGCCGGCATGGCCATGATCAGCCTGATCCTGCGCTGGCGCGGCACCCTGTTCACGGCACACTGGTTCCACCGGTTGTCCATCGCCACGCTGCCTTTGGGCTTCCTGGCCGTCCTGACCGGCTGGATCACGACCGAAATGGGCCGCTACCCATGGGTGGTTTATGGCTATCTTCGTCTCGAAGATGCCGTCACGCCGTCACTGACCGGGCCGATGGCACTGGCGTCGCTCCTGATCTACATCGTCGTTTATGCCGCCGTGTTCAGCGCCGGCGCGTATTACATCGCGCGCATCATTCAAAGCGGCCCCGACGACGATCCGGCGATTGCGTCTCCTGAGACCACCGGCGCCCATCCGAAACGGCCGCTTTCGGCCCCCGAAGAAAGCCTGTCACCGGCTGAGTAGACAAATCGTTCCCGTTCGGACCGACGCTGGGAGTTTCAAATCATGGTCGACCTGACCCTCGTATGGGCCGCGATTATTGCCGTTGGCGTGTTCATGTACGTGCTCATGGACGGGTTCGATCTGGGCATCGGAATCCTGTTTCCGTTCGCGCCGGATCATGCGGCCCGTGACGACATCATGAATTCGGTGGCCCCGATCTGGGATGGCAATGAAACCTGGCTGGTGCTGGGCGGCGCCGGATTGCTGGCCGCCTTTCCTCTGGCCTATTCAGTTCTTCTGCCCGCCCTCTATCTGCCGATCCTGTTCATGCTTGTGGCGTTGATTTTCCGCGGCGTCGCGTTCGAGTTCCGCTTCAAGGCTCATCGGTCGCGCTATCTGTGGGACATCGCCTTCACTTTCGGATCGACGCTGGCGACCTTTTCCCAGGGGGTCATCCTCGGCGCCTTCATCCGCGGATTCGAAGTCGAAGGCACCCGCTATGTCGGTGGGCCTTTCGACTGGCTGACGCCGTTCAGCTTCGCAACCGGGCTCGGCCTCGTCGCCGGCTATGGCCTGATCGGCGCCAGCTGGATCGTGATGAAGACGGAAGACGAAACCCAGGAATGGGCCTATGGCGCCGCACGGATATTGCTGGTGGCCGTCATCGTCTTCGTCGGCGTGGTCAGTCTGTGGACCCCGCTTACAGATCCCGACATCGCCGCACGCTGGTTCGACTGGCCTAACATCCTGTTTCTGTCGCCGGTCCCGCTGCTGACGGCACTTCTGGCCTGGACGCTGTATCGCGGCATCGAGAATCGGCGGGAATTCACGCCGTTCCTGTGCTCGCTCGGCCTGTTCGCGTTATCCTATCTCGGCCTCGCCATCAGTTTGTGGCCGTATGTCATCCCGCCCTCGATCACCATCTGGGAGGCGGCATCCGACGAGGGATCGCAGCTCTTCCTGCTGATCGGCGTCCTGCTCGTGCTGCCGGTGATCCTTACATATACCGCGATCACCTATTGGGTTTTCCGGGGCAAGGTCCGCAGCGGGTCGGGCGGCTACCATTAGGAAAAGCTTTCGTTCCGCGCGCATTTCGCTATTGTCCGCGATCGGGGTAGACGGCTGGATGGCCGCCCTCGGCCGGCTTCGCCGCTGCCGGGGGAGGAAAGTCCGGGCTCCACGGGAACACGGTGCCGGGTAACGCCCGGCGAGGGCGACCTCAGGGAAAGTGCCACAGAAAGCAAACCGCCGATCCGTTTTCGAATCGGTAAGGGTGAAAGGGTGCGGTAAGAGCGCACCGCGCCCCCGGCAACGGGGGCGGCATGGTAAACCCCACCGGGAGCAAGACCGAATAGGGGCGGAAGGGTCCTTCGAGGCCCACGGGAGTTCCCGCCCGCCGCCCGGGTTGGTCGCGCGAGGCGTTCGGCGACGGACGTCCCAGATGAATGGTCATCCATGGGGCCATGTGCCCCGGGACAGAACCCGGCTTACAGGCCGTCTACCCCGTTAATGGCCAGCGTAGTCCCCCCGACCGGGCCATTCGATCGACATCGACGGCCCGGCCAGAGCGTGAGGCTTACCGGGTTAGGGGCTTGTACTTGATCCGGTGCGGCTGGTCGGCCTCAGCGCCCAGACGACGGCGGCGATCGGCCTCGTAGTCTTCGTAGTTGCCTTCGAACCACACAGCCTGGCTATCGCCTTCGAAGGCCAGAATATGGGTCGCGATCCGATCCAGGAACCAGCGATCATGGCTGATCACGACAGCGCAGCCGGGGAACGACAGCAACGCGTCTTCCAGTGCCCGAAGCGTGTCGACATCGAGGTCGTTGGTCGGCTCATCGAGCAGGAACAGGTTGGAGCCGGACCGCAGCATCTTCGCCAGATGGACACGGTTACGTTCACCGCCGGAAAGCTGGCCGACCTTCTTCTGCTGATCTCCGCCCTTGAAGTTGAACGCACCGACATAGGCACGGGACGGCATCTTGCGCTTGCCGAGATCGATCTCGTCGTCGCCGCCGGAGATTTCCTCCCACACCGTCTTATTGGCGTTGAGGCTATCCCGGCTTTGGTCGACATAGCCGAGCTTGACGGTATCGCCGACCTCGATCGAGCCGCCATCCGGCTTTTCCTGGCCGGTAATCAGCCGGAACAGGGTCGTCTTGCCGGCGCCGTTCGGACCGATGACGCCGACGATACCGCCCCGAGGCAGGTTGAACGACAGCCCCTCGAACAGCAGATGATCGTCAAAGCCCTTTGTCAGATCCTCTGCCAGCAAAACCTTGTCGCCCAGGCGTTCGGGCGTCGGGATCAGAATCTGGGCGCTGCCGGGGGCCTGATCGCGTGACTGGGCAAGCAGATCCTCATACGCATTGATTCGGGCTTTCTGCTTTGTCTGGCGGCCTTTGGCGCCCTGACGGATCCAGTCGAGTTCGTGGTCCAGCGTGCGCTGGCGCGACGCCTCGGACTTCGCTTCCTGTTCCAGACGCTTGCGGCGCTTGTCCAGGTACTCCGAATAGTTGCCTTCGTACGGCAGCCCCCGACCGCGATCGAGTTCCAGAATCCAGCCGGTAACGTTGTCGAGAAAATACCGGTCATGGGTGATCATGACCACGGTGCCGGTGTAGGTGCGCAGGAACCGTTCCAACCAGGTTATGCTCTCGGCATCCAGATGGTTGGTCGGTTCGTCGAGCAGCAGCATATCGGGCTTCGACAGCAGCAGCCGGCAGAGGGCGACGCGACGGCGTTCACCGCCGGACAGCACCTTGACGTCGCTGTCGCCCGGCGGGCACCGCAGCGCGTCCATGGCGATTTCGACCGTGCGGTCCAGATCCCAGGCATCCGCGGCGTCGATCTTCTCCTGCAAAACGCCCTGCTCTTCGATCAGGTCGTTCATTTCGTCGGGATCGGTGATCTCGGCGAATTTGAGCGACACTGCTTCGTAGCGTTTGACCAGATCGTAGACTTCGCCAAGCGCTTCCAGCACATTCTCGTGCACCGTCTTGGTTTCGTCGAGATGCGGTTCCTGCTGCAAATAGCCCATCTTGACGCCGTCGGCCGCCCAGGCTTCGCCGCTGATTTCCTTGTCGATTCCGGCCATGATGCGCAGTAGGGTCGATTTACCGGATCCGTTCGGGCCGAGCACGCCGATCTTCGCGCCCGGATAGAATTGCAGATTGATGTTATCCAGAACCTTTTTGCCGCCGGGATAGGTCTTGGACACATTGCTCATGTGATAGATGTATTGGTACGAGGCCATAAGCGGCAATGCTCCGTCTTTTGAGGGTACGACGGCAGCGTCGGCGGCGGCCCAGCCGCACCCGTCTGCCCGAAGTTGTCCGCCTTTTACCTGATCATTGTCGCCATGGCGAGGGGCATCGTCGCCGCATCGACCGGAGACGCCCCGGATACGCTGCCAGGGGCGCGCATTTCCAATTCGCCCCGATCTCTGATATCGGATAGGGCCATGGATATGAAGGAACTGGCCGGCAATGCCGCCGGCACGATCGTTGTTCTGCTGCTTCTGGCGGCCGCTCTCGTCATCGCGGCCCTGGCGATCGCCATGATCCCGGTGATGATTTTCGTGGCACCTATGACGCTCGCCGCCGTCGCTATCGTGTTCCTGGTCGCCTGGATCAGGCGGCGCCGCGACCGGCGATAGCACCGCCAATCGCGCCGCCCCGACTCATTCCACCGAAATCTCGCGCCGCACGAGAATAGCGCGATTCCCGAAGTCGAAATAGCGGAGTTCGTAGGTCCCCGCGGCGTCAGGCAGCGGCAGCGTTACGGTCTTGCCGTCGGCCGTACCGACCGCGTCCAGCCACTGCATCGTCGGCATGCCAGGTTCGGCGATCGCAATACGGTCGCGGTCGTTGCCCGGACCGGTCCATTCGACCTCCACGCTGCCACCGGCGGCAGCCGTCGCCGGAGCGTCGAGCGTCGCCTCGACCCGACCGACCTCGAACGATGCCCGCGCAATCACGGAACCGTCCGATCCGAGCACATAGACCAGATCGTAAGGCCCGGTTTCCGCGAGTGGATCGAACCGGACATCGCCGCCGCCCCCGGATATTTCGTGCTCGGCGATCGGGGAGTCCGTGTTCCCGCCGGTTGCAACCAGCAGGATACGGTCGTTGCGACGGCCAGGCCCCTGCCAACTCACCGTGAACGGCGCCTCTGCCACCACGTCTTCGGGCGGCGTGATGTCGGCCGTGACGGCGATCAGTTCGATCGGCGCACTCGCCAGCGTTCGGCGCCCTTCCTCAAGCACATAGCGGATCTCGTAGAAACCCGGTTCCCCTGGGGCCGTCAGGCTGCCCTGGCTGTCATCGCCGACCCGCACATAGTCGGTATATTCACCTTGCTCGGCATCCAGCGGCACGATGGTCACGAAGTCGCGCGGATGAATCGCATCACTCCATTCAACCCGGAAATCCGACCCGGTTACCGCTGTTTCAGGCGCGCTGACCGACACATCCTGCGTCACGATCTCGATCGGGGCGCTGGCCAGCGTCCGGCGGCCTTCGTCCAGCACATAGCGAATCTCGTAGAAACCCGGTTCCGCCGGGGCGCGGAGACTGCCCTGGCTATCGTCGCCGGTCCGCACGTAATCGTCGTACTCACCTTCTTCGGCGTCCAGCGGCACGATGGTCACGAAGTCGCGCGGATGGATCGTGCCGGTCCATTCGACCCGGAAATCGGACCCCGTCACCGCTGTCTCCGGTGCGCTGACGGAAACCTCCTGCGTCACGATCTCGATCGGCGCACTGGCCAGCGTCTGCCGGCCTTCATCCAGCACATACCGGATCTCGTAAAAGCCCGGCTCGGCCGGCGCCCGCAGATCGCCCTCCGTGTCGTCGTCCCCGACCCGGACATAGTCGCCGTATTCGCCCTCGGCGGCGTCCAGCGGCACGATGGTGACGAAATCGCGCGGGTGGATCGAACCCTCCCATGCCACGCCGAAGCTGGAACCGGCCACCGCCGTCTCCGGACCGCTGACGGAAACCTCCTGCGTCACGATCTCGATCGGCGCGCTGGCAAGCGTCTGCCGACCTTCATCCAGCACATACCGGATCTCGTAAAAGCCCGGCTCGGCCGGCGCCCGCAGATCACCGTCCGTGTCGTCGTCCCCGACCCGGACATAGTCGCCGTATTCGCCCTCGGCGGCGTCCAGCGGCACGATGGTGACGAAATCGCGCGGGTGGATCGAACCCTCCCATGCCACGCCGAAGCTGGAACCGGCCACCGCCGTCTCCGGACCGCTGACGGAAACCTCCTGCGTCACAATCTCGATCGGCGCGCTGGCCAGCGTCCGCCGGCCTTCATCCAGCACATACCGGATCTCGTAGAAACCCGGTTCCGCCGGAGCGCGGAGACTGCCCTGGCTATCGTCGCCGACCCGCACATAGTCGGTGTACTCACCTTCTTCGGCGTCCAGCGGCACGATGGTCACGAAGTCGCGTTCGTTGATCGCCCCATCCCATTCGACGGAGAAATCGGAACCCGTCACCGCCGTTTCCGGCGCATCCACTGTCACATCCTGTTCGGCAACCTTGATGGGGGCCGTCGCCAGTGTGCGGCGTCCTTCGCTCAGAACATAACGAATCTCAAAGAGCCCGGCTTCGGCGGGCGCGGTCAGTGTGGCCGACGTTGAATCGCT
Source organism: Fodinicurvata sp. EGI_FJ10296 (assembly GCF_040712075.1). NCBI lineage: Bacteria > Pseudomonadati > Pseudomonadota > Alphaproteobacteria > Rhodospirillales > Rhodovibrionaceae > Fodinicurvata > Fodinicurvata sp. EGI_FJ10296. The sequence goes on from NZ_JBFCVL010000008.1 coordinate 34,813, forward strand.
CACATTGGAATAGTCGCCGTATTCGCCCTCCGCCGCTTCCGTCGACACGATCGTTACGAAATCACGCCCGTTGATGGCGTTCTCCCACGTCACTTCGAAAGGCGCACCCGTTGCGACGGTCCCCGGACCCGACACCGACACGTCCTGCGTCACGACTTCGACGGGCACGCTGGCGACAGTGCGGCGTCCGTCGCTCACAACGTACCAGACTTCGTACAGGCCGGGATCCGCCGGCGCGGTCAGATCGGCGGAGAATTCGTCTTGCACATGGGAATATTCCTCATATGTGCCTTCGTCAGCGCCGCTCGGAACGATGGTCACATAGTCACGCGGTTCGGCCGAGTTTTCCCAACTCACGTTGAACACCGACCCCATAACGACGGATTCCGGCGCGCTCAGCCCGACGTCGATCGGTTCGGGTTCGGGCTCCGGTTCCGGTTCGGGGGCCGGCTCCGGCTCCGGCTCCGGCTGGGCCTGCACTTCCTGAGCGGCCTGAACGAGAGCACTGCTGAGTTCACTGGCGGAGTCGGCAGTAAAGAAACGGCCGCCTGTATTCTCCGCGATACATTGCAGCTGCGTGGGATCGGCGACATCGGCGACGTCGAAACCCACGACATGCACTCTGAAATCGACGCCCATCTCCGCCAGCTCGGCAGCGACAGCGCACGGATCGGCATCGCAGCTTTCGATACCGTCGGAAATCAGCACCACGGTAGCCGGGCGTTCACCCGACGACATTTCGCCTGCAGCGTGGCGCACGGCGTCGGAAAGCGGCGTCATGCCGCGCGGCGTCAATCCGTTCACCGCCTGAAGGAACGTATCGGGATCGAGCGGCCCGACCGGCAGAACGGTCTCTATATCGCTGCAATCCTCGCTCCGGCGGTGGCCATAAGCGACCAGGCCGACATCAGCGCCACTGGCCACCCATTCGCCCACCGTATCGGCCATCACCCGGCGGGCGATCTCAATCTTCGATTCGCCGTCGATCTGACCCCACATACTGTTCGACGTGTCCCACACGACAGTAACGTCTTCCGCCTGCGCGAAAGTGGCCAATAATGCGGCGGCAAATCCCGCCCCCAGCGTCGTCGCGCTATTCTTGAGCTTCATTCGGCGTTCCTCGGGATACGGTATTCGATGTGACCGCCGAGGAGACTATCCGACAATTCACCGGGCGCCAACCCGGTCGGGACACTTCCCGTGCAAAACGATCCGGCCGAAATAACCTTGCCGACACCAGCGCCGTGTGTACGCTCAACCCTGCCAATGCATCAGGCGGAACGACCGCGAACAACAGGATACCGGGTACAATGGCACTGTCCGCAACGGGGTCCGGGCCCGCAACCGAGCAATGGGCTGTATCGAAGGCCGCCGCATCGTCGGCTGGCGGCGTCGTGACGGCCCATCATCCACTGGCAGCGCACGTGGCCTGCGAGACGTTACGGGCCGGCGGCAGTGCCGTCGACGCCGCCATTGCGGCCGGTTTCGTCCTCGGTGTCGTCGAACCGTGGATGAGCGGTGTCGGCGGCGGCGGCGTCATGCTGATCCGGCCGCCGGGTGCCGAAACGCCGATTGCCCTGGACGCCGCGATGATTTCATCCGGCGGCGTCGATCCATCACGCTATGCGCTGGCTGCCAGCACTGCCCCGCCGCCTGCCACCCCTTCGATGTTTCCGTGGCCCGCCGTTGTCGACGACCGGAATATGACAGGGCCGGAATCGATCTGCGTTCCGGGACTCCTCGATGGCTATCGTCTGGCGCACGAAAGGTTCGGCCGGCTGAACTGGGCCGATCTGGTCGACCCCGCCCGCGCGATCGCGACTGACGGTCTGCCGGTCGACTGGTACACCATGCTGAACATCGCCATAGAGGCACGTCGGCTGTCGTCGCAGCCGGAAACCCGCGACATCTATCTGCCCGACGGCTTTCCACCCACGCCCGGCATTGCCGCGACGCCGACCAGGCTGTCCCTGGGGGCGCTGCCGGAAACGCTGGCTACAATTCGCGATCAGGGACCGCGGGCGCTCTACGATGGCCCCCTCGCCCGCGCCCTCGCCGCCGACGTTTCGGCCAGGGGCGGCCCGCTTTCCGAGACGGATCTGACGGCATACCGGGCTGCATGGCGCAAACCCGACCGAACGGCCTATCGCGATACGACCGTCTTCACGACCCCGGGCCTGACGGGCGGCCCGACGCTGTCGCGCGCCTTGACCTTGTTGGACGGCATGCTTGATGCCGCGAACACCGATGCCGCGCACCTGTTTCCAGCCATCGCAACGGCCCTGAGCGATGCCTTCGCGGAACGTCTGCGGGGCCACGGGGCCGGCGGCGGCGAAAGCTGCACGACGCATTTGGCCGCAACCGACGCCGACGGCATGACCGTGTCATGGACCCAGACGTTGCTGTCGCGTTTCGGCAGCGCGGTCGTGCTGCCCGAAACCGGCCTGTTAATGAATAATGGAATGCTGTGGTTCGACCCGCAGCCCGGCCGGCCGAACAGCATCGCCGCCGGTGTCAAGCCGCTGGCCAACATGGCGCCGACGATCGGCATCGACGCCGACGGCAGGATCGCGGCGATCGGGGCATCCGGCGGGCGGCGAATCATCGGGGCGGTGCTGCAGATGATTGCCTTCCTGACCGATCTCGGCCTGTCGCCGGAACAGGCTCTGGCTCAGGCGCGAATCGACGTCAGCGGCGGCTCCGACGTCAGCGTCGATCCGAAGCTGCCGCCCGACGCCCTCGCCGCGTTGAGGGCCGCCCATTCCACGGTCGAGATGGAAAACGGCGTGCATCCGACGACTTACGCCATCGCCTCGGTCCTCCGGTTCGATCCGCGCACGAACCGCGCCGAGGGCGCTGCGAGCCCCCACCAGCCGTGGCCCTGCGCCGCCGCCGTCTGAACTCACCGGCTACGACCCGCACTCGACCCAACTTGAAAGGAACAGGCCTTGGCTCGCATCGCCGTCGGCGGTTTCCAGCACGAAACCAACACCTTCGCTCCGAAAAACACGCCGTTCGCCGAATTCGAGATCCCCGGCGGCTGGCCACCGATGACACGGGGCGCGGCCCTGTTCGACACGGTTTCCGGCACCAGCGTGCCAATCGCCGGCGCCATCGACGCAGCCCGGGAGGCGGGGCACGATCCGGTACCACTGTCCTGGTGCATGGCCACGCCGGCGAACCGTGTGACCGACGATGCGTTCGAGCGCGTTGCCGCCATGTTGCTGGAAGAACTGGACGCTGTTCTGGCCGAGGGTCCGCTCGACGGCGTTTATCTCGATCTGCATGGCGCCGCCGTGACTGAAAGTCTGGAGGATGCCGAAGGCGCGCTGATCGCGCGGGTCCGCGAGCGTGTTGGCGGCGTGCCCATCGCGGTCAGCGTCGACCTGCACGCCAATGTGACCGACGCCATGGTCCGGCAGGCGGATCTGATCGACGCCTATCGTCACTATCCGCATATCGACATGCGGGTGACCGGTGCAAGGGCCATGCGCGGCTTGCTGGCCCGGATCGCGGACGGCACACCGTGGCATCGCCGGTTTCGCAAATTTCCGTTCCTGATTGCGATCAACTGGCAGTGCACCATGATCGAACCCGGCCGGTCGATCATGGACCGTATCGACCACCTGGCAATCGACGAGGATGTGTCTGTCTGCTTCTGCCCTGGCTTTCCGCTGGCGGATATCGCCGATTGCGGCCCGGCGCTGGCGGTTTTCGGCCCCGACGAGGCACGCGTCGCATCTGTGTTCAAGGAAATCGATGCGCTGATGACGGCATCGCGGCCGGGCTTCGCCGGTACACTCTGGACCCCGGCGGACGCCATCGCCCACGCCATGGGAGCACCGCCGTCCGGTAAACCGTTCATCTTTGCCGATACGCAGGACAACCCCGGCGGCGGCGGCGAAGCCGACACGACCGGCATCCTTCAGGCCTTGATCGATGCCGGCGCAAAGGATGCGCTGGTCGCGATCATCAAGGACACCGATGCCGCTGCTGCCGCCCATAAGGCTGGCATCGGTGCCAATCTGGAACTGGCCCTCGGCGCGGGCACCGATCAGCCGGACATCGAACCGGTGCGAGGCCGGTTTGTCGTGGAACGCCTGACCGATGGCCGCACGATCGGGACCGGCCCTATGCAACGGGGCAATGCCCTGTCGTTCGGCCCGACCGCCGTGCTCCGGATCAATGGTGTGCGCGTGATCGTGACCTCACGAAAGGCCCAGGTCGCCGATCAGGCGGTCATCCGCCACACCGGCCTTGACCCTGCGGAAATGCACATAATCGTGGTCAAAAGCTCGGTTCATTTCCGCGCCGACTATCAGCCGATCGCCCGCGAAGTGCTGGTCGTCAAGGCGCCCGGCCCAGTCACCGCCGACCTGACGCAGTTGGCGTTCCGCCATTTGCGCCCGGGCGTCGACCTCCGTCCATAGCCACGCGGCCGATCCTACTCGTCAAGGATCGGCACGAATCCACCATGGATCATCCGCTTGCCGTCCATCGGCATGTCGCTATTGCCGGGATTCATGCGCGGATCGGCCATGGCCTTCTCCCAGCCTTCATCGCGCACTTGCTTCGACGGCCACTCGATCCAGCCGAACGAGACCGTCTCGTCGCCATTGGCCTTAACCGCGCGCTTGAAGTCAGTAACCTTGCCGTCGGGAACGTCATCGCCCCAGGTATCCATGGTGCGGATGGCACCGCATTCCTTCAGCACGGTCACCGCCTGCTCTGCCATGGCGCGAAAGGCCTCGCGGCTGCCGTTCGGGATCACCATGACGGATCCTTCGACATACCCCCCACCACCGGCACTGCCCTCCTCGACCAGGGCTTCAAATCCGCCCATGATCATCCGCTGACAGTCTAACGGCATGGATGTGCCCATTTCCTTCATTCTCGGATCGTTCATGATCGTGGCGTTGGCGGCATCCCGCGCCTGTTTGGACGGATACTCGAACCACGAGAACACGACGGCTTCGTCAGGCTTCGCTTTCACGGCCTTTCTGAAGTCGGTTACCTCGCCATCGGGAACGTCGTCCTCCCAGGCCTCAACCACGCGAGTCGCGCCGGACTCCTTGATGATAGGCACGAAACTGGCAGCATGAGCCCGGTACGCTTCCTTGTTGGCGATCGGCACGGCGGCAACGAAACCTTCGACATAGACCATGGCACTTCTCTCCTGTGGTGCGCCAGTGTACCCGAACGGCGGCAGCGCGCGTGTCTCACACTAAAAGTTGATATCAACATATATGCGCAGTGTCAAACGCCAATGTCGTGACACGAAAGGTCCGCCCGCGCTATCTGCACGGGCGGACCAGAACGTCGTCTGCCGTCAAAAATCAGCCGGCCATCTCTCAGTCGGCCATCAAGGTGCGGACATCAGTCAGTTTACCGGTAAGAGCGGCCGCCGCCGCCATGGCCGGACTGACCAGATGCGTCCGGCCGCCACGTCCCTGACGACCTTCGAAGTTGCGGTTCGAGGTCGAAGCGCAGCGTTCACCCGGCGCCAGTTTGTCGGCGTTCATCGCCAGACACATGGAGCAACCCGGCTCGCGCCAATCGAAGCCGGCCTGGACGAAAATCTTGTCGAGGCCTTCTTCCTCGGCCAGTTTCTTGACCAGACCGGAGCCGGGCACAACCATCGCCCGAACATTCGCGGGCACGTGGCCACCCTTGGCCAGTTGCCGCTCGACGACGGTTGCCGCCTGTCGCAGGTCCTCGATGCGACCGTTGGTGCAACTGCCGATAAAAACGGTGTTGACGGCGACGTCGGCCATGCGTGTGCCGCCGGTCAGCCCCATATATTCCAGTGAACGCTGAACCGACCGCTGACGGCCCGGCTCGGCGTAATCATCCGGCGAAGGAACAACGCCGGAAATTGGGGCGACGTCCTGCGGGCTGGTGCCCCAGGTCACCGACGGCTCGATCTCGGCGGCGTCAAGATGGATTTCAGTATCGAAAACCGCGCCCTCGTCAGTGGTCAGGCTGCGCCAATAGGCAACGGCCCGGTCCCAATCGGCACCCTTCGGCGCCATGGGGCGGCCCTTGACATAGTTGATCGTGGTCTCATCCGGCGCGATGATCCCGGCGCGGGCGCCTGCCTCGATCGACATGTTGCAAATGGTCATCCGGCCTTCCATCGACAGCGAACGGATGGCCGATCCGGCATATTCGATCACGTGGCCGGTACCGCCTGCGGTGCCGATTTTGGAGATGATCGCCAGGATGATGTCCTTCGCGGTCACGCCGATCGGCAATTCGCCGTCAACGGTGATCCGCATGTTCCTGGCCTTGCTCTGCGGCAGGGTCTGGGTCGCCAGAACATGCTCGACCTCTGACGTGCCAATGCCGAATGCCAGGGCGCCGAACGCCCCATGCGTCGCGGTATGGCTATCGCCGCATACGATCGTCATGCCCGGCTGGGTCATGCCCTGCTCCGGACCGATGATATGAACAATGCCCTGGCGGGGGTCGTTCATGCCGAATATCTCGATCCCGAATTCGGCGCAGTTCTTTTCCAGCGTCTCGACCTGAATCCGGCTTTCCTCATCGACGATGCCGCGGCTGCGGTCGGATGTCGGAACATTGTGATCCGGCACTGCGAGCGTCGATTCCGGACGCCGCACTTTGCGCCCCGCGAGACTCAACCCCTCGAAAGCCTGGGGACTCGTGACCTCGTGAACGAGATGGCGGTCGATATAGATCAGTCCCTGGCCGTCGTCGGACGGCGGGACGACGACATGATCGTCCCAGATCTTGTCATAGGTGGTACGAGGTCCGTTGCTGGTGCCTGTCGCGCTGGCCATAACTGTCTTTCTCCGAGGCAAGTGTGTCGATTGCCTTTCCCGAGGGCGCCCCTTGTTTTCGGGTCCGGGGCCTTGTGCGAGTGACAATACCCGCCTGACCCTCCAACCGAAAGAGCCAATTGTTGCAATATTGTCACCTTGGGAGCCGATCATTCCGGCTGCATCATCCGGGCAGCCATGGATATGGTGTATACTTACGGCCTCACCAATACCGACGAATGCTGATATGCTGAATGTGACGCCAGCGGGGTAATACCTGCATGCGGCCAACAGCATAAACAATTCGAAAAAACAAAGGGTCGGAAGAATGATCAGCGCCAGCCCCATCGCACTATCAGAGGTGACGGCCCGGCCGCTGGCAGCGGGCCTCAGATACTGGCTCTCGAAAAGAAGCGCCGACGGACAACCGCCCCGACGGCAGGATATCGATCCGATCGAAATTCCGTCGGTACTGCCCTATATCGAGTTGACGGACGTCATCGACGAAGGGGCAGATCTGCGCTTTCGCCTCGTCGGGACCCATCTGGTCGATATCGATAGCGTGAACCCGACCGGTCAGTATCTCAGCAACTTCTTCCAGGTTCCATCCTATCGACGCTATCAGTTCCAGCTCTACCGCCACGTCATTGAAAACAGGGTGCCGCTTTATTCCCGCAGCGTCATGCCACTGGTGGAATCGAACAGCATCTTCCGCACCGAACGACTGTATTGCCCGCTGGTGGATGACCGCGGCATCGTCGACTGCATCATCAATTTTCAGATCTGCAAGGGTCTGGAGGCGGGAACCGTAACGCTGGAAATGGCCTATGACCCGACGCGCGGCGAAGGGATGGTCGCGGAAATCGACACCAGTGCCGATCAGCTGCCGCGCTGACGGCTATTGATTGAATCCGAATCATCCACCCGGTCGGAGTAAGCCAGAGAAAACCCCCGCCGGCCAACGCCGACGGGGGTCCCCATTATCGATATCGGGCAGGTGCCGATCGCGATCAGCCTGCCTTCTTGACGCGGGGCTCGCGCTTTTCCTTGATGCGGGCCGACTTGCCGCGGCGTCCGCGCAGGTAGTACAGCTTCGCGCGCCGGACATCACCGCGCCGGACGACGACCAGACTGTCGATCCGGGGGCTGTATAGCGGGAAGACGCGCTCGACGCCCTCGTTGTAGGAAATCTTGCGTACCCGAAAACTGCTGTTGATGCCGTCGCTGTGCCGCGAAATGCACACGCCTTCGAAGGCCTGCACACGCTCGCGCGTTCCTTCGACGACTTTCACATTCACACGGACGGTATCACCCGGTCCGAATTCAGGAATCGGCTTGCCGTCGGTCAGCTTGGCAATCTGCTCGGCTTCGAGCGTCTGGATAATATTCATGGCTTGCAGCCCCTCTTGTTCTGAGATCCGGTCGATAGGATGACGTGCCACCGCCATCGTCGCCGGTCCCGATCCGTCGCAACGCTTCCAGCGGTCACCGGCGCTTCCGACGGACGTCGGAAGGTCCATAGACCGAGGCCCGGTATCGACGCCACAATTCCGGGCGCCGTTCGCGGGTTAAACGCTCCGCTTCCATACGCCGCCACCGTGCCACTCGCCCGTGATCACCCGAGACGAGAACTTCCGGTACCGGCCATATGTCACCGTCCGGACCGACCCATTCGGCCGGACGGGTAAACTGGGGATATTCCAACAGGACGGCGTCGCCGTTCCCCGAAGATTCCCCGAAACTTTCTTCTGTCGCGCTCGCCGCGTTGCCCATGACCCCCGGCAAAAGCCGGATGACACTGTCGAGCATCATAAGCGCCGCAAGTTCCCCGCCGGAGAGAATGAAATCTCCGATACTGACGTCTTCGGCGCCATGAGCGTCGAGCACGCGTTGATCAACACCTTCGTAGCGGCCGCACAGGATGATCACACCCGGCTCATCGGCCAGCTGGCGCGCGAATGCCTGATCGAACACCCTGCCACGCGGCGAGGTATAAATAAGGCGCCGCCCCACATTGCCGGGCGAATCGCCACCTGCACCGGTACCGGTACCAACAAAGCGCAAAGCTCGATCGAGCACATCGGCCCGCAGCACCATCCCCGCGCCGCCGCCAAACGGCGTATCGTCAACGCGGCGGTGTTTATCACCCGCGAAATCGCGAATGTCCACCGTTTCCAGCGTCCATGCCGCGTCATTTTCGGCCCCAGCACCGGCTAAAGACCGCCCGGCAAGAGATTCGCCCAATGGGCCCGGAAACATATCCGGGAAAAGACTGAGCACCGTTGCCCGCCACGTCATCCCTGCCGCTCGCCCGACATGGCCGAAGACTCAGCAGTATCGGGAGCGCTGTCCTCGTCGCCGGTCATCGGCGGAGGGTCAACGACGATGAGACCGCCGGGAACGTCAACCTGCGGCACAGACTGGCGGGTAAAGAGGACGAAGACCGTTTCGCCGTCCGGTTTCTCGATTTCCAGTACGTCGCCGGCACCGTGATTGGCGATACCGCGCACACGGCCGAACGGCGAGCGGTCGGGAAGAAGAGCCGACAGGCCGATCAAATCATGATAATAGAACGAATCATCATCATCGGGCGGCGGCAACCGGTCACGAGGCACCCAGAGCCGCGTGCCCCGCAATTTTTCCGCCGCCGTCCGATCACCAACCCCTTCGATCGACGCGATCCACGCCCCCTTCGACCAGGACTTCAGGTCGATATCGAACCGGCGGCTGCCAGTGGCATCGGTCGGCGACCCATAGGCCAGAACACCGTCCGGCTCTTCGGTGAATGGGCGAATCCGCACGAGCCCCCGAACGCCGTGGGTCGCACTGATCTCGCCAACGCAGACAAGTTCCGGCTTGTCCGTCACGACGTCCACCTCCGGTCAGCGCCCGCCCCATTCCGACCGCATGATTACGCCTCGGCTTCCGATTTGGCGTCTTCGGCAGCCTTTTCAGCGGCCTTACGGGCTTCCTCAGCCTCCTTGAGCCGTTCCTGTGCCTTGGCCTTCGGAGTCGCCTTCTTGGGCTGTTCGGCATAAGTCCGCTTGGCGACGAGACCAGCCTCGGCCAGAAAACGGTAAACGCGATCGGTCGGCTGGGCGCCGGTGCCAAGCCATGCGCGGACCCGCTCTTCGTTCATGACGACGCGCTCGGCGCTGTCCCTTTCCGCCATCGGATTGTAATACCCAAGACGCTCGATGAAGCGTCCGTCACGCGGCGAGCGGCTGTCGGCGGCAACGATATAGTAAAACGGGCGCTTCTTGGCACCGGCACGGGCCAAACGAATCTTGACTGACATTGTATCTTTCTCTTGGCTATTGGTGGCTTGACTCGACAGGAACGCGAAACGGCGCCCCTTTCCCCTAAACTTTAATCTGCTCTACCCTGCACACTACTTGAACCCCGGAGGCAGCATGCCGGGCGGCAACCCACCGGGTGGCATCATTCCGGGCGGCAGCCCGCCCTTCATGCCCTTTTTCCCGGCCTTCTTGACCTTTTTCATCATGTCCGTCATCTGCTGATGCTGTTTCAGCAGGCGGTTGACGTCCTGCACCGTGGTGCCCGAGCCCTTGGCGATCCTGATCTTCCTTTTCGCCTGGATAAGCTTGGGATTGCGGCGTTCGCCGGGTGTCATCGAACCGATGATCGCCTCCTGCCGTACGAGCACCTTCTCGTCGACATTGGCGTTGTTCATCTGCTGTTTCATCTTACCGATGCCCGGCAGCATGCCGAGCAGGCCGGAAACGCCGCCCATCTTGCGCATCTGCTGAAGCTGCGAGCGCATGTCTTCCAGATCGAACGTGCCCTTCTGGACCTTGCGCGCGAGTTTCTCGGCTTCGTCGGCTTCGAAGGATTGCTGGGCCTTTTCCACCAGGCTGACGACATCGCCCATGCCCAGAATACGGTTGGCAATGCGGTCGGCATGAAACGCTTCCAGCGCATCGACGCCTTCGCCGACGCCCATCAGCTTGATCGGCATGCCGGTGACCGAGCGCATCGACAAGGCAGCGCCGCCACGGCTGTCGCCATCGACCCGCGTCAGAACGATGCCCGTGACGCCGACTTTTTTATGGAAGTTGTCGGCCGTGGTGACGGCGTCCTGCCCGGTCATGGCGTCAGTGACCAGCAGCGTCTCGACCGGCTTGACGGCGTCACGCACCGCGGCGACCTCGGCCATCAGCTCCATATCGATGGAAAGCCGTCCGGCGGTATCGAGAACGACGACGTCGAAACCTTCCAGCGTGGCCGTTTGCATGGCACGCTTGGCAATATCAACCGCCTGCTGACCGGCGACGATCGGCAGCGTCCTGACCTCGGCCTGCTCACCCAGCACCTGAAGCTGTTCCATGGCGGCCGGACGCCGGGTATCCAATGACGCCAGCAGAACCTTCTTGTTGTGGCGCTGGGTAAGGAAGCGGCCGATCTTGGCGGAGGTGGTCGTCTTGCCCGAGCCCTGCAGGCCGACCATCAGGATCGGCACCGGCGGCACGGCGGTCAGATTGATCGGCGGACCGGCATCGGCGCCTTCGGGCCCGCCGAGCATTTCGACAAGATTGTCGTGCACAATCTTGATGACCTGCTGACCCGGCGTCACCGAACGGGTAACTTCGGCCCCGACCGCCCTATCCTTGACCTTTTTTATGAACTCCTTGACGACCGGCAAGGCGACGTCGGCCTCAAGCAGGGCGACGCGCACCTCGCGCATGACGGCGGCGACGTCGTCATCGCTCAGCGCACCGCGCTTGCGCAGTCGGTCGAAAATCTCGCCGATTCGTCCTGACAGCCCATCGAACATGGTTCGGTCTACCCGTACTGATCGTCACTATCCCGCCACACAAACGCGTCACACCACATAATGCGACTGCCATGGCCCCAAACAGCTTTGCGCCAGTGCGCGATTCTCGCGGACTGGCGGAGCCTTTCGGCCGGTCTGGCGTCCCGAAGCGGGATTGAGGACGCGAACATTAGGGCCGCAGCAGATGAGTGTCAACCAGCGAGGCCAGTGCACTGAAATTGGTGTCACCGAATGCCTGACACCTGCCGTCGTTTTGGGCACGATGGGTCAGGCCGTGAGGCTGGATCGTTGCGATCAGTTCATCGTGAGACTACCAATGGATCGACCGGGCGACCAGGACCCGTTTCAGGCCCATAGTCAGTATAGTTGTGCCAGGATTGCATTGAATGACCGATGACCGCCGAGTGCCGCCCCCACTGCGATCCAGCAGCGAAAACAGCCGCGATGGCCTCGGCTATGCACGGGAAGCCGGCGCCGATCACGATGAATCGCCGCCCGCGCCGAGGGAAACACCGGCGCCGACAGTGGAAACCAGGGCACAGGACCCCTCGCCCCGCGAGATCATGGCTATGCTCGAAGAACTGGGCTCGCGTCTCGATCGGGTGGAGACCCGCCTGAACACTGCGCTGTCACGCAGAAAGCCGGACAACCGCGCCCGGCCGGCTCCGGCACCGATCACACAACCATCCGGTCGGGCCGATCCGCCTGCCCCGGCGGCTCCTACTCCCGGCCCGTCCCCTGACCCCGAGCTTGGGCCCGCACCAGAACCCACAGCAGCACGACCCGGGCCAAGGGCCGGATCGACCCACGGCCTGCGTGGATTGATGAAGGATCGCAGGGCGGCCGACCGCGTCACCCGGGCGCCCGGGCTGCGGACGCCGATAGCCCCCGCTCCGGGGGTTTCGGCACCTTCGGCGCCGGCGCCCGCGGCCACACCCGGCGAGCCTTCGTCCACCTACTATGCGACCCGGCGCGAGCCGACGCGGCGCAAACGCGGCCGTCTGCTATTGCCGCTCCTGGTGCTGATCGCGCTGGCGGGCGGCGGATGGTGGATCATGGCTGACCGTCCGTCGATGGAAGAGATCGTCGACGAGGCATTCATGCAACTCGACCGCGTCTTCTATGGCCCTGCCGACGGCGCCACCGACACGGCCCCGGAGGACGTCGTCTCAGACACGCCGGATGACGACCCGTTCGAAAGCGACCCGTCGGCGGCCGATACAAGAACCGCCGGGGCCGGCGGGTCGGCCGGGCGAGCCTCGTGGACACCGGCCTCATCGAGCGGTTCGGGGGCTGGGGCTGGGGGGGCCGGGCCCGGAGAAGGAGCGGATGCCGATCCGGCGGAAGCGCAAACCGTCGACGCCGTCAACCAGGGGCCGGCCATCGAAGCCGCTCCCAGAGACCCGGTCGGAACCCAGCCGCTTTCCTCGCGCGACGACGATCTGGCGGCGGCGGCGAACCTGCCTGGTGACGCACCGGAGACGCTGCAGACCCTGGCACGCCGGGCGACGAACGGCGATGCCGATGCGCAGCACGATCTGGCCACCGCGTTCGCGTTGGGCCAGGACATCCCGCAGGATCTCGAGCGCGCCGTTTTTTGGTATCGCCAGAGCGCGGAGGCCGGCATCGCCAATGCTCTCTACAACCTCGGCGTCCTCACCCGCGACGGTCTTGGCCGCGATGCCTCAGCCGAAGAGGCGGCGGACCTGTTCCGGCGGGCGGCGGAACGCAATCATCCCGATGCTCAACTCGCCCTCGGCCGCATGCAACTCGCGGGACGCGGCGTTGACCAGGATCCGGTACAGGCCGCCGGCTGGTTTCAGGCGGCAAGCGCCAGCGGAGAACCGCGCGGCGCGCTCGAACTCGGCCGGCTGTTCGAGTCCGGCCTTGATGGTGCGGCGGACACCGCCGCTGCCGCCGGTTGGTACCGGATCGCAGCGGAAGCCGGAAACGAGGAAGCAGAAGCGGCACTCGAACGACTGGTCGGCGAGGAACGGCAGACGCCGCAGGCGCCGGAGAATGCGCCGTCCATATCCGACCTGCCGGACGCTGTCCCGCCGACGAATGCCGAACCGGTCAGCGACTCCCAATCCGTTGCCCGGATCCAGGAACTGCTGGCCGCATTGAATTACGATCCAGGTCCCGCCGATGGCGTCATGGGCGACCTGACACGAAACGCAATCGAGGCATTCCAGGAGGAATACAGCTTGCCGGTGACGGGCGAGCCCAGCCGGGGTCTGATCGAGGACCTTGAGCACGCGCGATCGCTGGAATGACACTTTGCCCGGGCCTAAAGCACCGAGCCCGCCCGGCACCACCAACCGGGGCTTTCGCGGGAGATCGCCGCTGCGGCCAAATTGGCGTGGTTGCCATTATCGAAGAGGCCGAAACAGGTCGCCCCGCTGCCGGAAACGCCGGCATGTACCAGACCGGGTCGTTTCTGAAGCGACCGAATGACGACACCGATCTCGGGGCAGATTGACATTGCCGCCTCGGCCAGGTCATTGCGGTTCGACGATATCGCCGACATCAGTTCCGGTGCCTGGGCCCCTGACCTGACGCCTGTCCCGGACTCCATGATATCCGGACGGCGCGTCGGCGCACTGAACGGGCCCGTGCGCGCCTTGAAAACGTCTGGCGTTGATACCGGGACACCAGGATTGACCAGCACCAACGCGGCTCCCGACAACATCGGGCCCGGTTCCAGTTCCTCGCCGATACCCGATACATAGGCGGCCTCCGAGGCGACGCACATCGGAATATCAGCCCCCAACCCGGCGATCCGGTCACGATCCTCTGCCGTCAAGGTCAGATGCCACAGATGTTGCAAGCAGCGGATAACGGCGGCTGCGTCGGCAGATCCGCCGCCGATCCCGGCAGCCACCGGCAGATTTTTCTTCAGATGAATGGCAAGGGGCGATCGGTGGCGTCCGGCCCGTTCCGCCATCAGATCCGCAGCCCGCCAGACCAGATTCTCGGACGGTGCCGACGGAACGTCCGCCCCAAAGGGGCCAGTGACCCGGAACGTTGGCGTCGCAGCGGGACTCACACGCACCTCGTCCGCCACCGACGTAAAAGCGACCAGACTGTCCAGCCAATGGAAACCGTCGTCCCGGCGGCCCGTGATCCGGAGCCACAGATTCACCTTTGCCGGTGCGAGACATGCAACCGCCCCGCCGCCAACGGGCCGCGGGGCAACGGCCAGCCCGTCGCTGGCGAGGGGTGCTTCCACGAGGGTCAGGTCCACGCTTTCGGATCCAGGGTTCGGATCGCCAGGTTTCGGGGGACGGATGCGACGATAGAAGTCGGGCTGCCCTAACGCAGGGTCGGGCCGTCCTGATCGGCATCGCCGGTGGCCACGCGATCGGCCACAACTCCGGTCTCGTCCAGACCGTCGGCGAGTTTCCCCTCGATCGTTGCCGCCAGGTCCGGATCGTCGTCGACATGCTGCAGCGCGCGCCGCCACTGATAGCGGGCCTCGCGCTCGCGGCCAACCATCCAGTAGGCGTCACCGAGATGGTCGTTTACGGTGGCATCTGCCGGCAGCAACTCCACCGCGCGTTCAAGCCAGGATACCGCCTGATCCATCCGGCCGGTACGGAAATAAACCCATCCGACGCTGTCGATAATGTAGCCGTCATCGGGCTCCAGCTCGATCGCCCGGAGCAACAGATGTTCCCCCTCGTCGATATTGATGCCCCGGTCAATCCACGAATAGCCGAGATAATTCAGCAGATGCCCATGGGTTCCGTTCAGAGCCACCGCCCGTTGCAAGTCGCGTTCAGCTCGTTCCCAGCGATCAGCGCGTTCCAGCGCCATTCCGCGACGGTACAGGAACGACCAGTTCTCGGTCTCAAGATCGGGAGAGATCTCCGCCGTCCGGTCATAGGCTTCGACGGCCGCATCGAATTGCCGGTCGATGCGCTTCAGGTCGCCGATCAGGAACGGAATTTCCGGTCGGCCCGGATAGTCGTCTTCCAGCGCGTTGAGGAAATCGATGGCATCGCCACGCCGGTCCAGCCGATCCATCATCCGCGCAGCGGACAACCCGGCCGACAGATTGAGGGGACTGTCGGGATCGACTGACTCGAATACGTTCAGAGCCAGATTGTGATCACCGCGTTCGGTCAGCATCTCGCCAAGCAGGATGCGGGTGATATCAGAGTCGGGGCGGAGGCGCAGCGACCATTGAACATAGGGCAGCGCAAGATCAGCCACCCCTTCGGCATTCAGCGCCGTTGCCAGATGGAACAGCGCCTCGGCCAGCCCCTCTTGAGGATCGGTCGCAATTTCACCACCGCGCTTTGCTTCGACAACGATCGGCTCATCGGCCGGCGCGCGCTCCTCCGGCAATACCCCGAAGGCGTCCTCGTACAGCGCCTCGAACGCTTCGTTCTCTCCAGCCTCGCGGTAGAGGCGCCCCAGAGCCTGGATAAGGCGACCGGGTGCGGCTTCGGCACCGACACGCTCGATCGTCCGCTCATAGGTGGCTCGTGCGGAATCCGGCCGTCCCGCAACCTCAAGCAACAGGCCTTCCTGCAGTTCCACGAGCGTTTCCATGCCGCGCCGCTCCTGAAGCGGCGACAGCCGGGCAATCGCCCGTTCGACATCGTCCTGGCTCAGCGCCAGCCACGCGGACACGACGGGCACTACGACCGTGGAGAGGCCCATCGGATTCATGGCATCCAGATAGTCCAGTCCCTTCTGGAAATCTCCGGATTCTGCGGCGGCCAGCGCCAGAGCCATTGCCGACATATGGTCTGTGGGGTCGACGGCATTGAGTGCCGAGGCCAACGGCAAAGCCCGGTCGATCTCGCCTACTGCCATCGACAGTACAAAAGCCCGGTGCATAAGATAGCCGTTACGCCCGTGCCGCTGAAAGGCTGCGTACATATAGTCGGCGGACCGGCGCAGATCATCCTGTCGGCTTGCATGGGCAGCTGCGAGATAGGAACCGGTCAGGCCGCCATACCGAAGATCGTGACCGGCGCCCGGAAGCAGCACGCGCCCCGCGTTGTCCGATGCGAATGCCGGCCTGACACCCAGATCGGCGCCGGTCGGCAGCACGATTGCGCTGGAGGCGGCCATCATCGAGCCGAGTGCCAGACGCACGACCCGGCGCTGGAATCGCGGAAGAAATCGTTTTGATCGGGCCATCCCGGTCTCCCACCTGGACAATTCGGCGAAGGACCCACCCACCGCCACAAGGATCGCGATACTCAGAATAACGCAGTCTCGGCCATTGCGCCAGAGATCAAAGGCTGTGCAGTTTCATACCTTTGGGCCAAAGTCTTCATGCCCGAGGCCCCAGCCGACCATAACGATGGGATGGGGTTATGTCATAGTCAAGGCGGCACGCCGCGATGGGTCAAGGCGGCATGCCACGATGGCTCAAGGCGACACGCCGCGAAGGGTCAAGGCGAGGGGACAGGGCAATTCGTCGGACGGCTACATGTTCGGGTAATTCGGTCCGCCGCCACCTTCAGGCACTGTCCAATTGATATTCTGGCGTGGGTCCTTGATGTCGCAAGTCTTGCAGTGAACGCAATTCTGGGCATTGATCACGAACCGCGCTCCGCCGTCATCTTCATCGCGGACGACCTCGTACACGCCGGCCGGGCAATATCGCTGGGCCGGCTCGTCATAGACCGGCAGGTTGTGCGCGATCGGTATTTCCGGGTCGGCCAGCTTCAGGTGGGAAGGCTGGTTTTCCTCGTGGTTGGTGTTTGAAAGAAAAACTGACGACAGGCGATCGAAGGTGAGAACGCCATCGGGTTTGGGATAGTTGATCCTGGCCGATTCCGACGCTGGGCGCAGCGTCTCATGGTCCTCGTGCTTGTGATGGAACGTCCACGGAACCTTGCCGCGCAACCAGAGATCCAGCCCCGAATATGCCGTGCCGAGCGCCATTCCCCATCGGAACGACGGTCTGCTATTGCGCACAGCATAGAGCTCGTCGGCAATCCAGCTGTTGTCATAAGCGCTCTGATAGCGGTCCAGGGGCGCCGGCGTTTCTCCGGCAAGCCCGGCGTAGCAGGCTTCCGCGGCCAGCATTCCCGATTTCATCGCCGTATGGCTGCCCTTGATCTTTGGCACGTTGACGAATCCGGCCGAGCAGCCGATCAGCGCACCACCGGGAAAAACGAGCTTCGGGACGGACTGATAGCCGCCTTCGTTAATTGCTCGGGCGCCGTAGGACACGCGCCTTGCGCCTTCGAAATACGGCTTGATGTCGGGGTGCGTCTTGAACCGGTTGAACTCGCCAAACGGATAAAGATACGGATTGGCATAATCCAGGCCGACAACGAAGCCGATCGCGCAGAGGTTTTCCTCCAGGTGGTACATGAAGCCACCGCCATAAGTATCCGACTCCAGCGGCCAGCCGAAGCCATGCATGACCAGTCCCTGACGGTGTCTGGCGGGATCGAGTTCCCACAATTCCTTGATGCCGATGCCGTAGGTCTGCGGATCGCGTCCGTCACGCAACCCGAATCGGGCGATTGCTTCTTTCGAGAGCGAGCCGCGGACCCCTTCCGCCAGCAGCGTATAAGTTCCGTGGAGTTCGACACCCGGCGTATGGTTCGCGGTCGGCTCGCCGTCCTTGCCAATTCCCATATCGCCGGTCGCGATGCCGCGCACAGTGCCGTCTTCGTCGTACAGCAGTTCGGCGGCGGCAAATCCGGGGTAGATCTCGACCCCCAGCGCCTCGGCCTGCTCGGCCAGCCAGCGGCAGAGATTGCCCAGCGAAATGATGTAGTTGCCGTCATTGTGCAATTCGCCTGGCAGTGCGAATCCGGGCATCTTCATCGATCCGCTCTCGGTGAAGATGCGGAACTCGTCCTCCTGGACCGGTGTGTTGATCGGAGCACCCCGTTCCTGCCAGTCGGGGATCAATTCGTTCAAAGCGCGGGGCTCCAGCACGGCGCCGGACAGGATATGAGCGCCGACCTCCGCGCCCTTTTCGACGACACAGACGGATATTTCCCGGCCTTGTTCGGCTTCGAGCTGTTTCAGGCGAATCGCCGCGCCCAGACCAGCCGGCCCGGCCCCGACTATCACCACGTCGTACGCCATCGACTCCCGTTCTACTGCCATATCCACCATCCGTTCGTGCCGTTGTCGCCTCGCGCGTTCGGGGCGCGTCCCGGTCCGGTGGCCGCCGCAGCAGCCTTTCCGTCATCCAATACGTCGTTCGGTCGCTCTCCCGAGCCGCACTGTGGTACCCTAATTCCCATGGAGACCGCAAATCCGCAACAGATCGCCGCCCTTCTGGACTGGTATCGTCTGGTCGGCGTCGACGAGACCGTCAGCCCCGAACCGATCGACCTGACCAGGGACGGGCTCTGGCAGGCACCGCCGGATTCGCTGCTGGCGCCGGTCCGGCGCGCGGCGCCGGAACCGCCCGTACGTCCATCACGGGAAGCACCGGGACATGCAGTGCCCCCGTCCGCACCGGCTGCCAGTGCCGGGCGCGGACCGTCATCGGCACAGGCTGCCGCCTCCCCCGGCGCGCCGGCCGGTGGCGGCGCGCCGCTGCTGGGGGAGCGCGAAACCATAGAATCCGCGCGTACGGCGGTACAGGAAGCTGAAACCCTCGACGACCTGCGCGAGCGATTTCAGGCATTCGATGGGTGCCCACTGCGGCGCACGGCTACGAATTTCGTCTTTGCCGACGGCAACCCGGATGCCGATTTGATGATCATCGGCGAAGCGCCGGGCGAAGACGAGGATCGACAGGGCAAGCCGTTCGTCGGCAAGGCCGGACAATTGCTCGACCGTATGCTGGCGGCGATCGGCCGGAACCGGCAGTCGGCCTATATCAGCAATATCCTGCCGTGGCGGCCGCCAGGCAACCGGACGCCGTCGGCCGCCGAGATCGCCACCTGCCTGCCCTATATCCAGCGTCACATCGCATTGAAGCGACCCCGCGTCGTCGTCTTCGCCGGAGGCATCTCCGCCAAGGCACTCCTCGACACAAGCAGGGGGATCACGAAACTGCGGGGGCGATGGACGACAATTGCCGTGCCGGGGGCCGAGGCGCCGATTCCCGCCATGCCACTGTTCCACCCGGCATATCTGCTCCGCCAGCCGGCACAGAAACGCCTGGCCTGGCGCGATCTTCTCATGGTCGACAAGGCACTAAGTGAGATGAATAACGGGTCGCAACCCCCTGACGCCACGTCGTGAATCATGGCGCAGTGGCGGTTTTCCCCCCGGCACGCGGTCACACTGTGACCGGAATGTGAGCCCCCGTCCCTTGCCTCCGGCACCGAATCGGTTTATGCAACCGATATGTCGGAAATACAACTAAAAGTCGACAAAAGGCCCCTCGGCACGACAACCCGCAGCAGGACCGCAGTGGCGCCGCCCCTCTTCCGCCGCCTGTCCGCCCGTCTCGTGCCTGGGGTCTGGCCCGGAAACTGGCCCGGAAACTGGCCCGGAGACTGGCCAGGGATCTGGCCGGCATTTGTAGCCGCGGCCGCCCTGACGCTTTCGTCTTCTCCGGCATTGTCCATAGACGACTACGCCGAGCCGGATCACGTTATTGCGGACATCTTCGAGGCCGCCGCAAGCGATGCGCCGACGGCGGTTTCGGTCCTGATGGACAGGGGCGATGTCCGCCGCTATCGGGCAATCTTCGACCTCCAGTCACGCGGCCGCCTGGCCGTCGCCGACCAGATCATCGGCCGTCTGAGCGACCGCCGCCTGATGGGCCATGTCCTTTTTCAACGGTATATGCATCCCGAAGCGGATAATGGGGCCGATGAAGTGGATTACCCGGCGCTGGCTGGCTGGCTTGGTCGCTATGGCGATCATCCCGGCGCCACACGGCTCCATCGGCTGGCCGAAGAGCGGCGCGGCGACCATCCTGCGCCGTCGACACCGGATTCCGGCGGACGTCTTTGGGGAACGGTGGAAGCATTCGGTGTCGAAGCCTGCGAGATACCGCCGGAATCGGGCATAGAACGCAACGCCCGTCGTCATGTCCTCGATCTGGTCGGCCGCACGAGGCCGACGGCGGCGCTTGAATGGCTGGTCCGGCCGGATCACGCGGCCGTGCTGTCCCAAACGGTCCGCGACCGCGCTCGGGCGGACATCGCGGCCGGGTACCTGCACGCGGGATATCCCCGGCGCGCGCTGACCGAAGCTGTTCGCGCTGCCGAACAATCCGGCGAACAGGCGCCGCGGGGTCTGTGGATCGCCGGTCTTTCGGCCTGGGAACTGAACGACCGCCAGTCGGCGGGGGAATGGTTCCGGCAATTGGCCTCGGCCGCCTGTGCGAATGCATGGCAGCGGACCGCCGGGGCATTCTGGGCGGCACGCGCCCACGACGCCCAAGACGACCCACAGGGCCGCGAGCAATGGCTGGCTGTGGCGGCAAGCTATCCATACACATTCTATGGCATCGTGGCCCGCCGGATGCTTGGCCTCGACACGCCGTTTTCTTTCGATTCGCCCGACCTTTCAGGTACGCATCTGGCGCTGGTCAATGCCACGCCGCGGGGGCACCGGGCCATCGGGCTGCTTCAGGTGGGATTGACCGACCTCGCCGCCCGTGAACTGAGCACGCTTGTCGCCCAAAGTCCGTCGGGCGCGGTCAGGGATGGTGTCGTCGCCATCGCTCAGGAAAGCCAACTGGCGGCTTTGTCGCTGTATCTGGGCGGGGCGGTAACACCCGAGGAAGAAGCGCTGTTCGACGGCGCCCTCTATCCGATTCCGGCATGGGATCCACCCGGCGGATACTACATCGACCGGGCACTGATCCTGGCCACCATGCGTCAGGAAAGCCGCTTCGACCCGGACGCGGTCAGTCATGCCGGTGCCACGGGGCTGATGCAGCTCATGCCGGCGACAGCCGATGCCATGGCCCGTCGGCACCTCGACATGTCGACCCATGCCGCCGGCAATCTGGAACTGACAGATCCCGGTCTTAATGTCGGCCTGGGTCAGGCCTATTTCCGCCAGCTCATGGCAACCGACAGGATCGGCGACGACCTGATCGGCATGATCGCGGGCTATAATGCCGGGCCCGGAAACCTGCGCCGGTGGCAAGCGGCGTTCGAGGGCGGGAACGATCCGTTTCTGTTCATTGAAAGGATACCGGTGCGGGAAACGCGCAATTACGTAAAGCAGGTTCTGTCGAACTTCTGGATCTATCGGAGCCGGCTGGGACAGCCTTCGCCCTCGCTCGACGCCATTGCCCGTTTCGATCGTCCGAGGTATAGCGGACTGGATACAACTGTCACCGAGGTTGCGGCAGATCATGGCGCCAATTGACGAGACGATCCCGTTCCTGCCCGTTCGCATCGCATTGCTGACCATTTCCGACAGCCGTGATATGTCATCCGACCGGTCGGGGGCGACGTTGCGCGAGCGGGTCGAAGCTTCCGGTCACATCGTCGCCGAGCAGAGCATCGTGCCCGACGACAGGCCGACCATCGCCGCAGCGTTCCGAAAATGGGCCGCGTCCCCCGACGTGGATGTCGTCATCTCCACCGGCGGCACCGGCGTGACAGGCCGCGACGTAACGCCCGAGGCGCTCAGTGACGTGGCGGAAAAGATGATCGATGGCTTCGGCGAGCTGTTTCGCTGGCTGAGCTACAGCAAGATCGGCACCTCGACCGTTCAAAGCCGTGCCTGCGCCGGCGTCTTGAACGGCACCTATATCTTCTGCGCGCCGGGTTCGCCATCGGCCTGCCGCGATGTCTGGGACGGCATCCTGAAGGAACAACTCGACATCCGTCATCGCCCCTGCAATTTCGTCGAGTTGCTGCCACGCCTCAGGGAACGCTGAGCATTCCGGCGCGAGGCCGTTTTCGTTCTTGATATGTTCGACTCTGCGGCGCATCATCGGCTATCATGACAAAGACGATGGACGGCCCGAACGGGTATTCCCGGCATACGGTCAAGGCACGGGGGGCGGTGGCAAATGTCTCTCACCGCTATACCGTGCTTGATTCCACGGCATTCGACGACGGCTGGGATCGAACATCTTGGGACGACGACGCGCCGCCCCCGCTGCAGACTCATGTAGGGATCGATCATGCGAAATCCATCATCAGCCGAAACCAGTCTCCGGATGTGCCATTCGACCGGTCGGTGAATCCGTATCGGGGCTGCGAGCATGGCTGCGTCTACTGCTTTGCCCGGCCCAGCCACGCCTATCTCGACCTCAGCCCCGGCCTGGATTTCGAGACCCGCCTGTTCCAGAAGCCCGACGCCGCCCGTCTTCTGCGCGCTGAACTTGGCAAAAAGGGCTACACGCCGTCGACAATCGCAATCGGCGCCAATACCGATCCCTATCAGCCGATCGAGCGGCGCCTGGAACTGACGCGCGGCTGTCTGGCGGTTCTCAGCGATTGCCGGCATCCGGTTTCCGTCATCACCAAATCAGCCCTCGTCGAGCGCGATATCGATCTGCTCTGCGAACTGGCACGCGACGATCTGGCGACTGTCTGCCTATCGATCACGACGCTGGATCGGTCGCTGGCGCGCATCATGGAACCGCGGGCTGCGACCCCGGCACGGCGGATCGAAACGGTCCGGCGGCTTTCTGCTGCGGGGATACCCGTTTTCGTGCTGGTGTCGCCGATCATCCCCTTCATCAACGACCATGAAATCGAAGCGATCGTCCGCGAGGCCAGCGCGGCCGGTGCGGTTGGCGCGAACGCGCTTCTCGTCAGGCTGCCCCATGAGGTCGCACCGATTATGGAGGCGTGGCTGCGTCAGCATTTTCCCGATCGGGCGGATCGGGTCCTGAACACACTGCGCGGCGCGCGCGGCGGCCGATTGAACGACCCGCGCTTCGGCAGTCGGATGCGCGGCGAGGGTCCGATGGCGGAAATGATCATGGCGCGCTTTCGCAAGGCCCGCGACAAGTCGGGCCTCGGCACCCGGCGCTGGGAACTGCGCACGGATCTGTTCACACCGCCGGGCAGCCAGAGCCAGTTGTCATTGTTCTGATGGGGTGGGCGGATTCCGGGCGCTGCGGCTACAGGTCCGACGGCGCCAGGGTCAGCTTCAGGCCGTTCAACTCCGGGTTGAACAGCAACTGGCAGGAGAGCCTGGAACTGTCCTCGACCTCGAACGCATCGTCGAGCCGCTCCAGTTCCTCGTCGCGCGGCTCAAACAGGCGCCCGGTCCATTCGTCATCGACATAGACGTGGCAGGTTGCGCAGGCGCAGGCGCCGCCGCATTCGGCCTTTATCGCCAGGCCATGGTCGCGGATGATTTCCATGACCCGCCAGCCCTCGACCGCCGCCAGCTTGTGTTCAACACCTTCATGGTCGGTGACCATGATGAAATAGTCTTGCTCTGCACTCATGTCCGCACCCTGCGCCCGGCCGTGATCCGGCCTATGCAACCCCCAGCTTTTTCTGAAGGTTGGTGGACGACGTCGTATATTCGAATCGCAGGCGCTTGTCGGGATGGATGAGGCGGAATGCGGCCTGCGCCATCAGCGCCCCTTCGTGGAATCCGGAAAGGATGAGCTTCAGCTTGCCGGGATAGCTGTTGATGTCGCCGATGGCAAAAATACCCGGTACATCGGTTTCGAACTTCTCGGTATCCACCGGGATCAGATTCTCATTCAGATTGATCCCGAAATCGGCCACCGGCCCCAGTTTCATGGTCAGCCCGTAAAACGGAAGCAGGGCCTCGCAGTCAACCGAATATTCGCCGTCTTCCTTGCTCTTGAGCCGGACGCCGCTCAACCGGCCGTCCGCCCCCTCAAGGTCGGTAATCTGGGCGACCTTGAAGTCCATTCTTCCGGCCGCGACGAGATCGCGCATCTTGTTGACCGAATCCGGCGCCGCGCGGAAATCGTCCCGCCGATGCACAAGAGTGACGTGTTTTGCTACGTCATTCAGTGCCACCGTCCAGTCGAGGGCGCTGTCACCGCCACCGGCGATCACGATCTTCTTGTCGCGGAATTTTTCCACCCTCCTGACCGCATAGAAGACGCTCTCGTCTTCGTATTCCTCGATCCCCTTGATCGGCGGCCGCTTTGGCTGGAAGCTGCCGCCGCCGGCGGCGATCACCAGGACCGGCGCCGTCAGCGTGGTGCCCTCGTCCGTCGTCAATTGCCACCGGCCGTCGTCGCGTTTGATCAGCGAGATTGCCATCTGACCCAGATGGAACGTTGGCGAGAACGGCTTGATCTGTTCCAGCAGCCGGTCGGTCAGTTCCTGGCCGGTGCAATAAGGCAGGGCCGGAATGTCGTAGATCGGCTTTTCCGGATAAAGCTCGGCGCATTGTCCGCCCGGCTTGTCCAGGATATCGACCAGATGCGATTTCAGATCGAGCAACCCCAGTTCAAACACCGCAAACAGGCCCACCGGCCCGGCGCCGACAATGATGACATCCGTCTCGTGCTCGCCACCCGGTTCGGTGGCAGGAACCGGCGACTGGCTGAGTGACTGTGGGTCGATCTGGCTGTTCATTATTCGAAATCGTCCATATTGCGACACGTTACAGGGTGAAACAGGAACCCGGGCTTTTGTGGATACCGACACCCGAACGCTAACCGTCGGCGGATAAAACGGCAAGGAATGGCCGACCTGCAGTCAGCGGATACGTACAAAGCGTGGTGTGTATAAACTACATATTTCCAGTCTTCAACGGTAAATTATCCAATTCCATCACGCGAACACCGGAATTGGGGCCTGCGACAGGCGGACGGTTTGACCCCGGTGCCGGAGGACGGCATATAAGCAGCCGGGCGGCGCGTTTAAACCCGCAGGCTTGCCCCCAACAACGCGCCCGCCAGGAACGAAGGGACATTCGACCGTGGCCACTATCGAACGCCGCTCCCTGATGCCCATCGCCGCCGATGCGCAAGGTGAAGCTCTCTCGACCGGCACGCGCCGCGCGATCACTGCGTGGCTGCTGGTTACCGCCGCTGCGGTGCTGATCATGGCCGTGATCGGCGCGATCACGCGGCTGACCGGCAGTGGCCTCAGCATGGTCGAATGGCGCCCGCTGATCGGCGCCATTCCGCCCCTGACCGATGCCGAGTGGCAACGGGTATTCGATCTCTACCGACAGTCGCCGGAATATCGCGTCGTCAATGCCGGAATGTCGCTGGACGATTTCAAGTTCATCTTCTTCTGGGAATGGTTTCATCGATTGTGGGGCCGGATGATCGGCGTCATCTTCGCAGTTCCGCTGGCATTCTTCTGGCTGACCGGACGTTTGAACGGACGACTGAAATGGGCCTTGAGCGGGCTGTTGGTACTGGGCGCGCTCCAGGGTGTCATGGGATGGGTCATGGTAATGAGCGGCCTGGTCGACCGGCCGTCGGTGAGCCACTATCGCCTTGCCGCTCATCTCGGCCTCGCCTTCGCCGTCTTCGGCCTGCTGCTGGCGCTGGCGCTATCAGTGCTTCGGGGTCAACGGCGAATCGGCGTCGACGAGACGGGTCTGCTGGGTCATGCCTGGACGGCGCTGGCGCTGCTGAGCATTACCATTGTCTATGGCGCGTTCGTCGCCGGCATGGATGCGGGGCTTTCCTATAACACCTTCCCCCTGATGCAGGGCCGGATCCTGGCCGGCGACGCCCTCGCTTACAGCCCGCTCTGGGTCAATTTCTTCGAGAACATGGCGATGGTGCAATTCGTCCATCGCTGGCTGGCGGTCGGCACCGGGATTGTGATTATCGCCTTGTGGTGGCGCGGGAGGACAAGACCGCTGAATTCGGCAAGCCGCACCGCACTCGGGTTGTCAGCAGCCACGGTTGCCGTTCAGATCGCCCTCGGCATCACGACGCTGTTGCTTGTCGTGCCGCTGACCATCGCCACGCTACATCAGGCCGTCGCCTTTGTACTGGTCGGCGCCCTAGTCTGGACCGTGTTCGAGCTGACCCACGACCGGACGGCGATGCTGGCCCATACCGTCGCCGACCACGCCGCCCCTGCGACAAGGGCGGTGTGAGCCTCTCGTCTTCTTTTGGAAGGGACCAGAGGACAGCGCCGCAGAGCCCCAAGCCCCGGACGCTATGCGGCTGCTTTGCGGGCCGAGACTCATAACCAGTAGCTGGCAATGGCGGCAATCTGGACGGCAGCCAGAAAGTTGACGGCGAGGCGATCGTATCGAGAGGCAATGCGGCGGAAATCCTTCAACCGCCCGAACAAGCGCTCCACAGCGTTGCGGCTGCGGCACAGGTAGGGCGAGAAGCAGCTTTTCCAACGGCGATTGACCCTGGACGGGATGTTGGGCGCCGCGCCTCTGGCTTCGATTTTCCGTCGCACGGCGTTGGTGTCGTAGCCCTTGTCCCCGTGCACCAGGTCGACGGTCGTCATCTCGTCCAGCAGCCTGTCGGCGGCCCTGCAATCAGCCACTTGCCCACCGGTCAGCAGAAAGGCGACGGGGCGGCAGGCCGTGTCGGTCAGGGCGTGGATCCTGGTGGTCCGCCCGCCGCGCGACCGACCGATTGCCTGACTCCGCTCCCCCCTTTTCCGCCGGAGGCGCAGCGGTGCGCCCTCACGGCTGAACTGTCGATCAGTAACTCGGCCGGTGGGCCATCGGCTGTCGCCAGCGCATGGAACATGTTGGCCCAGACGCCTTCGGCGGCCCACCGCTGAAACCGGTTGTAGAGGGTCTTGCGCGGGCCGTAGAGCACGGGTGCATCCTTCCATCGACAGCCGGAGATCAGCACATGGATAATCCCGCCGATCACCCGCCGGTCATCGACTCGCGGCTTGCCTCGGGTATCCCGTGGCAACAGCGGTTCAAGCCGCGAAAACTGCTCGTCGCTCAGCCAGAAATAGCCTTGATCCATCAATGATCTCCCTTCGGAGTCATTGAATCAAAACATCGCCGCCGGGGGAATCCCCTTTATGGGTCCTGGCCCTAGGAGAAAGTTGTATGCGCTGCCGTAGCAATTGCAAAGACAATCATTGCCAACCCACTGAGTACAGTAATGAGTCTTCCACCAGGAGAGTCCTCCCTACACCCTGCTATGCGAATAGCAATGTAGCCATATGCCGCCATTATGAAAATTCCTATCAAGCACTGAATGGAAAATAATAATAGAAACTGTTGATATATATAGATAGAATACAATGAATTGGGTGTAGAACGACGTATAAAATACGATCATTTTAGGGTTCAGTATGTCGATTATAAATCCCTCTGCAAAGCGACTATTTAGGATTACTTCATTATCTCTAGTGGTTTTTGACCCTATCACCCTTATTGCAGATATTAACATTTGATATCCAAGGTAGATCAGGTAGATGGCGCCTGCCATCTGGATCGGAGATTTCAAAGTCGGGAATGAATCAAAGAAGGCCGAAACACCTAACCACGCTGCAAGCGCCCAGATTAGATTGGCAACCACTGCGCCAAGATAGGTTGGAAACACTGAGCTATAACCATATCGGACAGCATTTCTCATGGTTAACGCCATAAGGGGGCCAGGCGTCGCAATTAAAAGCGATATTATCACAACATAAGTGAGCAACAGTGAAATAATCATGATAGTTTCCGTGGTCATCGTTGAGAATGGCGATCTTTTCTTTTTTCTTCTCAAACTAGTTCCGCGATTGAAGCAATCTTCGGCCGGCGCCAAAGCAGATCCACCTGACGATTTAACTCGAAGGTTTTGTTAATCGCTTGGACGATTAAGATCTATTGAATAGAATGGCTCATGATGGCAAATAAATTAGAAATCTGTGCAAGTTTTTCTTCTTTAAAAATATTATTCCAAATATATACTATGTTGTTCGATAATTTTCCGTCGCTGCATATTTAAAGTTTATCTGACTCATTCGTCTTGTGCGAGAACTAACGTAGCATCCTCACATCAGCCTTACCGTTGCTGCTCTTAGGAATTTCTTCAAGAAACTTAAAATCCCTTGGTACCGCAATAGCGGGTAGGCAATCAAGCATAAAGGTGCGAATTTTGGCAGTCATCTGAGTTGTGTTCAAATTTCATACACCATTGGTGAGTAGACAATAAGCAATTAGATTGAAAGAATCTCGTGTGGGCCGCATTACGTCAATGACGCAACTTTGAATAAGAGGATGGGGCCGGACGGCTTCCGCAACTTCAGCGACCTGGACACGCTCGCCGCCCAGATTGAGGCAATCGTCTCCACGGCCTAGGGCCGAGACTCATAACCAGTAGCTGGCAATGGCGGCAATCTGGACGGCAACCAGAAAGTTGACGGCGAGGCGATCGTATCGAGAGGCAATGCGGCGGAAATCCTTCAACCGCCCTAACATGCGCTCCACAGCGTTGCGGCTGCGGTACAGGTAGGGCGAGAAGCAGCTTTTCCAACGGCGATTGACCCTGGACGGGATGTTGGGCGCCGCGCCTCTGGCTTCGATTTTCCGTCGCACGGCGTTGGTGTCGTAACCCTTGTCCCCGTGCACCAGGTCGACGGTCGTCATCTCGTCCAGCAGCCTGTCGGCGGCCCTGCAATCAGCCACTTGCCCACCGGTCAGCAGAAAGGCGATGGGGCGGCAGGCCGTGTCGGTCAGGACGTGGATCCTGGTGGTCCGCCCGCCGCGCGACCGGCCGATTGCCTGACTCCGCCCCCCTTTTCCGCCGGAGGCGCAGCGGTGCGCCCTCACGGCTGAACTGTCGATCAGTAACTCGGCCGGTGGGCCATCGGCTGTCGCCAGCGCATGGAACATGTTGGCCCAGACGCCTTCGGCGGCCCACCGCTGAAACCGGTTGTAGAGGGTCTTGCGCGGGCCGTAGAGCACGGGTGCATCCTTCCATCGACAGCCGGAGATCAGCACATGGATAATCCCGCCGATCACCCGCCGGTCATCGACTCGCGGCTTGCCTCGGGTATCCCGTGGCAACAGCGGTTCAAGCCGCGAAAACTGCTCGTCGCTCAGCCAGAAATAGCCTTGATCCATCAATGATCTCCCTTCGGAGTCATTGAATCAAAACATCGCCGCCGGGGGAATCCCCTTTATGGGTCCTGGCCCTACTCCGGGGCTCACAATTCCCACGATCTCGTTGCCCGTGTGGACCCCTGTGTGTCGCGCTTTTGCTATCATGATGGGAGCGGGCGGGAGATCGTTGGACCCCTGGTCATCAAGACCGTTATCCGGCACTGATCCCCGCCGGATGTCGCTGCGCTCCTCCGGGGATGGGATTGGGGGCGGATGCTGCATCAATAAACACAGTTGCCCGATCGATGCCGGGGGCGATCCGTAGATGGGACTCGCCGTCCAACCGCCTGTCACCGAAAAAACCGCGGATCTGAATACGTGGGTCAGCGTCCGGCCACGGTCATACCGTCGACGCGAAGGGTCGGTGCGTCGACACCGGTGCGCAATTCCAGGTCGTCGGCCGGCGTGATCGCCTTGAACATGTCCTTCAGGTTGCCAGCGATCGTGACCTCGTTGACCGGATACGCGATCTGCCCATTCTCGATCCAGAACCCCGAAGCGCCACGGCTGTAGTCGCCCGTCGTCATGGAAATGCTCGAACCCAGCATCTGGGTGACCAGCAGCCCCTGCTCGACGCCGCCGATCAGATCGCTGCGGGTCGTCTTTCCTGCGGCCATATGAAAATTCGCCGGTGACGGGCTCGGTGGGGAGCCCGCGCCGCGCCCGGCATGGCCGGTGGGGGCGAGCGAAAGCTGGCGGGCGGACCGCAGGCTGAGCAGCCACGATGTCAGGACGCCGTCGTCGACGATCGACATCTTGCGCGGCGCCAGCCCCTCGCCGTCAAACGGCCTCGACCGATGGCCGCGGGGAATGAAGGGATCGTCGATGATGGTAATGCCGGGCGCAAAAACCGGCTGGCCGAGCCGGTCGATCAGAAAGCTCGTGCCCCGGGCGACCGCGGCGCCGTTGATGGCG
Source organism: Fodinicurvata sp. EGI_FJ10296 (assembly GCF_040712075.1). NCBI lineage: Bacteria > Pseudomonadati > Pseudomonadota > Alphaproteobacteria > Rhodospirillales > Rhodovibrionaceae > Fodinicurvata > Fodinicurvata sp. EGI_FJ10296. Next base: position 65,215 of record NZ_JBFCVL010000008.1, read on the forward strand.
CCGAGCAGGTGGCCGAGCAGGCTGCTGGAAACCCGCCGATCAAAGATGATGGGCACACGGTTGGTGTTTACCTTCCGCCCGCCGACACGGCTGACAGCGCGCTCGCCCGCCCGCCGTCCGACATCTTCCGCCGGATCCAGGTCTTCTGCGTAGACGGCCGTCGTATAGTCGTAGTCGACCTCCATCGCAGTGCCTTCTCCGGCGATGACGGCACAACTCAATCCCCGCGAAGACCGTGTATAGGCGCCGCTGAACCCGTTCGAGGCCGCCAGGGATATGCCGGTACGGCCCCATGACATTTCGGCACCCTCGGAATTGGTGACACCGCTGACGGCCAGTGCGGCTTCCTCGGCCCGGCGCGCATAGTCGATCATACCCTCCGCCTCGGGTTCGGCGGCGTCGTTCAGGTCGAGATCAGGGAAGGACGAGGCGATCTGCTCCGGATCCGCCAAACCGCTATAGGGGTCTTCCGGGACCGAGCGCGCCATGGAAATTGCCCGGTCGACCAACTCGGCTATGGTCGCCTCGCGGCGGTCGGATGTGGAGACGATGGCGGCTTGCCGGCCTATGAGCACCCGGAGTTCGACGTCGGAGGATTCGGCCCGCTCAAGCTTTTCCGGTTTGCCGAGGCGCTGCGACACCGAAAGCGCCACGCTGTCGGCAACGATGGCATCGGCGGAATCGGCGCCGGCTTTTAACGCCCTGTCGATCAGGTCGCCCAGAAATCCCAGATTATCCGACGTCGCTGGCGCCATTGCCTTCTCCCACCTACAAATAATTGTATTGCGGCGTTCCACCGCGCGTTCCCGATACGATATCCCCGACTATCAGACTCCGGCGACCGCGCCAAGCCCTCGATAGCGGGTTGACGTGACGGGTTACCGTACCGGTCTGGCAGAACCCGGCCTGACTGTGCCGTTTCACCAGCGGGCGCCTGACGAGACCCCGTCCGCCGGAGGTTCGGCCGTGTCGGCCTGCCTTCCCTGAGCCTTACGGGTGTGGATGTGGGCGCCGACGGCGCCAAGGGAAACCGCAACGATGACAATAAGCATCGGCAGCGCGCTGGTCGTAACGAGGATACCGACGATGACGCTGACCGCTGCGCCGATGCCCATCTGGATGAAGCCCGAAAGCCCGCTCGCGGACCCGGTCAGGCCAGGGCTGACGCTGATCGCGCCCGCCATGCCGTTGGGCAGCACCAGACCGTTGCCAAATGTCATCATCACCATCGGCAGAAAAAGGGCCAGCGGATGGTTCATTCCGGCCAGCGCCGGCAGCAGCATCAACACCGCGCCGGAAAGCGTCACCGCCACACCCCACGCCATCATGCGATCGACGCCCAGACGCTGCGAAATGCGACCGGCGGTGAAATTTCCAGCCATATAGCCGATCGCCGTCATGATGAAATAGAGGCCATAGGTGCCGGGCGACCGGTCCATCAGTTCGACCACGACATAGGGCGCGCCCCCGAGGAACGCGAAGAAGCCGGCCGTCATCGCCGCCGTCTGCGCGGTATAGCCGAGGAATACGGGGTTGCGCAGCAGTTTGGCATAGGTAGCGGCCATCCGGCCGATTCCCGGCAACATGATACGCTCGTGGTTGGTCTCAGGCAGGCGCCGCCAGGTGAGAGCAAGGACAGCGCAGGCAGCAACGAGCAGCAATGCGAAGCTGGCCCGCCAGCCGAATGCCGTGTCGATGAATCCCCCCATCAGCGGAGCGACCATGGGCGCGACGACCATCGCCATGGTGACATAGGCAATCATGCTGGCGGCTTTGTCCCGCTCATACAGATCTCTTACAATGGCGCGCCCCAGAACGATGCCGGCCGAGCCACCGATGGCCTGCAGGAAACGCGCTGCGATCAGGATTTCGATCGTCGGCGCCAGAAAGGCCGCAAGCGTTCCGGCGAGATAGACCGCCAATCCGGCGAGCACCAGCGGCCGGCGCCCGAAGCGATCCGAGAGCGGACCGTAGATGAGCTGGGATACCGCCATCCCGACCAGATAAACCGACAGCGTCAGTTGTACGGCGCCATAGGGAGCGCCGAAATATTCGCCCAGCCCGGGCATCGACGGCATGAAGATATTCAGGGCCAGCGGCCCCAATGCCGTCATCGAGACCAGAAGGAACAGCGAAGGCCGGCGAACGCCGTTGGTGCCGGCCCCGACCCCGGCTCCGGATGTGCCGCCGGCGCTCACGCGCTTGCCACCGCTGCTGCCCGACGCTGCTGTTTGGATCTGGGGCATTGGGTCGACACCGTTTCTGACATCGATGGAGGGCGCACCGGAGGTTGATCGGGAAAGCTTCTTAGCATAGATAGTTAGAAAAATGATTAGCTGAAAACACATTCTATTACAACCAAGGATTTTTAATCAGGCCGGGTTTCTGCGGATGCGATAGCGGCGCCGGCACTGGTTCGTGCGCCCGGCATGGGATATAGCCACCCTGCACAGCCCATTGCGCCGCTGACCCCGCGGCTGCCGGCAATCCTGAGCCGCGCAGCCGGCAACCCTGAAAGGCAACGCCGACCCCATGACGTCAACTGACCATTGGTCCCGCCATGCTCCCGAACTCCTGAACAGGGACGGGCCTGAACACCGGCCGGAAGAACGGCAGAACCGGCTTGACCGGGCGTTCGGCTATCCCTATCCGGCACCGGAACACAGCTATCTGTTCGTCGATGGTAACGCCCAGCCGCTGGCCGCTCATTTTCAGGCAGACATCGAGCGCGACGGCCGCATTCCCGTGCTGGCATTCGGGTCTAATCGGGCGCCGGCCCAACTGGCGCGGAAATACCAGGGTTGGCCCACCGGCACGACAATCCCGGTGACACGGGCGCTGATAACCGGTTGGGACGTCGTCTACGGCAGCCATATCGCGAGCTACGGTTCCCTTCCGGCCTGCCTGTACCCGTCGCCGGGAACCATGGCCACCATCGCTGTCAACTGGCTGACGCCGTCGCAACTGGATCGCATGCACGAGACCGAAGGGCCGCACGACTATGCGTTCTCCAGTGTGGAAGCCGTCGATCTCGCCATCGACGCCCTGCCGACACCGGAAACCGTCTATTACTATCGCCCGCTGCACACGCCGTTCATGCATGAAGGTGCCCCGGTCGCGTTGTCCGCCGTTAGCGCGCGCGGCCGGCGCTGGCGCGAAAGCGACCAGCGCGGCGCCCAGATGCTGCTTCGCGACGTGCTGGCACCCGACTCGACCCTGGAAGATTTCGTTTGGGCGGGCATCACTGATGCCGAGGTCCGGCGCGACAGAACCCGGCGGCTCAGAGCGAAGCCGATCAAGTAGCTGACTGGTGACCGGAAGCGGAATCGACCGCTTGCCGAAAGCGACATTCGATGCCAGTTATTGGCCTGCTAATTAGTAGCTCGCTAATAATATTGGAATAAGCAATGTCGGATTCACCTGGCATCGGGTTCCTGCTGAACGACATCGCCCGGCTGATGCGGTTGTCGTTCGAGCGCAAGGCCGGCCCCGGCAGCCTCAGCCGCGCCCAATGGTCCGTGCTGGCCAATCTCGATCGTAATGACGGCATCAGCCAGGCCGAACTGGCCTGCCTGCTTGAAGTCGATCCGGTGACGGTCACCCGGCTGGTGGATCGGTTGGTCGCGGCCGAACTGGTGGTAAGATCGCCGGACCCCGACGACCGGCGGGTTCACAGGCTGTCGCTCACGGCCCATGCGCAACCGCATCTGGCGAGAATGGCGGAAATCGCCGGCATCGTGCGCTCCGAGGCGCTGGACGGCCTGGAGCCGGAGGAAGTCGAGCGTTTCACCCGCGTCGCCGACCATATCCGCAGCAATCTGTCCCGAGCCAGAACCCAGCATGCTGGGCGCGAGAAGGCAGCCGGCCGATGACCCCGGGGACCCGGTCCGATCGCGACGCCGCATCGGCGGCGGATCAGGACCTTTTGTCGCGCCACGGTCTGACAGTGGGCGGCATCACGGCGTTGACGACACTGTTCACGGCCCTCGGCCCGATTTCCATGTCCATGTACGCCCCGGCGATGCCGGCTCTGGCCCGGACACTGGACACGACCGTGGGCATGGTCCAGCTGACGCTGACGATCTATCTGATCGCCTTTGCTGTCGCCCAGCTGGTCCACGGCCCGCTGTCGGACCGGTTCGGACGCAAGCCGGTGTTGATGGCAGGGCTGGCCATTTTCGTCACCGGCAGCCTGGCCGCGGCCCTGGCACCGAGCATCGGATGGCTGATCGCGGCCCGGTTCGTTCAGGCAATCGGGGTGTGCGCCGGTGCGGTCATCGCGCGTGCCATCGTGCGCGACCTGTTCGACGGCGCGGCCGCCGCGCGGGTCATGGCCGCGATCGGCATGGCGCTGACCATCGCGCCGGCAATCGGCCCGATCCTGGGCGGCTATCTGACCGCCTGGCTCGATTGGCGGGCGATTTTCGTTTTCCACACGTTATGCGGCCTGCTGCTTGCCGCGCTGACTTATCGGTCGCTGCCTGAAACCAATGTCCACAAGGACCCCGGCGCCCTGGACCCCACACGCATGGCCGGAAATTTCGCCACCATGCTGGTGACGCCGCAATTCGTCGGCTTCGCCGTCATCAACGCCTGCATGCTGGCCGGATTGTTCCTGTTCGCCGCGGTCGGTCCATTCGTGTTCATCGATGTGCTGGGCGTCCATACCGCCAATTACGGCTGGCTGACCCTGCTGACGACCAGCGCTTATTTCGCCGGGGCGACGATCGCGCGGCGGCAATCCGGCCGATGGGGCATGCGCAGGATGGTGCTGATCGGCGCCGGCTGTTCGTGTCTCGGCTGCGCCCTCCTGGTCGGCGCCGTCGCCACCGGAATCGTTACGGTCGTATCGATGATCACGCCGATGATGATGTTGACGCTCGGTATCGGCCTGTCGATGCCGGGCGCGATGGCCGGTGCGCTGACACCGTTTCCGCATATCGCCGGCTCGGCCTCGGCATTGCTGGGTTTCCTGCAGATGGGTCTGGGCTCGGTCGCACTGGTGATCGCCGGGATCATGGGCCAGAACACCGTGCTCGCGCTTGCCGCCATTCCCACCGGGGCAATGATCATCGGTCTGACCGTTTTTCTGACCATGGTACCGGCGTCGGCCGATCTGGAGAAGTCCGCCTCGTGACGGACCCGATCGCCTCTTCCGGTAGCGACCGGCGTATCTCTCCGGGCGCCCGGCTGGCGCTTTTCGGCTGGCCCGGTATCGGCGTTCTGGCAGCGCTGACGCTGGCCGGGGCCTGGTATGGCATGACGGCGGTGACACTGCTGGGGGCGCTGGTCGCCGGTACCGGTCTGATCGCCCGCGGCTGGGCCGCCCTGGCACTGACCGGCCTTACCGCCGAACGCAGCCTCTCCGGCCGGCGCGCGTTTCCCGGCGACACTGTCACGCTGACAATCACTCTGGACAACGCCAAGCCGTTGCCGCTCAGTTGGGTGCGCGCGGAACAGATCCTGCCGCGCGCGCTCTCGCCCGCCCCGATCCCCGGCAAGGACGACACTGGCCCCGATCCTGCCCTGACCGACGGTCCGACGGCCGAGACGCGGCGACTGACGGTGGAGACACCTCTGGGGTGGTATCAGACGGCGACCTTGACCCGCAGGTTCGCGTGCCACAAGCGCGGCTGGTATCCGCTGCCGGGTCTGGAAGTCGCCAGCGCCGACGTATTCGGCCTGTTCGTGCGCAGCCGCACCACGACCGGCGACGACGCCGTTATTGTCTATCCGCGCATTCAGGCACTGGGCGATCTGGGCCTGCCTGCGCGCCATCCGCTGGGCAACACGCGCGACCCGCGCCGACTGTTCGAAGATCCCAGCCGCCCCATGGGCATTCGCGAATATGGGCCGGAAACGCCGTTCAAGGCGATTCACTGGAAAGCGTCGGCACGTACCGGCCAGCTTCAGGCGACGGTGTTCGAGCCGACCGTCGCGCTGGAAACGGTGGTGCTGCTGGCAGCCGACGGCTTCGCCGGTCCGGAGGCCGATCGCGCCTTCGAGATCGGCGTAAGCGCAGCGGCCTCGCTGGCGCATCGCGAACTCGGCCGCCGACGCGCCGTCGGGCTCTATTCCAACGGCCATCAGGCACCCGACCGGGGCGCGATCCTGATCCCGCCCGGCCGCGAAGCCGACCGCGAAATGATGCTGCTGGAGGCCCTGGCCCGCCTGCAGCGCCGACCGACCGAACCGCTGGCCGCGTTTCTGGATGAACGCGTCGGGCGATTCGGCGCCGGTGCGACGCTGGCGGTGATCGCCGACACGCTGCCGATCGCGGCCCTTGCCCGGCTGGACGCGATCAATCGCCGCGGACGACCGGTCGTGCTGCTCCGGACCGGTGACGGCACTATCCCGGCGGTCTCGTTTCCGGTCCGCCAACTGTCGCTCGATACCGGCAACGGAGTGGCCGCATGATCGGGCTGGCGCTGTTCATCGCAATGGAAATGGCCTGGATCGCCGCCGTCGCCCTTTTGACGGACGGCTTCATTACCGGCACGCCTCACACGATGCTTGCCGCCGTGGTACTGGCTTATCCGGTGGCGACCGCGGCCAGTGGGCAGATCGACCGCCTGAACCGCCCGGTCTGGCGCGTCGCCGCTACCACCCTGGCATACGCAGTTGTGGCGTCCGGCGCCATCGCCTTGCTGGTTCCCGATCTCACCGCCCCGGCATCGCTGCGGCTCGGATCGATCGGATCGTGGCTGGCTGACGACCGCGCGGCCCATCGCTCCATTGCCATCGCGGCCATTGTCGGTTTCTGCTGGGTTCGCGGCACCATGCTCGCCGGCCGGCAGATCGACGGCTATGTCGTCGGATTGGGCTTCCAGATCGGGCTGGCCGCCCTGCTTGCCGTCCACGGGCTGGCGGCACTGCGCGGCATCGACCTGCCCGGCGCTGTGGCGGTGACCGTCGTCTTCGTCTGCACCGGGCTTCTGGCGCTCTGGCACACGCGGGCGGGCAGCCGCGACGGTCGCCGCCGCGACCCCGCCGGCGCCATTCTGGGCCTGGCGCTGGTGCTGATTTTCGCCGGCGCGGTCATGGTCGCCCTCAACCCGGCGGTGCTGCAGGCCGGGCTCGACCTGCTCGCCCGGTTGTGGTCGGCCGTCGTAGCCGTTGTTATCTGGTTTCTATCGTTGTTCCCGGACCCCGACACCGAACCGATGGACCTGCCGCCGCCGGACGCGGCGCCAATGTCAGGCCGACCCGAACCACAGGCGCCGGTCTTTCAACCCATGGCCTGGATGCGCACGCTGTTCGGCATTATGTTCTTCGGCGGCTTCGCCGTAATGATCGCCTTGATGCTGCTGGTCAATCTGCGCGACCTGATCGCTTGGCTGCGCCAGCGGATCCAGCGCACGCCGGGATTGGCCTATGACCGATCCCGACGCCGCTTCGGTGCCACATTCCTGGCCATATGTGCGGCACTGATCGAGGGGCTTGCGGCGTGGGCGCGGCGCTGGCGCCAACGGCTCACGTTCGGCTGGACGCGCAGCGAACGGCCGACGGCCGAGCGGCGCTTGTATCGAACGCTCCTGGCCCGACTGACGGCACGCGGTTGGCCCCGGCGGGCCAGCGAAACGCCGCTGGAATATGCCGGCCGGATGAAGGGCACCTGGCCCGGCACCGGCGGCGACATGCATGTGCTGACCCGGCGTTTCATGGCCGATCGCTATGGCGCCGTCACCCGGCATCCGAGCGCCCGTCTTGATCGTCTGTGGAAGAAGATCCGGCGCTCCCTCGACAAGGTACCCTATCGCCCCGATTCCCCGCCAACTGACCAGCCATCCGGCCAGCCAACCAATATGGACCAAGACGATGCCCGACGCCGATGACCTGACGCACCGAGCCGCCGCCGAAATGCCGACCGGCGAGGACGCCGCGGCGGCCGTGAAACCCGCGGCGCACCAACTGATCGATGCCGTTGGCCAGGTCATCGTCGGCCGGCGCGACACCATCACGCTGGTGGTCGTTGCCCTGCTATGCGAGGGGCATGTGGCACTGGAAGATATTCCCGGCATGGGCAAGACCCTGCTGGCCAAGGCCGTGGCCCGGTGCCTGGACGGCAGCTTCAAGCGCATCCAGTTCACGCCCGATCTGCTGCCGTCCGACGTGACCGGCATCAATGTCTACGATCAGCGCGACGGCGCGTTCAAATTCCGCCCCGGCCCGGTGATCGCAAACATCGTGCTCGCCGACGAAATCAACCGCGCGACACCCCGCACCCAGGCCTGCCTGCTGGAAGCAATGGAGGAGCGCCAGGTGACGGTCGACGACACCACACACACGCTGCCCCGCCCGTTCCTGGTCATGGCAACCCAGAACCCGGCGGAACAGGAAGGCACGTTCCCGCTGCCCGAAGCCCAGCTCGACCGCTTCCTCGTTACACTCGGCCACGGTTACCCGACCGAGGAGGAGGAAGAAGAGATCATCCTGAGATTCGAACGCACCAACCCGCTGGACGGCCTGTCGCCGGTGATGACGGGGGAAACGCTGCTGCGCCTGCGCGAACTCTGCCGGTATGTGCGGGTCGAGGAAACCATCCGCCGCTATCTGGTCCGCGTCGTGCGCGCCACCCGCGAGCATCCCGCCATACGCCTTGGTGCCAGCCCGCGCGCCGCCCAAAGGCTTTATACCGCCTGCCAGGCGCTGGCCGCCATCCGCGGGCGCGGCTATGTGATCCCGGACGACGTCAAGGATCTGGCCGTTCCCGTGATGGCCCACCGTATTATTCCCGGCGCCGAGGCAGGACTGAAGGGCATCACCCGCCCCGACCTCGTCCGCGCCGCCGTCGACACCGTGGCGGTCCCTGTAAACTGAACAGCGCCGTCAGAACCGCAGTGTTGCCTGCGCCGAAAGGCCGTGGTCGGTCTCTTCGGCGTTGAAGCGGCCGCGATAGCTGGCGCCGATATCCGCGATTCCTTCCCATCTCCAGGTCAGATCCAGGTCGAATGCCGCCGTATCGGGCGAGCGTTCAGATCCGCGCACCGCGAACCCGCTGCCGGGCATGGCGGCGAAGGCGGCATCGAAGCTGTCGGGATCGCCGTTGAGGTCGCGCAGCCAGGCGACACGCCCCGACGCCCGCAGGCTCTGGCCGTTGCCCCAGTCGACCCGTTCCTCGATCCGGAGACCGATATCCGATGTCAGACGCTCCGAGCCACCGCTGATGCGCAGTGCCGCCCCGGTGCCCGCGTCCCGTTCCTCGAACGCCTGATACCGGCCGCTGGCAAAGCTCAGCCCGGCATAGGGGGTGGTGATCGTCGTCGCGGTCAGCGCCAGCTCGTGACCGGCCTCGGCGCCGACCGACCAGGCATCGGCATCGAATTCGCCCGTCAGGACGCCTTCTGCCTGCCCGGCATCGATCGCGCGATGCGCACTGCCCCGATAGCTGCCATAGCCCGCCATGGCGCGCAGATAGCTGGCGCCGAGATCCATCTGCCCGAAAATGCCCAACTGAGGGCCGTCATAGGACAGCGACCCGCCGTCATCGATGAAATCCAGATCCGCCGAATAGTACCCACCAACAAATCCGGCCCGGATCGACGGGGTGAATTGATGCTCCACGCCGGCTTGCAGCCCGAAGCGGGCGTGATCGAAGCCGGGCGCCTCGACATCGCCATCGATCTCGGCCCACGACCCCTGGGGCGCGATCCACATGGCGCTGAGCCCGTCGCGGCTGGTTGCGGTCGTGCTACCGCTGTCGTCCCGCGCCTCGTCGCCAGGCGGGGTCGCTGTCAGCGGCCCGCGATCCAGACGGTTGGCCGCCGCACCGGCAAGCAGGTCCAGCGACGTCGCGATCGAGTACATGCCCTGCGCATACTGCGACCCATGCAAATCGTCGATCGCCTCGCGGTACTGGTCGGCATCGAGTTCGAACAGGCCCGCCACCAATGCCGCATAGTCCGAGGCGGCGTTCGCCCCGGACAGCAGTTGGCCGTAGCTGCCCTCCAGCCCCTGGCCCGCGGCCCGCTGGTTGCGGGTCAGGCCATCGACCGCGTCGAATCCGACACGATCCAGACTCAGGATAAGGTTTCCAGCCGATCGGCCGCCCCTGTTATCGCGGGCGACAAGCAACGGCGTCGCTGAGGTGATCGACTGCCAGCGCCCGGTCAGGGCACCGGTGGCGGTAACGACGTTCTGATAGCTGACGACGTTGCCATACAAACCGGCGCGGGGTCTGATCTGAGCGGCGCCGTCCAGCGAGACGGTATTGGCGTTGATCTGGCCGATGACATTGCCCGGCGGACCGGCAGCGGCGCTGCCGGCCGCCGGTGCGATCTCGAATATCACGGTGCCGTCGGGACCCTGCTCGAAACGGTCGACATTGATTTGCGACGCACCGTTGACGTCGTCCAACGACAGAAGGAACGCACCACCATCGCCGATGGCCATCGTGCCCCGCCTTACCGGATTGTTCACCACGCCGCCGAACTGCGTCAGCCCATTGGTGACCTCGATACGGTCCTGCGGCCGGATATTGATCTTGCCGAAGATCGTTGCCGGACCCTCGGACCCCATCAGCCTGATCGTGGCGGGCGCGCCGGGAAGCGGGTCGCCGTCAGAATCGATCAGGGTTATCGCGATGCCATGACGCACCGCTTCGCCCGGTCCGTCGGATCGTCCGGCGATCAAGCGTGCACTGTCGTTTACGATCATCGTACCGGCACCGATCTCCGTGTCGTCGGCAAAGCCGATGGCGACCGACTCCGTGGTCGCCCCCTCGGCAAGGGTTAACAGACTTGCGCCCGCGCCTTCGTTTCGGATCTCGCCAGCAAACAAGTCCAGATCGATATGGATGCCCTGTGCCGCGCCCCCGCCGTCCGCCGCGCGGGCTTCGACCCACAATTCACCGGTATTTCCGATGTCACTGTCCGCATCGGCCGCATCGCCTTCGACGACAATACCGCGCGCCGCTGCCACGGCGTTCGCCGCCCCGGTCGTCGAGCTCTCAGCATCGGCGCTGACGGACAGGAAACCGCTGTTGAGGAACCGGGCCGTGCCGGTGCCCATGGATTGCCGGACGCCCGTGGCGCCGGCCACGGCGATTGCTGGACCTTCGGAGATCGCCCGCGACGACGCAGCGATCGTCATCCGGCCGGAGTTGGCGCCGCGTATCGAGACACCGTCGCCAAACGCGTCCTGGTTGATACCATACACTTCTGCATCCGCCGCGGCCGCCATGGCGCCGCCGAACGCCCCATCCGTCTCGGCTCGGGCCCGGCCTTCGACGAAAAGAATGCCGCTGTTGTCGAGGGTTGCCGAAGCCCCGTTCGACGAATCGGCGATCTGGTCGATGCCGAAGATGGCGTCGGCTCCGGCTGCAGCCAGTGCGCCGTCCGTGACGGCGTCGGATTGGGCCGTTGCCTGCGCGTCGAGATCGGCACGAACGGTCAGCCGGCCGCTATTCTCTGCGACGGCCACGGCCCTGCCTGTTTCGGTAGAGGCTTCCTGCCGGATGCCCGCACTGGAGGAGACAACAGCGCCCGTTGCCGAGCCGGCATCGTCGCCCCTTACCAGGGACCGCGCCACGGCGGAAAGGTCGAGAGCGAGCGACCCGGAATTGACCACGGATCCGACGCTGTCGCCGTTTTCAGACTCCGACAATTGCGCAAGGGCCCAGGCATCGAAAATTGTGGCGACCGATTGCGCGCCCGAAAACTCGGCATCTGCCTGGGTTCTGGCGTCGGCCATGGCCGAGACCCGGACCGACGCCAGGCCGGCATTGTCGATGGCGGCGAACGTATCGCCGTCCTCGGACAGGGACGATTGACCGATACCGAAAATCCGTCTGGAAATCGCCGCTGCGGTTGCTTCGGCGTCGGCGCCCCCGGCCAGGGCCTGTGCCCGGCTGTCGAGTTCCACCTCGACACGGCCGCTGTTCGAGACAACCGCAAGTCCGTGGGCGTCGAGTGATTCCGCCCGCTGGGCAATACCGCCGAATTCCCGAATGGTCGCGATCGCGGTCGCCGTAGAAAGATCGCCGTCGGTGGCCGCCGCATCCGACCCGGCCGTCGCCCCGGCAGCCACACGGCCGCTGTTGTCGACATTGGCAATACTGTCGCCGGCCCCGGTTGCGGCTACCTGCCCGGTTGCGGCTACCTGATTGATCCCGCTGCTCGCAGCGATCAACGAACGGGCCCTACCAGTCACCTCGTCGTCCGAACCGCCAAGCCCCCTGGCATCGGCGGCGGCGTCGGCAATGATCTGCGTCTCGACAGTGCCGGTGTTGTCCAGCTGCGCGAGGCTGTCGCCGTTTTCGCTCTCGACTCTCTGGCGCGTACCCCGGATTCCCCCATGCAACGATGCCGCCACCGCCCGGGCAGTGGTCGCTTCTGCCCCGGCCGTGGCCGATCCCGCATTCACGGCCCGAACGACGCCACGGTTGTCGAGGATGGCAATACTATCCCCGCTTTCCGAAAGAGAGAGTTGGCGAATGGCATGAATGCCCGCGGCGCCGGCGATTGCCCGTGCGCGCGCGAACCCGATCGGGCCGCTTCTCGTCGCGACTGAACTGCTGACGGAGGTTGTCTCCACACCGATCACGCCATTATTCAGCAATGCGCTCAGGCTCAGACCGGTTTCCGAGTGCGCATACTGGTGCAATGACCGGACGTTGAATAACTGGGCAGCATCGTCGATTGTCCGGGCCTTGGCAACCAAGCGCAATTCGGCTGAATTCCGGATCGTACCGGAGGCCACGTCATCGGCGGAAAGAGATTGGCAGAATGCAAACGCCTCGTCCCAAACAGAATGGTCGTGGGAAATGATCACTGAAACGACTTGATCCGGGCCGCCAGACGTCCGGTCTGCGCATACCCCATCGCCGGGGGCTGCGTCGGCATTCCGGGTACTGCCGACGGCGGCCAGGGCGAGCGCCATCGCAGACCCCGCCAGAAGGAACCGAGACACAAAGGTCGTTTTTTTCATGGGAGGACTGCCGCGTTCCGGGTCGGGCAATACCTCCTTGTTCTCGTCATTGTGGAAGCGTGCTGCCCATCACGGCGAACACTCGCACGCGGCCATCAAATTTTACAACTACTTTTTAAATCAAATCCATTGGAACTGAAGGATCCCGTCAGAGTTCTCCGACGAGCACTTCGGTATTTGCGAACACATGCCCGGTCAACCGGTACAGAAAGTTGCCGTGGCCGACTACGGCGATGCGCTGCTCGGGCCGCGCCTTGAGCCAGAGCGCGAACGCCTCGATTCGCCGGGCGTAGACATCCTGCGGCTCTTTCTCATAGGGGGCCGTGCTTGCGGAATCGACATACCACCAGGGATTCGGCAGATGATCGAACGCCAGCATCCCGAACTCGGCCGCAAGTTCGGCAGGCGCCCGGCCGACGTCGCAGTAATTGTCCAGATACTCCCGATGCGTATCGATGATCAGTTTCGGCGCCGAGTGACCATCGAAGGCACAGAGTGCTGTCTGAATCGCCCGCGTAAGGGGAGAGATGACGACGAGTTCAATATCATCGACGCCGCAGAAGCGTTCCTGCAACGCCCGTGCCTGCTCGTGACCGAGATCGGTCAGCGGCGCATCGCGGACCATCGGATCGCCGATCGACGACTCGGCCAGAGCGTTGTGCATGGACTGTGCATGACGAATGAAATGGAATCTTTGCCGGGACAAGGGGACGCCTGTATCTGCGAAAGTCAAAGGTGACGCTAGCATACCGACTTCCGCATCTCCACCACCGTGCCGCCGCCGTCCCCCTTCCGCTCGGGCACTGATGTGACCGGAGCACCCGTCAGGCCGTCTCCGGTTTGACAGAGGTGTGGTTTTTTGGATCCGATCGCGCATGCGCCTCCCGGAACGACACCAGACGGCGCTCATCCTCGTCCCAAAGCACGAGCCGGACGCACCGGAAGCTCTCCATCATGGTAAGGCGGCCGATCGAGCGCAGTTCGGCGTGATCGCGCATGACGTCGGGAAGACGGTAATACGGAATCCGGCTCGACAGGTGGTGGACGTGGTGGACGCCGATATTGGCCGTGAACCACCGTAGAATGCCCGGCAGTTCGTAGTAGGAACTGCCATGCAGCGCGGCGTCATGAAAACGCCAGTTCTCGTCGTGCTCCCAGAACGTCTCCTCGAACTGGTGCTGAACATAGAACAGCCAGACGCCGATGGAGGCGGCGAGCAGCGTGATCGGCACCTGAACCATCAGGAAGGTCGCCGCCCCGCCGAACCACATGACCGCCCCCGCCAGCAGGGCGATCGATGCATTGGTTGTCATCGCGCTTATCAGCACACGCCGATCGCTGTTCATCGAGCCTGTCGGCAGCCGGTGGCTGAACACGAAGAGATAGGCCGGTCCGATGCCGAACATGACGAACGGATGCCGGTAAAGCCGATAGTAAAGTCGCCGCAGAGGCGTACGGGCCTCGTACTCGCGCACCGTCAGGGTATCGATATCCCCGATGCCCCGGTGATCCAGATTGCCGGAATTCGCATGATGCAGGGCATGCGACCGCCGCCAGAAATCATATGGTGTCAGTGTCAGGACGCCGATGATCCGGCCAACCCAGTCGTTGGCCCGTCGGTTCCGGAAAAAGGAGCCGTGCCCGCAGTCATGCTGGATCATGAACAGGCGCACCAGAAAGCCGGCTGCCGGTATCGTCAGCAGAAAGCCTGCCCAGTACCCCGCATCCAGGGCGGCCCACATGAGCGCCCATAAAAGCACGAAGGGTATGAAGGTGATCGCCAGTTCGACGAGGCTGCGGGTGTTGCTGGAAACCCGATAGGGGGCAAGGGCACGGATGAGTTGACGGGGGTCGGGCGCTACCTGGTCACTCGACACTTGTTCAGACATTCACGGTTTCCTCAGTGACCGCACCGACCGGCTTGCTACTGCAGAACCGGCGATCGGCCACTCGTCAAGGTTTGCAGGGACGACGCTGCATACTGTCACCATAGTATGACCATGGTATGATAAGGGAGCGTAGGGTGTGCGGTGTGAACCTACCCATCCTGCAGTATGCCAAAACCGAATCCCAATGGTCGGAAAGCCGAAATCGCGGATTCGGGAGCGGGAACAAACCACGGGCGCGCGGAGATGTCTGAGCAATATTGAACACTTTCCCCAGACCGGCAACTTATTAGCATCCGAGCAGCCGGATTGAAAGGATCGACGACCATGCCGACAGACCCTGGCCGGGATTTCGATGCCAAAACGTTTCTTGCCAAGGTGGGGGACGGCCGCAGCGTTGCCGACTATCGAAAGGACGAGACCGTCTTTTCTCAGGGGGACGCCTGCGATGCGGTCTATTTCATCCAGCAGGGACAGATCAAGATCAGCGTCGTGTCGGAACAGGGCAAGGAAGCCGTGGTCGCCATGCTCGGCCGGGACGATTTCTTCGGCGAAGGCTGTCTCGCCGGGCAGCATCAGCGCATCGCTACGGCCCGCGCCATGACCGAAGCCGTCGTAACCCGCATCGAGAAGGAGACCATTCTTCGCCTGATCCGGAACGATCCGGCGGTCTCGGAACTGTTCACCGCCCATCTGCTTGGCCGGGCGGCCCGGGTCGAGGCGGACCTCGTCGATCAGCTCTTCAATTCCAGCGAAAAGCGCCTGGCCCGGACACTGCTGCTACTCGCGAAATTCGGCCAGGAAGGAAAGCCCGAGCCGGTCATCGCGAAGATCAGCCAGGAGACGCTGGCCCAGATGATCGGAACGACACGGGCGCGGGTCAGCTATTTCATGAACAAATTCAGGAAGCTCGGCCTGATTTCGTACAATGGCGGGATCGAAGTGCACAGCTCGCTGTTGAACGTGATCCTCTATGATCAGCCGCCCGATGATGTCTCTCCGGACTCCTGAACCGCTTGCCGCCCCCGGCCGGAATCAGGCCGTAGCCGCGAGCGGGAAAAACCGGATCTGCGGCACGCCGTCGCCCCCGGCGATCACGTCGGCCCCGACCTCGTAAACCTCGGCGATTCGCTCGGCGGTAAGCACTTCCGTCGGCGTCCCGGCGGCCACGACCCGACCGTCGCTGAGCATGACGATCCGGTCGCAATAGCGCGCCGCCAGGTTCAAATCGTGCAGCGCCGCCAGCGCGGTCACGTCCAGACGCCGTATCAGCCCCAGAAGATCGAGCTGATAGCGGATATCCAGGTGATTGGTCGGTTCATCCAGGACCATGAACCGGGCGCGCTGCGCCAGGGCCCGCGCCATCAGCACGCGCTGCTTCTCACCCCCGGACAGACTCATGAATTGCCGGTGCCGCCGGTCGTGCATACTGACGAGATCAAGACAGCGATCAACGATCTGCTGATCCTCGGCCGTGTCTGAGTCGAACATCCCCTGGTGGGGATGCCGCCCCATGAGAACCAGTTCCCCGACGGTGAAATCGAATTCGCCCATGCGTTCCTGTGCGACGACGGCCACGCGCTGGGCAGTTTCCCGGGCGCTGAGGGCCCAGATATCCTCGCCATCAACGGTCACTCGGCCGGTGCGCGGCTTCAATACACGATAGATCGTGCGCAGCAGGCTCGATTTGCCGCTGCCGTTGGGACCGACCAATCCGACGAAGGTGCCGGACTCGACGTCGAGATCGACGGCGTCGACGATCCGCTGACCGTCGATGTCGATGGAGATATTCTGAGCAGAGACGCGGCTCATGACGTCCCCTTTGGCTGCCAGCGGCGCGTGGCGAGCATCCAGATGAAGAACGGCCCGCCGAGCAGCGCCGTGATGACACCGACCGGCAATTCGACCGGCGCGAATACCATCCGCGCGCCGACATCGACCCAGACCAGGAAGATCGCCCCGACCAGAATTGCCACCGGCACCACGCGCCGATGATCCGACCCTACCAGCATGCGCGCCATGTGCGGGATGACGAGGCCGACGAACCCGATCGCACCGCTGACCGCGACCATGATTCCGGTCAGCAGCGACAGGACGACGAAAAGGACCCGCCGCAGGCTGTGGACGTCGACCCCCAGCGTCGCCGCCGTCTCGTCGCCCATCAGCAGGGCGTTCAGCGATCGCGCCGAAAATCGCAGATAGATGGTCCCGGCGATCAGAACAATGGCTGGCAGTCCCAGATCGGCCCATCGGGCGCCGCCGAGACTGCCCAGCAGCCACTCCATCGCCGCCCGCGCCAGTTCGCGGTTGTCCGATGTCAACACGATCAGACTGGTCAGGCCGGCAAGTGTATAGGAACACGCCATACCCGCCAGGATCAGCCGCAGCGGCGACATCTGGCCACCGGCATTCGCCACCAGAAAAACGAGGACGAAAGCGGCAATCGCGCCCAGAAAAGCACCGACGGAAACCCCGTAGAGCCCCAGCGCCGAAAGCCAGCCCAGACCCAGCACGGCCACCGCACCCACCGAAGCCCCGGATGAGATGCCCAGAATATAGGGGTCGGCCAGCGGGTTGCGCACCACGGCCTGCATCGCGACCCCGACCGCCGCCAATCCGGCGCCGACCACCGCCGCCAGCAGCACACGCGGCAAGCGCAGCATCATGACGATGTTGGCCTCGGCCGTGCTCCAGTCGCCTGCTTCGCCGGTGATCCTGGCCAGCGCGATCCGCCAGACCGTTGTCATCGGTACCTGGACCGGCCCGATCGTGACCGCCAGTGTGATCGACAGAAACAACACAGCGGCGAGCGCCGGCACGACGAACGAGATCGGGACAGTCTGGACACGCGCCCACGCCGGGCGCCCCGCTGCCGGTGTCTGTGCCGCCGTTGTCGGTGCTGCCGCCGTTCCTGCGGTCACCGGAACAGGTCCGGATAGAAGCCCTCGGCAAGGGTGCGCACTGCATCGGCATTGCGCACGCCTTCGAATGCGCCGGGAAGCGGCAGCACAACGAAGCGGTCGTTTTCTATGGCGGGAATACTCGCCAATGCCGGGCGGTCCTTGAGCATGGCGATCTTGGCTTCGGCGCTGGTCTCGCCATAGTCGTTGATTACGATGACCTCCGGATTGCGCACGACAGCCTCTTCCCAGCTCACCATGGCCCAGGTGTCATCGATGTCGTCGAAAATGTTGCGGCCGCCGGCAAGCTCGATCAACGCGGTCTGAAGCGCCTGTCCGGTAGTGTAGATGCCGTCATGACCGCTGTCGTAAACCAGAACGTCGACGGGGTCCGCTACCTCGGCGAGCGTTGCCTGCACCGCGCTGATTTCTCCTTCGATGCTGTCGATCAGCGCCGTCGCGCGCGGCTGAACATCGAATATCAGTCCCAGATTTCGGATATCCTCGTATACGTCGTCCATCGTCGCGCCGTGGATCACGGTGCCCTTGACGACATAGGCGTTTATGCCGACAGCACCGAGGCGCTCGACCGAACCGACAGCCGTGTCGCGATAGGCACTGTCGCGGCCATAGGTAAAGTCGGCGCCGGCCCCGAGCAGGACTTCCAGCGATGGATAGCCGGTACCGTCGGAAAGCACCGGGACTTCGTCATAGGCGGCTTCGAGCGGTTCAAGTACGGGATAGTTCATATAGGCGGTGCCGACCATCCGGTCGCCGAGACCGAGCGTCAGCATCAGCTCGGTCGTATGGCCGTTGAGGCTGACCGCCCGTTCCGGCGGTGCGTCGATGATCAAGGTATGATCGCCGTTCTGGATGGTGACCGGGTAGTCGGTTTCCTGCGCGTCGGCGGGCACGGCGGCAGAGATGGCAATGGTGAGAGCGCCGGCACCGATAGCGGCCAACCCGGCCATGGAACCTGAGGACATGGAAGGTATCTCCGTCAGCATTCGATTGAAGAATGAAAATGAATTGTTCGGGTGTCGGCTGGATCACCGGACCGGCACTGTCGCCGGTGTCGCCGGTGTCGCCGCCCGGATCGCCGCCCGTCCCGTCTCTGGCGGCTGCGCGGCTGGCTCCGGCGGCGGCACTGTATGGATCAGAAGATCGTCCAGCGACTCTCCCGCCACCAGAACCCGCGAAACGAACCGTTCCACCGATTGCTGATCAGGCAGACGATACCACTCGCCGCGCGGATAAACGGCCACGATAGGGCCCCGATTGCAGGGAAAAAGACAGCCGGTCGTTGCAAGCAGGCAGTCCCGGTCGGCACCAGCCGCTATCAGCGCCTCCTTCAGCATCGTGCGGAGATCAGCGGCATCGCGAAAATGGCAGCGCGGGCCCGAGCACACCAGCAGGTGATGCTTGAACGCCGGTGGCTCCTGCCAGCCGGGCTTGCCAAGCCGTGCTTCGGCGGGATCGATCCGCCTTGCCGTTTCGCCAGCGGTCGCGACGTCGCTTATGACGCCGGCCATGACGGCCTCGCTGCCACTCTGATCGTCGCCAAGCAGTACCCGGGGACAGCGGTCCGCCCTGTGCTCCCGCTCCTGCAGCCAGTGTGCGAGTGCGCCTGGCAGCCATGCGGCCAGACTTTGGGAGAACGGCAGGCCCAGCGGCTGGACCAGGATGACACCGTGGCCCTCCGCTGCAACGTCGTCCAGCACCCGGCCCAGCGCCTGCCCGGTCCCCTGCAGTCGGACCAGCCGCCATGGCGGCCCCCCGGCGGCATCGATGGACGCGGCGAGTCGGCGCTGTTGTGCTGAATTCAGGTGAAGTTCGTTGATTGTATAGATTATGGCGTCAGGCTGCATTTCCCTCTCTCCTGTCAGGAGAGGGCCACACAAAGCCATCGGCCACGAATGTCGATTCGCGAGTCATTACTGCCCCCTGCCGGAACCCCTCGTCCGGCGCAATGGTCCTGGGTCGCGGCAGGTCTCCTGGCTTGCGGTTCGAACGTGGCGCTGCCGCCTTCCCGGCTCGATCGGCCAGTGGCGTTGGCAGCGGCACTCACCGCTCACAGTTGCGAGGGCAGCCACGGCATTGTCCCCTGATGGGTAATCCGCACCGTGTTCCCTATTAATCCGTCCCAATGGCGGAACCGCGACAGGCCCAGACTTACCTGAGAGCGGTTCTGCGGGCAAGCGCCGCGTTCGCCGGCATCCACCTTCGGGGTGGCCGCGCAATCGGGCATTGCAATAAGGCAAAGGATTCGCATATTAGTTTAATTTGAGGAAAATTATGCTCAACAGCACGGAGGGGGCGGCCGCCGTGCGATCATCATTGCAACCCAACAACACCTAGGGGCGAATATCCATCGGCAGACCCCTTGTATTCCTGTACTGGAACGCTGCTATCGGACCACCGCCCAGCCGGAGCCGTCGAATGAGTCAGAATGGTTTTGGCCGCCGAATCCGCCCACTCGGGGGGCTGGCGGCGTCCGGCATGGCACTGGTCGCGGCCGGATCTCTGGCGATGTCCGCTTCCGCCCAACCGCTGCAGGCGCGGCCCGACGCCGGAACACTGCTGCGCGACGGACTGCAAACGGAACCAGCCCACCCTGAATCTGAAATCGACGACCATCAAACCCCCGATTCCAGCCCCCCCGACTCTCACGCGCCCACCTCTCCAGCAGGCCAGTCCACCGACCGGGCGCGAATTGCAATCACCTCGATCTCGATCGCCGGCAATAGCGTCTTCGACGACCAGACGCTGCTGGCGGAACTGGAAGGCTATCAGCATCGGCGATACGAGCTTGCGGGCCTGCAAGCCCTGGCCGGCCAGATTGCCGCCCATTACCGCGACAACGGCTATCCGTTCGTTCGTGCGATGCTGCCACCACAGGAAATCGGCGACGGCAGCCTGACGATCGAGGTCGTTGAAGGCCGGTATGGGCAGGTACGCGCCACCGGGGACGACGCGGCGCTCGCCCGCGCGGCCCAACGTTATCTGGACGGCCTGAGACCGGGCGCCGTCATTGCCGAAACCGGCCTGGAGCGGGCAACGCGGATTCTCGACGACCTGCCGGGAATGGATATCGCGCCGGTGCTGCGGCCCGGCCAGTCACCGGGTACCGGCGATCTGGAGGTCGAGGTCGAACCCGGCCGCCGCTGGGCCGCCGTTGTCTCCGCCGACAATTACGGCAACCGCTATTCGGGTCCCCATCGGGCACGCATCGCACTGACCGCCAACAGGCTATTGATGGTTGGCGACGAAATCGCCTTTTCGGCCGTCTATACCGACGAAGACCTTTGGCTCGGGAGTCTCGACTATAGTGTGCCGGTAGGGATCTCGGGCCTCAGGGCGTCGGCCGGGTTCGCCCGCACCGAATATCGGCTGGGCGACACATTCAGCGGATTCACCGGCACCGCGACCGTTGGCTCGTTGGGGCTGAGCCATCCCGTCATCCGGCGCCAGTCCGGCAATCTGACGGTTTCGGCAGAAGCACGCTACAAGGTCCTGGAGGACCAGCTCTTCGGTCGCACTTTCGACCGCAAGGACGCCTATACCGGAACGCTGGGATTGACTTTCGATCGGCGCGACCGGATGGCGGGCGGCGGCGTCACCTACGGCGGCCTGTCCGCGACCGGCGGCGTCATCGACAACAAGCTGCCGGGACGCGACGGCGGGGCCTTCCTCAAACTGAACGGCAGAGTGGCACGGCTGCAGCACCTGCCCGGCCGGTTCTCGCTGCAGGGTTCCGTCCGATTTCAGGCCGGCGATGACCTGGATGGATCGGAGAGCTTCTCCCTCGGCGGACCGAACGCCGTCCGCAGTCACCCGGCGGGCGAAGCATCGGCCAGTGCCGGAATCCTCGGGCGGACCGAGTTGCGTTATACCATGGAGACTCTTGCACCGTACCTGTTCGCCGATTTCGGCCACAGCACGGGCCTGGGTTCGGGGAGCCCCCGCAGCCTGGCGGGCGCCGGCTTTGGCATCCGGGCAACCCACGAAAGCGGCATCGAAGCAGACGCCGCCGTCGCCTGGCAGATCGGGAGCGACGATGCCGTCTCTGATGACCGTCAGCATCCACGTGTGTGGCTGTCGGTACGCTATCGGTTCTGACCGCGCATTGCGCCCGACGGCAGCGGCGCTTGCCGGAATTTCCCACAATGGACCCAAATTCCACGTCAAATGTTCATCAAGAGGGCGTGAATCACTGCTGATCGACGGCTACCATTGGCGAAAGGCGCGCGCCCGGTCGTCAACATGAGCAGCGCTCTTCGATTTCTGCTGGAGCCGGCGTAATGAATATATTGATGGTCACGAATTCGTTTGCCCCATTGGTCAGCGGGGTCGCCCGCTCGGTAGCGGATTATGCCCGAGAGTATCGCCACCGGGGACACGGGGTGCTCGTCGTCGCGCCGGAATTCGATAACCAATCCGAGGACGAAGCCGGCGTCATGCGCCTGCCCGCCATTCAGCATTTCAACGGCAGCGATTTCTCCGTCGCACTGCCGTTCTCACGCCTTGTCAGATCCGAGATCGACGAATTCCGGCCGCAGATCGTCCATTCACACCATCCGTTCCTGCTGGGCGCGACCGCGGTCCGCATCGCCCACCATTTCGACTGCCCGCTGGTCTTTACCCATCACACCATGTACGAGCAGTACACGCACTATGTTCCCGGCGATTCGCCGCCCCTGAAAAGGTTCGTCATCGATCTCGCCACCCATTACGCCAATCTCTGCGATCAGGTAATCGCGCCGAGCGAGAGCATCGCGGCGATCCTTCACCGCCGCGGCGTCCACACACCGGTGGACGTCGTTCCGACGGGAATTCGAGTGCGGGACTTCGCCGACGGGGACGGCGCGCAGTTCCGCAAGGCGTATGCCATTCCCGAGGATGCGCCCGTATTCGGCCATGTCGGAAGACTGGCGCCGGAGAAAAATCTGGGTTTCCTGTCCAGAGCCGTCGCCCTGGTTCTCGCCAACCACCCCGATGCCCATTTTCTGGTCGTCGGCTCCGGCCCGAGCCGTGTTGAACTGGAACGCCTTTTCAGCGAGCGGGGGCTGTCGGGACGTGTTCATGCGACCGGCACGCTCGAAGGCAGAAAGCTGGCCGACGCCTATCACGCCATGGATGCGTTCGTCTTCGCATCGTCGAGCGAGACGCAGGGGCTCGTCCTGGTCGAAGCGATGGCCGCCCGGCTGCCGGTCATCGCCATCGACGGCACAGGCGTCCGGGAAACCGTCGTCGATCAATACAATGGCCGCCTTGTTCCCGATGACGTGAGCGAGCAGGACTTCGCCGACGCGATGAAATGGCTTCTGGCGCAACCGCCGGCCGAGCGCAATCGCCTTTCAAACGGCGCTTTCGAAACGGCAGACCGGCTGTCGATCGAACGGTCGGCGGCGCGCTGTCTGGAGCTTTATCATCGGCTCCTGGACCGCGACGGCAGCGATCGGAATGCCGAGGCCTATCGGCTCTGGGCAGCGACGCGGCGCCGCGTGGCCACCGAATGGGCCTTGTTGCGAAGCCTATCGGAATCGATGCAGTCGGCGCTTCAATCGCGTCAGTTCACCCATGATGATGAACCGTGAGGCGGAACCGTGCGCCGCTGCAACAGTTAGGAGCAGGACCGGAGGCGGGAACGACCCGAAAGGGCGAAACGGTCTCCGCCGCATGACGCCAATCGGAGGTCGCAGAATTGTTCAAATTTATCGGCGGTACGGCCCTGATCATCTTTCTGATCGGCCTTCTTGTGGTAATCGGAATCCTTTCTCTGATTTTCTGATGACCGACAGTCTGCAGGCGGCCGGGCCGTTTGTGCCTATCTGGCCAGCTAGTCCCGACAAGCGCGCCAGATTGTCGTCTGCTTGACGACGGTCGTTTCCAGATCGAGCGACGTTTCCAGACTGTACGTGACGACCGGCTCGAACCCGGAGGCACTGCCGTCGGCCACGGGGCCGAATTTTCGGCTCGGATCGGCCAGATAGACGGCTTTGCCCAGGCGGGCAAGCGCCTTCAGCCAGTCCTTGAACCTGTTGGCGGTGTCGAACTCGTAGCAGACATCGCCAATCAGGACGACCTCGGCCGTTACCCGTTCCGGCGGCCAATCCGTCAGATCGCCTTCCAGCAGATTGACCACCAGACCGTTGAGCTCGGCCGCCAGCCGGATCGCCGTCAGCGCATGAGGATCGATGTCGTTGGCGCTGACCGCCGCTGCCCCGGCCCGGGCTGCGACCAGCGCCGCCAGACCGCAACCGCTTGCCACATCCAGCACCCGCTTGCCCGCCACGATGGCCGGATCGTCACGCAGCAGCAGCGCGAAGGCGCGGCTTCCGGGCCAGGCAAAGGCCCAGTATGGCGGCGCCACTCCGCCCTCGGTCAGGGCGCTGTCGGTCACTTCCCACAGCGGCGTGATTTCGTCAGCCAGGTAGAGCGTGATATCCGGTGCTTCGGCCACGGTGAGCGGCCGGGTGTTGTCCAGCACGAAGGCCGTCGCGGTCATGTTCAGCCGACACCAGCGCCTGCGGCGCCCCCCACACCGGCGGCACCAACGAGAATCGCCACCAGTACCAGCGCGGCGAACCAGCCATTGGCCTTGAAGGCGGTCAGGCAGCTCCGGGGGTCCTCCGGGCGCCATCGGGCGATCACCACGGCCAGAAACCCGCCTGCGACCGCAAGACCGATCAGATATACCACGCCAAGATCGGCACTGAGTCCGGCGGCCGCAAGACCGGACAATGCCAGCCCCGCGAAGACCCCGATCATGGGTTTGCTGTGATCGCCGAGACGCCGGGCTGCGGATTTCACGCCGACCTTGATGTCGTCCTCGATATCCTGATGCGCATAGATGGTATCATAGGCGAGCGTCCAGGCGATGCCGGCGGCATACAGGATGACCGGCGGCAGGGCGAGCGATCCTTCGGCGGCGGCCCACCCGACCAGCGCGCCCCAGTTGAAGGTCAGCCCGAGGAACGCCTGCGGCCACCACGTCACCCGCTTCATCAGCGGATAGACGATGACCAGCCCCATGGCGGCCAAAGCCATCACGACCGCTACCACATTGAACTGGACCAGAACGATCAGCGCCAGCCCCAGAACCCCGCCGAGCAGCGCAAAGGCACCGGAAAGCGAGACCGCGCCGCTGGCAAGCGGCCGGCCAGCCGTGCGCTCGACCCTGCGGTCGATATCGCGATCCCACATATCGTTTATGATGCAGCCGGCGCCGCGCATCAGCAGACCGCCGATCAGGAACAGCACACCGTACCAGACCGCTCTGACCGGGTCGGATACCGGCAAACCCGACAGCGCCAGCGACCACAGGCACGGGAACACCAGCAGCCATGTGCCGATCGGCCGGTCCAGACGCATCAGGCGTATGTAGGGTTGCAAACTCGCGCGCCATGCCTCCGGCGTCAGACGGTCGATCAGCGGCGTCTTGCGAATGTCGGTATGGGCTTGCCGGGTCATCGGGCGGTAGATCACACTTGCCGTTTCACGTTATTCATCCATCGTCTGACTTACACCGTCCCTCCTTCACCGGTTAAGGTACACGGGTTGGAATTCACTGGGGGGAGCTTATCCCAGAGATCATGGAAACGACCAAGTCCAAATGCCGTCTTTTCGTCGCGGCCGAGCTAGACGCCGGCGCCACGATCGAAACCGACCCCGGCCACGCACATTACCTCCGCGCCGTGCTTCGCGGCAAACCCGGGGATCCGGTGACCCTGTTCAACGGACGCGACGGCGAGTGGTCGGCCGAGATCGCCGCGCTGGCGAAGACATCCGCGCAACTGACAGTCCGTGCCCAGCGACGACCGCAAACTGTTTCCCCGGATTTGACACTGTGTTTCGCGCCGCTGAAGAAGGCCGCTCTGGACGTGTTGATCGTCAAGGCCACGGAACTCGGCGCCACACGACTGAAACCGGTTTTCACCGACCACACCGACGTCACGCGGCTCAACACCGAGCGCATCGCCGCCAATCTTCGTGAAGCCGCCGAGCAGTGTGAACGCCTGGATGTCCCGGCAATAGACGATGGGCGGCGCCTGGAGGATCTGCTTCGGGACTGGCCACGGGAGCGGCCGCTGCTGGCCTGCGCGGCCCGGCGCGAGGCGCCGTCGATCGGAACCGTCGCGAGCGAAGTCGGCGCGCCGGCGGCGATCCTGGTGGGACCGGAAGGCGGCTTCGCCGAGCGGGAGCTTGACCTTCTTGCCGAACTGCCCTTTGTTCACCCTGTCGGCCTCGGGCCGCGAATCCTCCGCGCCGAAACGGCGGCGATCACGGCTCTTGCCTGCTGGCAGGCCGTCGCCGGCGACTTCCGATAAGAGGACCCGCGCCCGAAAGCCGACACGGCTTGCAACTTATGCCCCTTCAACTGATTACGGACCGGCGCCATGTCCGCCCCGCCGATTGCTTCGACCGAACCGGTCACCTCGAAGGATGATCTGGTTGCCCATCTGGATTCCGGCAACAAACCGCGCGAGCGGTGGCGAATCGGTACCGAGCACGAGAAATTCGCGTTCGACCGCGACACGCTGCGGCCATTGCCCTTCGACGGCGATCGCGGAATCGAAGCACTGCTGAAGGGCATGACCCGCTTTGGCTGGATTCCGATCGAAGAAGGCGGCCGGACCATTGCGCTCAAGGACGATGCCGGCGGCTCGGTCACGCTCGAACCGGGCGGACAGCTCGAACTTTCCGGCGCCGCGCTGCAGACGATTCACCAGACCTGCGCCGAGGTGCAGGAGCATCTGCGTCAGGTGCGGACCGTCAACCGCGACATCGGTGCCGGCATGCTTGGGCTTGGTTTTCAACCGAAATGGCGCCGCGACGAAATCCCGTGGATGCCCAAGGAACGCTACGGCATCATGGGGCGCTATATGCCCAGGCGCGGCAATCTCGGCCTCGACATGATGACCCGGACCTGCACGGTCCAGGTGAACCTGGATTTCGCCAGCGAAGCCGACATGGTGCGGAAATTTCGCGTCAGTCTGGCGCTGCAGCCGATCGCGACCGCTCTTTTCGCCAATTCGCCCTTTACCGAAGGCCGCCCGAACGATTTCATGTCCTATCGCAGCCATATCTGGACCGACACGGATCCAGACCGCTGCGGCGACCTGCCGTTCGTCTTCGAGGACGGTTTCGGCTTCGAGCGCTATGTCGACTATGCGCTCGACGCCCCGATGTATTTCATCTATCGCGACGGCCGCTATATCGATTGTGCGGGCGAAAGCTTCCGGGCCTTCATGGACGGCAAGCTGCCGCAGCGTCCGGGCGAGCGCCCGCTGATGTCGGATTGGAGCGACCATCTGACCACGCTGTTCCCCGAAGTCCGGCTCAAGAAGTTTCTGGAGATGCGCGGCGCCGATGGCGGACCGTGGCGCCGGCTGTGCGCCTTGCCCGCCTATTGGGTCGGCCTTCTCTATGACGACGACGCCCTGTCAGCGGCTGAGGACCTGGTCCGCGACTGGAGCGCCGAGGAACGCGCCCATCTCCGGGCCGAGGTGCCGCGCCGGGCGCTGCAGACGCCGTTCCGCGACAGGTCGGTCCGCGAGATCGCCCTGGAAACGCTGAAGATCGCCGAGACGGGCCTGCAGAACCGCGCCCGGATCGACGGTTTCGGCGAGTCCGAGGCCCATTTCCTCAGCGCGCTCTGGACCATCGCAGAGACCGGCCGCACGCCGGCGCAGGAACTGCTGGAGAAATACCACGGCGCCTGGGGCGGGTCGGTCGATCCGGTGTTTACCGAATACGCCTATTGATCGGCTTGTGATCCGCTTGATCGGCCCCGGAGAGAGGTAGTGACGATGTTCGAGCACACAAACTGGCCATGGGTCCGGTCATGGGCGCAACGTCTGTTCGCCGCCGTGTTCCTGCTGATGGTGTTCACCTTCATGACCGCGTCACCCGTGCTGCGGCCGGGCGGCGCGATTGCGACCCTGCCGGACGCGTTGTGGTTCGCCAGTCTGGTTTCGCTCGGCGTCACGCTGGCGGCCGGGGTCGCGCTGGCAGCTTATTCCCATCAAAAGGGCGGCCGGCACCAGAACCACTGACCGCCGGGTTCAGCCGTGGATGAGTTTCCTCGCCCCACCACCACAGCGCGGCGCCCGACAGAAACATCGAGATCGCGACAAACCAGAACGCCGCCTCGGTCGCGCCGGCGACATGCGCCGCGATGCCAAGGCCGAGCGCGCCGATTCCGTAGCCCAGATCGCGCCAGAACCGGTATATGCCGATCGCCGAACCACGCCAGTTTGGCGGCGTAATATCGGCCACTGCAGCCGACAGGTTGGGATAGAGCAACGCCATCCCGAACCCGATGATGCCGGCAGAGAGCGACCACCACAGGACGCCGCTGCCCAGCACCACGAGCGCCACGCCCGCGCCACAGATCCACATGCCGAGCACATTGAGCCGGAATCGCCCGACGTGATCGGAAAGCCGCCCGGTGAAAAGCTGCGCCCCGCCCCAGACGAATCCATAGACGCCGACGATCCAGCCAATCTCGGTCAGGCTGGCGTCCCGGCCGATCAGGAACACCGGAAACATGACCCAAACCAGAGCGTCGACGAATTTCTCAACGAGGCCTGCCTGAGACACCGCAGCCAGACGGGGGTCGCGCCATGACATGACGGCGAACACTTCCCAGGTTCCCGGCGTATCGGACACACCCGGCGGATACCGGGGGCGAAAGGCGTCGTCGCCAGCGGCGCGACTGCTGGCGGCGGCCTCGGCCCTGGCCCAGGGCAGCGTGTCGCGGCCCCAGAGCAGGGTCAGCACGATCCCGGCGGCAACGACAGCCACGCCGAAAATCAGCAGGCCCACCCGGGGACCAAGCAGGCTCGCCGCATAGGCGGTGACGATCCCGGCGAGCGCCACCCCGACATAGCCCGAGAACTCGTTCAGGCCCAGGGTGAGACCACGCTGATCGGCCCGCGTGATGTCGAGCTTCGAGGTCTGCGTCATCGACCATGCCAGGCCCTGATTGATACCCAGCAGCACCGTCGCCGCCACGATCCAGCCCCAGCCCGGCGCAAACCAGATCATGAAGGGGATCGGAATCGCGACGACCCAGCCGATCAGAAGAACGTTCTGCCGGCCGATCCGTTCGGACAGCCGTCCGGCAACGAAGTTCAGGACGCCCTTGACGACACCGAAAGCCACCACGAACGAGGTCAGCAGTATGAACGACCCCTCGGCCACGCCGAATTCGCTCTCGGCCAGGGCGGGAACGACGGTCCGCATCATACCGATGGCAAAGCCGACCAGCAGCACCTGCACGAGCTGGTGAATGAACTGACTCATGTTCTCGCGGATGCCGAGGGAATAGGCAGGCGTGGAACGCTCTTTCCGGCCCTCAAGGGTCATGGGTTCATCCTTTTCGACGCTATCGCATTTTCTCGCCGGTCTCGCCCCCGCGCAAGAGGTCCCGGCCTTCAGCCGCCTCGTCCGCATAGCCGGCTTCATGACAGGGCAGGATTCGTTTTCCGGCTTCATTTCTGCCGAGTCGGGAATTTTTATTGACGCCGATTCGACCCATGCGCCACTTTGAGCCGGTGAGTCGAGAAACCCGGAACGCCAAATCCACAATGCTGGCCGAAGACCGAATCCTGGTCGGGGATTGCATCGCTGCGATGCAGTCGCTTGAGCCTGGCTCGATCGATTGCGTCTTTGCGGACCCGCCCTACAACCTGCAGCTCGGCGGTGATCTGCATCGGCCGAACAATTCGCGCGTCGACGGCGTGGACGAGGATTGGGACCGGTTCGAGAATATCGGCGCCTATGACAAGTTCACACGCGAATGGCTGTCCGCCGCAGCGAACGCTCTCAAGGCCGACGGCACGCTCTGGACCATCGGCTCCTATCACAACATTTTTCGCGTCGGGGCCATTCTTCAGGATCTGGGCTTCTGGATTCTGAACGATGTCATCTGGCGCAAGACCAACCCGATGCCGAACTTTCGCGGCACCCGCTTTACCAATGCGCACGAGACCCTTATCTGGGCCGCCAAGTCACCGAACGCCCGTTACACGTTCAACTACGAAGCGATGAAGAACCTCAACGAGGATCTTCAGATGCGCAGCGACTGGCTGCTGCCGGTCTGTTCGGGCGGCGAGCGCCTGAAAACCGACGCCGGTTCAAAGGCACACCCGACGCAAAAGCCGGAATCGCTGCTATACCGGGTCATTCTGGCGTCGACCCGGCCGGGCGAAACCATCCTCGACCCGTTCTTCGGCACCGGAACGACCGGCGCCGTCGCGCGCCGGACCGGACGCCGGTTCGTGGGTATCGAGCGCGATGACGACTATGCCGCCGTGGCGCGGGCACGCATCGAGGCGATCACCGAGCCGGCGGACCTGACGCTCTATCAGACATCGGGCCGTCGGCAGGCGCAGCGCATCCCCTTCGGGACCGTGGTCGAACGCGGACTGATCCGCCCCGGCACCGTCGTAACCGATCAACGCCGCCGGTATACCGCGCGGGTCAAGGCCGACGGCACCCTGATCTCGGTATCGGAATACGGCCACCACAAGGGCTCCATCCATCAGGTCGGCGCTGCGCTGCAACAGGCGCCAAGCTGCAACGGCTGGACATTCTGGCATGTGGAAGACGAAGACGGCAGCCTGCTATCGATCGATATCTATCGCCAGCGCGTGCGCAGCGAGTTGGACGGCGCCGCACTCTGATTTGCCGTAACGGCGCCTTCCGCGCCACGCGGAGCGCGGGTCAAAGCCGGCGACGAAATCAGTTCATTCCGCGATGCGGGTGCCATGGGCCAGAGCGTGGCGCACGACCTTGCGCATGACCGTCGGCAGGGCTTCGTCGCCCAGAGCCTCCAGGGCAACCCACCGGCCATTGGCGACCGGCGCATAGGGAATCCGCGCGACGGCGACCTTCAGTTCCAGATGGAAATGGGTAAAGGTATGCCGGACCATGCCGGGCAGCAGCCGCCATCCCGCCGGCAGCGGTGCCTGCTTTGCGGCGGCATCCAGAGCCGGAAAATCCGCCTCTGCCAACCATTCGCTGCTCGGCACCTCCATCATGCCGCCCAGCAGACCCTTTTCCGCCCGGCGGCGCAGGAACACGTCGCCTTTGCCGTTGACCGCCCAGAAGACGATTCCCCGGCGGACAGGTTTGGGCGGCTTGGCCTTTTTCGCCGGCAGGCCGGCTTCGGTTCCGGCCAGTCGCGCCGCGCATTCCGCCGACAACGGGCATAGAATGCAGCGCGGCTTGCGCGGCGTGCAGATCGTCGCGCCGAGATCCATGAGCGCCTGGGCGACATCGCCGGGGCGCTCGCCCGGACTGTCGGGAAAGAACGCCCCCGCAAGCCGTTTGAGTTCGGGCTTGGCCCGGGGCAGCGGCGTGGCGACATTGAACAGCCGGGCCACGACCCGCTCGATATTGCCGTCGACCACCGTGGCCGGCCGGCCGAACGCGATCGCCGCTACTGCAGCGGCCGTATAGTCGCCGACGCCTGGAAGCTGCCGCAATTCCTCGACAGT
Organism: Fodinicurvata sp. EGI_FJ10296; assembly: GCF_040712075.1. Classification (NCBI taxonomy): domain Bacteria; kingdom Pseudomonadati; phylum Pseudomonadota; class Alphaproteobacteria; order Rhodospirillales; family Rhodovibrionaceae; genus Fodinicurvata; species Fodinicurvata sp. EGI_FJ10296. Next base: position 96,436 of record NZ_JBFCVL010000008.1, read on the forward strand.
ATTCGGGAATACGCCGTCATGGCGCTCGACAACTGTACCGGCGCAGCGATGAAGGTTACGAGCCCGTGCATAATAGCCCAGTCCGGCCCAGGCTTGGAGAACCGAGTCCAGTTCGGCGGCGGCCAGCCCCTCGACCGTGGGCCAGCGCGACACGAACGCTTCGAAATACGATTTCACCGTCGCAACCGTCGTCTGCTGGAGCATGATCTCGCTCAGCCAGACGTGATACGGGTCGGGATAACCGCCGGGCAGCGCGCGCCAGGGCAACGCCCGCCGGTGATGGTCGTACCATGTCAGCAACCGGACACGCCGGTCGCGCGCCACAGCCTGGTCCACCGCCCCGGCATCCTCGTCCTGCGCGCTCTCGACCGTGTTTCCCATCGTTCCCGGCACTATCTCCTCCCTTACCGCGCCGACCGTCGGCGTATGGATCGTCACGGCCCGTTGGCGGCGGCACGACGATCATGCTATCGGATCGGCGTCGGATTCGGACCGTCCCTTGCTGCCGCCGACGGCTCCGGCTGTCCACATACGAGGTATCCATGGCCGGCCCCCGCTCGCTGACCTATATAGCGCATCCGATCGCCAGACGCGCCCTCGGTAAAAAGCATGCCGATCTGGGATTGCTGCTGGACCACTGGGACGATATCGTCGGCGGCGACCTGGCACGATATGCGGTTCCCGACCGCATCGCCAAGGGTCGCAAAGGCGGCGCGACGCTCCATGTGCGCGTTGCCCCCGGCGCGGCATCCCGTTTGCAGCACGACATCCCGCGCCTGATCGAGCGACTGAACGCGGTCCTGGGAACCGGCGCGGTCGAAAGCGTCCGACTCACACAAACGAATGTCGGCGCCGGCCCCAAACGCAGCCGGCGCCCGCCGCCGTTACCGGCGCAAGAGGCCGCGACGCTGGACAGTCTGATGCTCAGCGTTCAGGACCCGTCCCTGCGTGCGGCACTGAGCGCGCTGGGCGAAGGCATCTTTCGCCGGTCCGCAACCGCGCAAAGGCCGGAGACCGCTCGAAACGCCCCGCGAAAAACACAATGACTTGACAGACAGACCATTGAAACCCCAACATTTTGTGCGAGGAGACAGACATGCAACGACGTAGCCTTCTGAGAACGGCCGGTCTGGCCACCGGCACCGCAGCATTCGGCGGGTTGGCCGGGGTATCCGGTATTGTCGGGCGGCAGCCCGTGGGCCTGATCGGCTCCGCCGCCGCGTCCGACGCCTGGCCGCCGGCCGTCGGCGAATACGACATGGTACTGGGCGATGACGACGCGCCGGTCACGATGATCGAATACGCGTCGTTCACCTGCGGCCATTGTGCCAATTTCCACACCGAAAGCCTGCCAACGATCAAGGAAGACTACATCGACCAGGGCCATGTTCGGCTGATCTTCCGTGATTTCCCGCTCGACGGGATGGCGCTGCGGGCGGGGCTGATTGCCCGGGCCGCCCCGAAAAGCCGCTATTTCAGTGTCGTCGACGTCATGTTCCAGCAGCAGTCGCGCTGGGTTCAGGCCTCCGATCCGATCGCGGCCCTGTCGAATATCGCATTGATGGCTGGCGCCAGTCAGGAAGACATCGACGCCAACCTGCAGAACGAGCCGCTCGCGGACGCCCTGATCACGCTTCGAACCGAGGGCGAGTCGCGGTATCAGGTCAGCGCGACGCCGACCTTCGTGATCGAAGGAGAGGTGATCTCCGGCAACATGCCGCTGGCCGACATGCAAAGCACGCTGGACAGTCATATTTAGCACCGGCCGCGGCTTATCAGCCCCCGGCTTTACGCCTGCGGCCTAACGAGCAAGGTGGTCGCCGTTGCGCTTTTTGAAATTGCGGCTTTCCGGTTTCAAGTCCTTCGTCGATCCGACGGAATTGGCGTTGGAACAGGGAATTACGGCGATCGTCGGCCCGAATGGCTGCGGCAAATCGAACCTCGTCGAAGCGCTGCGCTGGGTCATGGGCGAAAGCTCGGCCCGGCGTCTGCGCGGCGGCGATATGGACGATGTGATTTTCGGTGGAACGGTGTCGCGTCCGGCCCGCAACATCGCCGAAGTCTCGCTGCAGATCGACAACAGCGCCCGCACCGCGCCGGCCGGATTCAATACCGACGACACGCTTCAGGTCGTCCGGCGCATCGAGCGTGACAAAGGCTCGGACTACCGTCTCAACAATCGCTCGGTCCGGGCGCGCGACATTCAGACGCTGTTCCAGGACAACGGCGCCGGCGCATCGTCCGTTGCACTGGTCAGCCAGGGCAGCGTCGGCGCCCTGATCGCCGCCCGCCCCGGTGAGCGGCGCCGCATCCTTGAGGAAGCGGCCGGCGTCGCCGGCCTTCATTCGCGCCGGCAAGAGGCCGAGGGCCGGCTGAAAGCGGCGGAAGACAACCTTTCTCGCACCGAAGATGTCCTGAACGCGGCCAGATCGCGCATCGATGGACTCCGCCGTCAGGCTCGCCAGGCCGAGAAATACCGCCAGATATCAGAGCGAATTCGCCATCTCGATCACCTGTTGATCCATCGCCGCTGGCGCGACGCGACCGAGGCCCTGAATGCCGCCCGCCGGTCATACGAGGCGAACGAGCGCTCGATCGGCGAAGCCATGGTTGCCCTGGACCGGGCCGACGCAGCCCACAAGGCTGCCGAGAACGCCGTTGCGCCGGTCAAAAAGCGCGAGGCCGATACGGGAGCCACTGTTCAACGTCTGGTGGTCGACTCCGACCGCCTGGACCGGGAAGCCGAGAAGGTCGGGGAGACCCGCCGTGACATGGAAGCCCGTCTGAAGCAGATCGACCGCGACGCCGAGCGCGAAAAGAGCCTGATGGCGGATGCCGATACCGCGACCGCAGTTCTGCTCCGCGAACGCGATCAACTTCAGAACGAACTGGCCGGGTTGCCGGACGAGCGCGATCAGGCCGACGCCGCGCTCCAGAGCGCCCGAAATGCGCTCGCAGCCGAGGAAGAGGCCGTCGGCGCCTTGACGGCACAAGCCGCCGCCGCCGACGCCTCGGTGACGGCGGCCGATCGCCGGATCAAGGAACGCGACGCCGAGGCCGCCCGTCTGGCGACCCGGCTTCAGGCCGCGCAGAAGGCGCTGGCCGATGCCGAAGCAGCGGCCGGCGAACTGGCCGATCCCGAGCCATTAACCGCCCGTGCCGAAGAGGCCGAAGCGGCCATCGATCAGGCGCGCCGCGATGCCGAAACCGCTCGTCAGGAGACCGAGGCCGCCGAAGCCGAGCGGCGGCGCGCCGACGACGATGCCGCCGCAGCCGCCGGACCGGTCCAGAAGCTCGAATCCGAAGCCGCCGGCCTGCGCTCGATCCTCGACCGGCCAAGCGCCGGAAAGGGCGGCAGCAAGACCTCGGCCCAACCCGGTCCGGACGCGGGCGGCGCCATCGTCTTCGACCGATTGAGCGTTGCGCCGGGATACGAATCGGCGGCGCCTGCCGCCTTGGGCGATGGTATTCGCGCCGTGCTGGGGGATGGCGGACCGTGCTTCTGGCGCGACCTGTGCGCCGGCGGATCGGGCAATGACCCATCGGACGGTTCAGGGACGGACGCCCCGCCCGCTCCGGACGGCGACAGCGGCCAGCTCCGGCCTCTGAAGATGGTCGTCGACGGACCCGAGGCCATTCGGCGGCGGCTGTCGGCGACCTGGGCGGCGGAGACACTGGACGCTGCGCTTTCCTGGCAACCGGCGCTGAAGCCCGGTCAGCGGATCGTGACCATGGACGGGGCCGTCATCGACTGGGACGGTTATGTTCGAGCCGCCGACGCCCCCGCGCCCGAAGCGGCACTGCTCAGGCACCGGAATCGATTGGCCGAAATCGATGACGAACTGGCGGCGGCACGACAGGTGCTGGCCACCTCGCGCACACGTCAGGACACAGCGCGCACCTCCCTGGCCGACGCCAAAAGCCGCGAACAGGCCACACGCGAAGCAGCGGCGCGATCGGAAGCCGAGGCTCGCGCAGCGCGTGACGCCGCCGCGGAGGCCGTCCGCGAGGACGATCGCCAGCGCGCCCGCATCGACGCGGCCCGCACGGCGCTGGAAAACACCGACGAGGCTGCCGCCGAAGCCCGGCGCGCGGCAACGGCGGCACACAGCGAACGCCAGGGGCTGGAGGATCCGGCAGCCTTGCGCCGGGATCTCGACGCCCGGCGCAAGGCCCGCGACGCCGCGCGGCGGGATGAAGAACATCGGCGCGAGTCCGTTCAGACGCTCGAACGGCGGATCGGTGGCAAAAAACGGCGTCTTGCAGCGATTGCCGAGGAATTGGAAGGCTGGAACAAACGCCGCGCCACGGCAACAGAACGGGTCGCCGATGTCGACCGGCGGGCCGGTGGATGCCGCAAGACCCTGGCGGATCTTGAGGGGCGACCGGAAGCGATCGCCGCGGAGCGCACCGCGATTGCCGACCGGCTGGAAGCCGCCCGCGCCGATCAGCGGGACGCCGCCGACGCCGCGGCAAAGGCGGAAGATACCGTCCGCGAAACGGCCAGGGCCCATCGCGATGCGGAGCACCACCTGGCCGGCCTGAAGGAAACACGCGCGAGGCTCGAAGGCGATGTCCGCCACGCCCGTGACCTGCTCGCCGCGATCCGCGACCAGTCCGAAGAGAAAATGGGCGCGCCGCCGGAGTCGCTACCCGAACCGGCTTCGATGCTGCGAAACGACGGCAGCACGCCGTCTGGCGAATCACCCGCCAGCGACGTCCCCGAAAGTGTCGAAGCAATCGCAGCCGAAGGTGAAACGCTGCGCCGGTCCCGCGATGCGTTGGGGCCAGTCAACCTGCGCGCCGAGCAGGACCTGGCCGAAGCCCTGCAGTCGATCGAAACCATGGAAGCGGACCGGCAGGACATCATGGACGCCATCGCGCGACTGCGCGACGGAATAGCCAGCCTCGACCGTGACGCCCGCACGCGTCTGACGGCGGCCTTCAAGGAGGTCGACGCCCATTTTCAGTCCCTCTTTTCACGGCTGTTCGGCGGCGGCAGCGCGGCGCTGAAGCTGACCGACATGGACGACCCGCTGTCATCGGGGCTGGAAATCCTCGCCAGCCCGCCGGGCAAACGGCTGCAGCACCTGTCGCTGCTGTCCGGCGGCGAGCAGGCGCTGGCGGCCCTGGCGCTGCTGTTCTCGGTGTTCCTGACCCGGCCATCGCCGATATGTGTGCTGGACGAGGTCGATGCGCCGCTGGATGACGCCAATGTCGACAGGCTCTGTTCGCTGCTGGAAGAGCTTGCCGATCAGGACATTTCGCGGTTCGTCATGGTGACCCACCACCGGCTTTCCATGGCCCGCGCCCACCGCCTCTATGGCGTCACGATGCGCGAACAGGGCATCTCCAACCTGGTATCGCTCGATCTCGGCCGGGCCGAGGCGCTGCGGCAACCGGAACTCGCCCTGGCCTGAGGGCGCTGCTGCTGTTTCTCTTTCCTTGACATTTCGTCGGGTGTCTCACTAATTTGCGGCGCTTCTCCGACCCAGGCATGGGATGGGGATACGAGATTATCATGAGCAACGGGGTACTGCACCACCGTGGCAGACAATGGCCGGGGTCCGGGCGACCATAGCCGGGGCGACCAGAATCCAGGCAACCCGGATCCGGTTGACCCAAATCCGGGTGATCGGGATCCGGGCGACGGGTTGCGCAAGCTTGACCGCCGCCTTAGGGAAGTGCGGGCCCGCCGTTCTGCGGCGAGCGCGCCTTCCGCCTCCAACCGGGGGATGGGCGCCGGGATGCGGATCGCTGTCGAGTTGTCGGCCGCCATCGTGGTCGGTACGGCGATCGGTATCGGTCTGGACCGATGGCTGGGCACCACGCCGTTGTTCCTGATCGTGTTCTTTGTGCTCGGCTGCGGCGCCGGTTTTCGCAATGTCATGGCGACGGCGAAGGAACTGGACCGACGGGCGCGTGAAGATCGGGCCGGCCAAAAAGGGTCGGAGCCGAATGTCGAGCGGTCCCGCGTCAATGATGGCGATCGGGATCAAGGCTGAACGAAAACGGGAGATGCCCCGTGGCGGGTCCTTTGGAGCAGTTCGAGGTCGAGCCGATCGTCCCTATTCAGGTCGGCACGTTGGATCTGTCTTTTACGAATGCGAGCTTGTGGATGGTCATTTCGGTGGTTCTCATCACCGGAATGCTGACCGTTTGCATGCGCGGACGGGCTCTCGTGCCCACGCGAATGCAATCACTTGCGGAAATGTTCTACGAAGTCATCGCGAACATGATCCGTGACAGTGTCGGCAATGACGGCCGCAAATATTTCCCCTTCGTGTTTTCGCTGTTCATGTTCATCCTGTTCGGCAATCTGCTGGGGATGATACCAGGCAGCTTTACGTATACCAGCCATATCATCGTAACATTCGGTCTTGCGGCGGTCGTCTTCATCGGCGTCACCGTGATCGGTCTGGTACGGCACAAGGCCAGGTTCTTCACCCTGTTTTTCCCCCATGGTGCGCCCGTCTGGACGGCGATCATTCTCGTTCCGATCGAATTGATCTCCTATCTGTCCCGGCCGATCAGCCTTTCGGTGCGGCTTTTCGCCAATATGACCGTGGGCCACCTGATGCTGAAGGTGATCGCCGGATTCGTCGCGGCCATGGGCGTTTTCGGAATTCTGCCGATCGCCGGTCTGGTCGCCGTAACGGCGCTGGAGTTCCTGATCGCCGCCATTCAGGCATATGTTTTCGCGATCTTGACTTGCATCTATCTCCACGATGCGCTTCACCTTCACTAGCCAACCACCCATGGGGGCTGCTGATGGCGTCTATCCAGGGCGCTTGAGCGGTTCCCTATCCTGCCCCTACCAGTCACCACCTTCAGAAACCACCTCCTAGCAACCGACGTAAAAAGGATTTCGTCTCATGGAAGCAGAAGCTGCACGCTTTATCGGCGCCGGTCTGGCCGCCATTGGTATGATCGGCGCCGGCCTGGGTGTCGGTAACGTCTGGTCGTCCTACTTCCAGGCCATTGCACGGAACCCGGCCGCCAAGGAAGACATTGGACCGAGCGTCTTCATCGGCTTCGCCGTTACCGAGGCCATCGCGCTGTTCGCCCTGATCATCGGTCTGATCGCGCTGTATGGATAACATTCCGGTTTGGCCGGATTTCCGGACGGACCGCCGGACGGAACCACGTCAGGTGCGATGAGGAATCACCGCCCGAGGGCCACATATGTCTTCGGGCGGCCCCCCTTCGACCGCCCCAGCTACCGGAAGACGGCGTCCGGATCCTCCCCGTGCCAGCCCTTGGCAGTCGGAGACCAGGCTCTATCCGTACGACGAGGAGCGCATCATGCCTCAATTCGACCCGTCATCCTTCATCAGCCAACTGTTCTGGCTGGCGGTGACGTTCGTCGCTCTCTATTTCCTTATGAGCCGTATTGCCCTTCCCCGCATTGCGGAAGTTCTCGAGGAACGTTCGGAGCGTATTGCCGACGACCTCGATCGCGCCGAGAACCTGCGCAGCGAGGCTGAAACCGTGATCACCCAATACGAGGCGGCTCTGACCAAAGCCCGGTCTGAGGCAACCTCGATGATCGTCGGCACCCAGCATGACATCGACAAGACGATCGAAGAGCGCACGCGCGATTTTGATGCTCAGCTTGGCGCACGTCTGCGCGAGGCAGAAGAACGAATCGGCAAAGCCAAATCCGACGCACTTCAGCAAGTGCGGGATATCGCCGTCGACATTACCGGTGACATCACCACACGGTTGACCGGCGAAACCCCGGACTCGAAGGCTGTCGCCGCCGCCGTGGACGCCAGAATGGGTGGAGTGCCTCAATAATGGAGATCACCAATCTTTGGCTTCTGATCGCGCTTGTCATTTTCCTGGTCATCGCCTGGAAGCCTGCCAAGCGCGCCGTTCTCCAGATGCTCGACAGCCGCTCGGATCGTATTCGCGCGGAATTGGAAGAGGCTCAGCGCCTGCGGGAGGAAGCCCAGGCGGAATTGGCGAATGTTCAGCGGCGTCATCGGGATTCTCTCGCCGAGGCCGAGGACATCATCGCCCATGCCAGGGTTGAGGCCGAACGCATCCGTGAACGATCCATGGCCGATCTCGAACGGGCCATGGAACGCCGCGAAAGCCAGGCCATGGACCGCATTGCTCAGGCCGAGGCAGCGGCCACGTCGGAAGTACGGACAGTCGCCGTCGATACGGCCATTGCCGCCGCCGAACAGGTGCTACGCGATGGGCTGACCGACGCCACCCGCCAGAAACTCATCGACTCGGCAATCGAAGACCTTCCCAACCGGCTGAACTGATCTTTCTGATCAACTCCCGCCCTCTACAATTCCCGGTCGCCGCGCGGCACTATGTGACGCGCCGCTGACCCGGGATTGCGCAGCAACTCTCGATCGTTATACATGGACAGGCACATCCGGATCGGGGCCCCTGATCATGTATGGACGGCCCCGTTGCAAGGGTTTTCTGCAGCATGGCTTTGTCGAGGCATTCGCTTGCGGTCATGTATCCGGCCTGTTTGTGCGGTCGGAATGACCGCTGGCCAATAAGGCGGCCGCGACATGGGTCCCATTCAAGTCATCGCTCTGGCTGAGCGTTGATCCGGTCGGGTTTGGCCCGCGTCGTGGCGCGATGCACGTGACCGCCATGCTGTCATCGTCCCTCGCAATCTCAGCGGCCGCGCCGGCTTCAGGCGCGGGCCGGGCGCGGCGGTAGGTCTCTCCCCGGCTCATGACAACCCAGGCTATGCGGGCAGCCTTGTTGGCCAGAGCGGTCGCCGCAACGGGGGTTGGCCGGCGCTGCTGCAAGGCGGCAAGCCAGGGGTCGGTGCCGCCTTGGCTTGTCTTGTGATGGCGCAGCGAGGTGGCGCCCGGTCTTGAAGTTGCGGGCATCACCAATGGTCGCAGGTAGGGCCGCGAAAAATCGAATCACAGCATCGCGCCGCAACCGTTTGATCAGCAAAGCCTCTCCAGTATCGTCGACGCCCTGAACCTGAAATACGCGCTTGGCAATATCCAGCCCGATCAGCTTGACTTCCATCGTGGACGGCTCCTCTCGTATGCGGTTGGACCACAACCACATTGGCACATTGCGATGCCGTAGAGGTGGGGCCGTCCACACCTTCAAGTCAGGGGCGATCAGGTGGGGGCGATCAGGTGGGGGCGATCAGGAGGGGTGGCGCGTTTCCACCTATTCCAATTCCCGGGTCAGCAGTTATCGGCGGGCAATATGCGAACCTCCATGGAAATCGCGGGCGCCATTCTTACCCTTCCACCTACTCCAATTCCCGTGCGCGGTGCGGCACGCAGTGACGCGCTGCAGGCCCGGGATCGCGCGCAGTAACTTCCCACGGGCGAAACGGGAACCGGGCTCAGCAGCATCCGGAACCGGAAACCCGGGGCGTCGACCCTACCGTCGATCCAGATCCGATTTCAGCGCCAGAAAGTTCATGAGATCGCGAAGCGACAGAATGCCGACCAGTTCGATCTGGCTGCCATTGTGTCTCTTTGCCACAAGCAGGCGCGACTTTCCGGTACGCTGCATCTGCATCAGGGCAGCGGCTGCGTCCTCGTTCGGGGCGATGAGCGCATCCTCGGTCACCGGCACCATGACCGCACTGACGGACTTCCCGACAGCATCGTCCCGGTCACCCAGTTGCTCTGTTCCCAGCACGCCGACAAGGCTGCCGCCGTCCATTACCGGAAATGTCTTGTAGAAATACCGGTAGAAATAGTCGTCGATCGCTTGCGGGACCGGCAGGTCGGCCGGCACTGCCACGATGTTGCGCCGCATGAACCTGCTTACCGGCTGGCCCGACAGGATCGATTGCGTCATCTGGTGGCGAACCTGCCCCTGAGCGGCAGCATGAACGAACAGTCCCAGAATGAAGTACCAGACACCGCCGATGACATTGCCGCCGATAAAGGATGCCAGCCCCAGGCCCATCAGAATCGCGGCAAACACGCTGCCGGCGGAGGCTGCGATCCGCGTCGCCCAGATCAGGTCGCCTTTCCAGGCCCAGAGTGCCGAGCGCAGCACGCGGCCGCCGTCGAGCGGAAAGGCCGGAACCATGTTGAAGACGGCCAGCAGAAGATTGATGAATGCGACATAGCCAAGAACCAGACCGATCGGCGAAACGCCTGGTTGCCCGGTGAGCGTTTCGGAGGACCCTGCACCCGATAGGCCGCCCCCTGAGAAGCCGGCCGCCGCCCAGAACAGGAACGCCACCACGAGCGACATGATCGGGCCCGCGATCGCCATGAGGAATTCTCCCTTGGCCGTCGGCGGTTCGCGCTCCATTTCCGCAACACCACCGAAAATGAACAGGGTGATACTCCTGATCGGCATGTCATAGCGCCTGGCAACGACGGCATGAGCGAGTTCATGGGCGACGATCGACGCCGCCAGGCCGAACAGACCGATGACGCCCATGGACCAGTATGTGCCGGCACTCTGGCCGGGAAGCAGGACTGGAAAGAGTCCCGTGGACAGGCTCCAGACGATAAGAACCGCCAGCAACAGCCAGCTTGCGTCCACCATGATTCTGAAGCCGAACAGTGTGAACAGGGTCAATCGGTTCGCGAACATTTCTTGCGCCTTATGACGTGGATCTACACCACGTCGGTATGCTGTCCGGCCGATCAAGGGGGGACTGTGCCAATGCCCTCACCACCCTGCCCGTCCGGACAATCATAAATCTCGTTAAAGTTGTATATAATTCGGTTTATGCTATTAATAGCGGAACATCGAAATCGGAAGTGCAACGAAGGACCGAAGAGCCATGTCGCTTGGCGGGACATCATTGAACCTGCACACGCTGGGACCGGAGGGAACGAATTGCGCCGAGGCTGCGCGATTCTGGCTGTCGCGGTCGTCACCAGCCGCGAGATCTGCCGAGGACCGGATCGTCCTGCACCCCACGCTGGAGCTGGCTTCATTGGAACTGGCCGACCCCGAGCGCGATCGACTGCTTAGCTGTGCGGCCTATCCGGAATTGCATACTTTCATCTTCTCCAGACTCGATCGGCTCGTGATGACGGATGCTTTCGTCATGCCGACCCATGCCATGGTGCTTGCCCGCCAGCAAACCGTGGCGCCCGATAGCGGTCGGGCTCCGGTAATTGCCACTCATCCCGCCCCCCGGCATCTGGCAGAATCCTGCGCCGCAGAAGGAGCTGAATTCATCGTTGCGACCAGCAATGCCGATGCGGCCGTCCGATGCGCAAAGGGTGAGGCGGATATTTGCGTGACGACTACCGCCGCCGCGCGGATATATGATCTTGCCGTGCTTCAGGACTTCGGCCCCGTGCCTATGGCGTTCCTCATCCATGCCATGCTGCCATGACCACGTCGGGAGGCAGTTCCATGCCGGTCGATCGGAACGACGCTCCACCATCGATCCTGTTGCGCATCATCGACATGGTCGACAGTGTGCGGCCCTATCAGGGTGTGGACGGGACGATCGCAAACCACCCGCCACAGGCCTATCGGCTGATCCAGGCACTGGTCGACATACTGGAACATGACTACGAGGAAGTCCCGGGACTCACGCGGCCGCTGGCGCTTGCGACATCGGGCGATTTGCGGCGGTGGCTTGAATCGGGACTGAATACGCCGCCGGCCTTCGATGCCACGATCGCGGCCTTCCCCCCACCGGAGAACGGTTCGCCGATCTTTCTGTTGGCCTGCATGATCGCAACCAACGGACCGCAACCGACAGGGCGCTTCCTTGAGGCCGTGTTCGGCTATCGGCGGGAATCGCAAATATTGGCCGAGGCCGAAAGCTATTGCGGCGGCTACGAAAAGGCCTTCGACTGCATCCAGCTGACCGAGGCGTCGGCCGGATTTCGACAGGGCAACTGCATCGTTCTGTTTCCGGAATCCGTCGCCCGCGCCAAACGGGTCGAGCGCCAGACCTTTGCGCTTTTCTTCTTCAACAAGTTCAGACGAATCTATCACGAACTCACCATGCCGGAAGTACGCCGCCTGTTCGGCCCCGAAGACCAGTGCTTTCCAGGCTCCGGACGTTGGCTGAGCGCCGACATGACCGAATCGGCAATGTACGACGCCCGCTGTCTCTGGGGCTACTTGCACGACTATGCGCACCACACCGGGCCTCGCCCGCTCGATCAGTCCCTTTCCCTGAAGATCGGCTGGCATACCGGTTTGTTGGAGGAACTGAAATGCGATCTGATCGGCGCCCTGGTCATGGCGCGCAAGCAACCCCGCTATTGGCGCGAGATCATCGAGTTCATCATCTGGGAGCGGATGCTGCGCTATCCCCGGGCCTGGCGCGATCGCAATACCTTCGACGCCGGCACCGGCGTGCTGCTGTTCGGTGAACTCTGGCGGTCCGGCGCCATCCGGCCCGGCCGAGAGTCGTATCTCGCCGTGAATCTGGCCGGCGTTCTGGAGACGGCAGACGCACTCGTTCGCGAGATCGAGGATCTGGAGCGGCTCGACGATACCGCCTATCCCGACGCCGCCCGTGCTTTCGTCGAGGCGCGCCTTGGCGCCCCATCGCCGCCGGACCGATACGACCGCGCAGGAACGATACACGCGGATGTTGTTTTCAGCGCGGATATCATGCAATCATAAGAAGCAGGGGCATCGGTTCTCGGGATGACAATGCGTCTATCGATCTACACTTTTCTGATTCTGGGGCTATTCTCGGCCAGTTGGATCGTGTCCAAGGATATCGTCTCGGACCTGCCCGCCGCGCACGCAACGGGGCTGAGGCTCACGGCGACCGCAGTGGCGCTATGGATCATCGTTGCCATTCACAAGCCGGGACGATTCCCGCTCGCCGATCTTCCCCGGGCGCTGATCGGGTTCGTCATTCTGGCCGTCCTCGGTTTCGCCGGGTATTTCCTCCTGTCGTTCGGGGCATTGATCCCGCTTCAGGCCAGCCAGTTGAGCATGGTCCTGTCGTCGATTCCGGCCATCACCTATCTGATCGCCCTGGCGCTCGACCTGGATAAACCCAATGCCCTGAAATTCGTGGGTGTACCCCTGGTCACGATCGGCGCCGTCTGGTTCAATCTGGCCGACGCGCGTGGTCTGTCGGTCGAGCAGGTGACCGGGCTCGCGATGGCTGCGACCGCGGCACTGTCCTATGCGCTTTATGGCCTGGCCTCGAAAAAGCTTCTCGCCGGGCGTCCGCTTCTGGGCAGTCTTGCCTGGATCACGACCTTTGCCGCCCTGATGTTCGTGCCCGTCTATATCGCCGATCCACTGCCGCTGCAGACCCTGGTGCCCGCTGATATCATCAAGCTCGCACTTCTGGGCGCGATCCTTTCCGCCCCGATCTATGTCCTGTATCAGATCGTGCTGGCGGCCGGCGGCGTCGTTTACGCCAACTCGATCGGGGTCATGGCCCCCTTTGTGATCCTTGCGGCCGAACTTGGTGTCGGGTTCCGCAACGACGTGACACTGCCGGAAATCGTGGCGATGATGATCGGTGCCGTCGGTGTCGCCCTGCTGTTCATTGACGCCATGCGCGGCGAACTGCGGCAGGCTCCGCCGCCGGACACGGCCGCCCTGGCCCGCAGCGAGTTGCGCCGCGCACGCGCGTCGCGATCGGCGACGCGATGACGAGTGCAACGAAGATGTCGGGGGGACCGGTACTGCTGGTCTGTCAGCGCAGCGCGAAACTGCCCTTCGTTTTCGAGGCGGCGTCGCGCGCGGGGATCGACCTGATCGCCCTTCACGACAGCGGCGAACCGGCGCCCCTTGGCGTGCCGGCCGTCGTCGACACCCTGGCCTTGCCGGTGTTCACCGACCCGGAACGCGCCCTGGACGAATTGGCCGAACAGGCCGGACGGCTGGGACTTGCCGGCGTGTTTACGGTTCGCGAAGAAGCCGTCGTGTGGACAGCCAATGCTGCCGCCCGTCTTTGCCTGCCGGCGCTGTCGCCCAAGGCGGCCGCGCTGACCCGGGACAAGGGCGCGATGCGCCGGGCTTTTCAGGCCGCCGGCCTTCCGGTTCCCGGTTTCGTCAGCCTGAACGGCCCGGAGAACATTGACGCCGCGCGGCATCTAAGCCCGCCCCTGGTCGTCAAACCGTCCGGCGGATGGTCATCGACCGGCGTCATCCGCGTCGACAGCCAGGATGCGCTGCCTGGCGCCATGTCGGCGGTCGCCGCAATCCAGAAGCGCGATCTCAATCGATACTATGGCGGCATGGCGCCCCGGATCATCGTCGAGGAATATCTCGACGGCGCCGAGTTCGTGGTCGAGTGCTTTGTGCGCGCGGGCAACGTCCATGTTCTGGCTGTCGGGGACAAGGGATGTCCGACGGGCCCCTGGTTCGAGGAAACCGTCTACGCCGTTCGCAACGACCTGGACGATCCGGCCATTGCCGCCCTGATCGAAGCCGCAGCGAACGGCATCCGGGCCATAGGCCTCACCACCGGACCGGCCCATGTCGAATTACGCCAGGACCGGCATGGCCGGCCCCATCTGTTGGAGATCGGCGCGCGAATCGGCGGTTCCGGCGTTTCCGATTTCATTGTGGAAGAAGCGACAGGCCTGTCGTTCACCGGCCTTTGTCTGGACGCCGCTCGCGGTCGGCAGATGCCGGAATTACCGCCGGTTTCGTGGCCGACCCGCATACCGGGCAACTATATCATTCCGCTGGCGGGGCATGGCCGGTTCGACGGCATAGACGGACTGGAGACTGCCCTTGCACATCCGGATACACGCCGGGTTGTGCCTTTGCTGCCCGAGGGGACCCAGGTTCCGGCCCCGCCCGCCTTTGCCGGATATCCGGGCTTCATATTTTCGGTGCACGATACACCCGATGACGCCCGCGCTTATCACCAATGGCTCGACCAAATGGTACGCCCGCGCTGGCGCTGATCAGCGCAAGCCAGCTTACCGGTCCGGAACAGGCGCAGTCACGCCGCCTTTCGGTCAGCGCCCTCGGCATGCTTGGCAAGGGCCAGATGGAAAAGCTTTCCGCGGCCTTCGACGAAATGCCAGGTCAGCCGGGCGCCGGAAAGAACGGCCAACCGGTCGGCGAGCAGCAGCGAAATCGAAACGCTGGTCGCATCGCCGACCCCTTCGGGAGAGTTGGTGGCTTCGCGTTCCGCCACGAAACCGCGATCGGCAAGGCCTGCGGGAACATCGTTGCGATCCAGTGCGCGCCCGTTATCGGCGATCGACAGTGTCACGCCTTCCGCGTCCGTCGTGGCCGAGACCGTCACGCGCCCGGCTTTCTGTTCATTGGACGCCGTCGTCTCGATCGCCACGCCAATGACGTTCATAATCGACTGAATCAGGGCGGAGCGATCGGCCAGCACACATGCCGAGCCGGCCATCGTGGCGGAGATATCAACCCCGGCGGCGCCCGCGTGCAGATGCTTGGCCCGCACCGCTTCGTCAACAGCCTGATCGAGCGACACCGATTCCATCGCCAGTGACAGGTCCCCGGATTCCATCTGGCTGAGGTCCAGGATTCGCTGTATCCGGTCGAGAAGCTGCTGACTGCTGGTTTCGATATCGCGGGCATAACCGCGATAGGCCTTGGTACCGAGCGGGCCGAGCATTTCGTTGTGCATCATCTGGGAAAAGCCGACGATGGCGTTCAGCGGCGTTCTGAGGTCATGCGACAGGCGGGACAGCATGCCGAAGACCTCTTTCTTTTCCGCCGTTGTCGCTTCCCTGGCCGCTTTGGATGCCGCCAGCGCATAGTCGAGCCGGGTCAGCCCCTCCTGGATATCGGCCATCAGCCGTGCGGCCGCATCGACGTCGTCTCCGGATTCCGACGGCAGACGCGGCAGTACCCCTGTTTCAAGGTATTGGCGGATCGCGGCCGACGACGCCCGGACGGGCGCAAGCAGGGCATAGAGCGCCGCGAATGTCGCCACGGTGCCTCCCACTGTGGCCACCAGAAGCACGACCACCACCGGCAACACCGTGGTCATGGCGATGTCGGAAAGGAGCAGGAGATACAATATCAGGGCGATGAGCGGTATATGGACGCCGACAAAACTTACGAACAGAATTTTGCCGATATAGCTCCTCGGGCGCGGCAATCTGGACAGCAGGCGATAAAAGCGCATGGGGTATCTCCAGCGGGATAAACGGTGCGGCAACGACATAGCCGATCCAGATTAATATTCCCCTATATCCAGATCCCCGGCAGGCCGGCAGGCATCCTTTTATTCCGCGCCACAACCTACGGCAACGGGCGACAGGCACGCGCCATTGCTGTACGCTGAAACAACCTCACCGAGCCCAACGACGGCGTTTCTTAACCCGCAACAGAACCGAGGGAGACGTAACCATGTTCAAGACAATCATGGTGCCGGTGGACCTTTTCCATGCCGGCACTCTCGACAAAGCACTCGCCACCGCTGCGGGCCTGGCCAGGCAGTTCGACGCAACTGCAGTCTATGTCGGCGTCACCAGCAGCGCACCCAGCGAGGTCGCGCACAATCCGCAGGAATTTCAGGCAAAGCTGGACGCCTTCGCCGCAGAACAGGCCGCAAAGCACGGCATTTCGGCAAAGGCACAGGCCTTGGTCAGCCATGACCCGACGACCGATCTGGACCGGACCCTGGCGAAGGCCGTTGGCGACATCGGGGCGGATCTCGTGGTGATGGCCTCGCATGTGCCGGGGATGACCGAACATCTGATCAATTCCAACGCCGGATGGATGGCGGCCCATCTCGACGTTTCGGTTTTCGTCGTTCGTTAGGACACCGTCGCCCGCCCCGCATCGAAGGCCAGCGGGTTCAGGTGTCGTCGACAATCGCCATGAACCCGCAGTCGGTGGGAGCCGAATTCGACAGAATGCTGCCACTTGACGCGGCGGGAGATGCAGCAAGACTGCCGAAAACGGAATCGGTCCCGGCCACCGACAAGCCCTGCGCGGCGCCGGGCGTGGGCGCCGCCGGGACGGTACCGGTACAGAAAACGCCATAAAGCGCCCGGATCACCGGCACGACCTTGGGATCGCGAAGCTGGTAGAACACGACCTTCGCCTGACGGCGTGATTGTCCGATCAGCCTTGCTTCGCGCAGGATCGCGATCTGCTGCGACAAGGTCGGCTGACGGATTCCCAGCATCTCTTCCATCTGTCCGACCGACCGTTCGCCCTCCAGCAGAAAGCACAGGATCATCAGGCGATTGGGATTGGCCAGCAGACGAAGCAGCCCACTTGCCTCGGCCGCCGCGGAAGCCATGGCCGCCGCGTCCATTCCGTCAGCTGCCCTGGGCTCCATGACCGCCGCTGTTGCCTGCGGTATCTTACCGGCCTGCTCTGTCATTGTTTCAAAGTTCCCGTCTTGCGGTTCAGTCATGTCATGAAAATTGGTCATGTCACCGGACGCATATACCAGAAGTCTCGATCGCCGCCCGCCGATTCCGCGGTCGGATCGGCATCTTCGACGGCCAATTCAATTGGCTTCAGCACCGCGTCACCTGGAACCCAACCCTCGGGCGTGCAAACCGAAGTCTGGCGGACCGCCTGAAGCGCGCGAACCAGGCGAAGCAATTCCTGCACATTGCGGCCTACGGCCATCGGATAGAACTGCATCGCCTGAATGACGCCGTCCGGATCGATCGCAAACACCCCACGCACCGTTGCCGTCGATGCCGAACCGTCATGAATCATGCCGTAGGCTCTGGCTATGGAGAGCCCGATATCTTCGACCACCGGGAAGTCGATTTTCCTGCCGGTATTGGTCTCGATCGATCGGATCCAGGCGAAATGAGCCGGCAAACTGTCAATGGAATGGGCGACGATCTCGCACCCGATCGCATCGAACTCCGGCTTCGCCGCCGCCAGGGCAATGAATTCACTGGTGCAGACCGGCGTGAAATCGGCCGGATGGGTGAACAGCAGCACCCAGCGGCCGCGCCGGTCCGAGAGCCGCACCGGTCCCATGGTCGACCGCGCCGTAAAATCAGGCGCCATGTCGCCAAGTCCGGGCCGGGCCCGCACCGGCGATCCGGCTCCCTGCATCGTACCCTCTGACACCGCTTTCTCATCCCTTTCGAAAACCGGGCAAATCGGCCAATCCTGATTGCCCGATTGGATACAATCAATCGACTATCCGTGCAAAGGCGGCGTTCGCATCGCCTTACAACGGCTCCGTCAGCGCCACATCCGCAACATCCAATCCGTCAATTAATATAGTGATTAAGTTTACCCGATAAAGGGTCCTGGTTCCATGGCGGCCATTGGGCGGCACGGCCACGCGGCCGGAGCCGCCCCCTGCTCTTGTACCCGGGGGGGCATGCCGGATACGATCCGTTCAAATGCACGGCCAACAGCCATAACAACAGCAAACGGGGGCGGCAATGACCCATCCCGCGGCGGCGCGACGCCGGACCATCCTTGTAACGGCGACAATGCTCCTTCTGCCGGGCGTCGTGTTGGCGCAAGACCGGTTCTGCGATCCGGTCCCCATCCCGGAGATCGCCGGATGCTCGCCCGCCGCCATGCTCGACGCGCTCAACGGCGACCAGATCATCACCGGGCCCCGTTCGCCGCAGGTGGTATTCGCCGAAGGGCAGACGCGGCCCGGCCAGGGCTATCTCGACATTTCCGGACTGGTGGGCGAGTTTGGCTCCGTCTGCGCTCAACCGGTCTCCGCCCTGACGACGGACGGCCTGATCATGTCGGGCGCACTGCGCGACATCTCACCTCGGGATCTGCTGGGCGACGGCGACGTGACCGGCGGCATCGGAACGGTCATGGAATTCATGAGCCGAATGTCGGCGGGCGAAGCGCCGTCGGGCAACATGGACGCCGATATGCTCAATGTCCTGATCCCGCCGGATTCCGATATGCGCGATGTCGTGTTCGAACTCTCCAGCCCGAATGCCTTCACGCTGGAAAGCGGGGTCCTGGGCAATCCGATATGGATCGAACACAGCGGCGCCACCGGGTGGAGTCCCCGCTCGGCCAGTCACTTCGTGGTCCAGCTTCCGGACACCACGCCTGCCGATCTGCAGCCCGGCGAAGTTTACCGCGCCATCGCCACCGCCCCACGCGACGGTGATGGCGCATCCGGAGCGATGCCGACGCTGGCGGCGTTCTACACGACCTGGGACGGCAGGTTCCGACGTTTCAGCCAGCCGGACCAGGCCGCCCCGCCGATGGCCGTGCCGTTTCTCAGGGACATTCAGCGCAATCTGGAACTTCCTGACGGAATCGGCGGTCTGGACATCGCGCAGATGGCAATCTCCGGCGAGGGCCAGGCCTTCGCCGGCGAAATCACCATGGTCGGCGGCCGGCTGAACGGCACCGTAACGATCGATGAGATCACCGATACCACGGTTTACGGACGGCTAGAGCTTTCCGGCGACGCCTGGGCCGAGACCGATACGCGGGAATTCACCTATGACGACGAGGGCCAACTCGATGGCAGCCGGCGGGTCGATATCTCGCAACAGGATGCATCGCTGACGGTCTACGGCGGGTTTGCGGCCCCCAATCAGGGCAGCATGACCCATATCGGCCACAGTGCCGTCGCGATCGACGGACGCGGCGGCGACCGCCCGCCGGTTCTCGGCGTCGAAGCGAATTTTCCCGCCTCCGGGGCGAAGAACCTCGACTTCGACGACCCGCGCCTTGAGGTCGTTTTCGACCGCGCCATCGACCCGGCGAGTATCGGCCCGGGGACGGCCTATCTCGAATACCGCAGCGCCAGCGGCGGCATGGCGCGGGTCGATGTCACCGCCGACGTTGACGACGATACGCTGCACTTCCATCCGG
This sequence comes from Fodinicurvata sp. EGI_FJ10296, assembly GCF_040712075.1. NCBI lineage: Bacteria > Pseudomonadati > Pseudomonadota > Alphaproteobacteria > Rhodospirillales > Rhodovibrionaceae > Fodinicurvata > Fodinicurvata sp. EGI_FJ10296. The sequence continues at coordinate 116,143 of NZ_JBFCVL010000008.1, forward strand.
TTGATGCGCTGCCGCCCGGCGCCTGGTACCGCCTGATCGTCGAAGGCGGCCAGACGGGGCCGGCAGGCCGTGACGGCGCGGTATTGCCGGGCCCTTTCGGGCTGACATTCGCGACGGTCCCGGACGAGTTCGAGATCACGCCCGTCGTTATTCAGGTCGCGCGCGACGCGCCGCTGGTCGCCGGCAAGACCACCCTGACGCGGCTTTATATTGACTGGGAACGCCCGGAAGGCACCGTCCACGAATCCTGGCACGTCCGCGACATTCCGGCCAATGCATGGGTCACGGACGAACGTGAGGGGCAGCTTTACGAGACGAAAGAGGACGTGCCCGTGCCGAACGAGGATCTGGCCACCCCCGATCAGCAGCGGGTCGCGAACAACACCGTGAACTTCTTCGGCTGGGACCCGATGCTGCGCGAAACGCGCGAAGTGCTGGGCTTCATCGAGCCTCTCGATCCGTGCGACCAACCGCTGGGCGAAGAAGACGGCAAGACCGGTGTGACCTGGACGGATCTGCAGCGCGACCTCACCTTCGATTATTACATGATGCGGGTTGGCCCCTGGGCGGACGGCATTTCGCCCGCCGCACGGGGTGCGCTGCGATCGGTCGCGCACAACGCCGCTCGTTTTACCCAGCAGACCTTTCCGGTGACCGGCGTCTCCGGGCGCTTTGCCGGCGACTATACCCCGACACGCGACTGGCAGGAACGGTATGGCGACAACCTTCCCGACAGCTATTCCGGCGACGCCGAACTCATGTTGATGAGTGAGCTTCACGATGCGGTCGCCCAGTTCAGCAACGCTGACATGATCGTGGCGTTCCTGCCCACCGAAGTCAGCCAGGGCGGGTCCTCTTACGGGCCGGTACCCTTGGCGGACGGGGGCAACGAGTTCCGCTGGTCCCAGCCGGTCCGATTCCGAACACCCACTGTTGCCATGCAAGGCGTGGCGCGCGGCGCCATGGTGCCCGCCATCACTCATGAATTCGGTCATGGCTTCGGATTACGGCACGTCCCGGACGTCGCGAATGTGGGCGAACGACAGGCAGAGTGCGACTCGGGCCGGACCGAAATGGCGGGCATCGAAGGATTTCGCCTGTCGTTGGACGGCAGTGGCGGCAACAACAAGTCGTTCGAGGAAGGCAACGGTGAAACGACCTGGGGGCTGTTGCCGTTGATGTATCCATGCGCCGAGGAATATTCGAAGCACTTCATCCTGCGTGACTATTATTTGCAGCTGATTGATGGCATTCGCACACATGCGGCCGCAGAAACCCCGGAGAATACCGGTCCAAGCTATGCGCAGTCTCTGCAATCGATACTGGTCGGCGGCCCGGCTCAAGCTGCGGACGGGTGGTCCGACGGGGGTCCACAGCAATTCGTCGTCGTCGGAACCCTCGGCGAAACGACGGCGACCGCCAGCATAGACCGGATGGCGCCAGCCCTGCGGCGCTTCCGCGATACCGGGCCCGAGGGCGACTTCACGCTGATCGCGCGCGACCGAAGCGGCAGCATCCTCGCCCAACGCCCGCTCGGCGCCGACATGACGGGTGAGAACGGAAGTCCGTTCTTCTCGGTCATCTCAACGTCGCGGCCGCCTTTCAGCCTCGAAATCCGTCACGGCGAAAAGACGGTCGCCCAACGGCGCCGATCGCTGTCGCCGCCCCAAATCCACGGCTTTCGGCTGGCGGACAGCGGCGGCGATATTGCGCGGCTGCGCTGGGAGGCTGAGGACAGCGACGACGATCCGTTGCGCTATACCGTGCTGTTCCGCAGCGCAGAGGATGACGGCTGGCGCGTGGTGGCCGTTGCTGGGGACGGCGCCACTGCCGCCGTTCACCGCGCCGCCCTGCCGGCCGGACCCGACCCGACGTTTCGGCTGATCGCCAGTGACGGAATGGATCAGGCGACCGCCGACATTTCCGCCGCAGCCGCCGCGCGGCCTCCGGAATTGTTACCAGAGGCCGACACTGCTGAAGACGGGTCGGACGCCGCCGGCGAAGCCGATTTTGTGCCCGACCCCGGCCCGCCACGCCTCGGCGGCGGCTTGGCCGAGACGGATCCCACGAGCGAGGCGGACGCCGCAGACGACACGCGAGAAACCGGGAACGTTGATGCGCCGGAGCCGCGCTCCGGCAGTGCAGCCGGCGGTTCCAATCTTGGCACGATCGCTTTCGGTGGCGAGAGCCACGAATTCGCCCTGCGCGCATGCACCCGGACGACAGTCGGTCCCGACACCCGGCTCATCGACATCTCCGGCGCGACGGCACCTGAGGGCCAGACGCGGCTGGTCGTCAGCGCTACCATCGCCGACTTGCCCGGCGGCGGCAATCAGGTGGTCGAGGCCCGCCGGGTCGATGCCGGCGGCGATGAAATCGCGGTCTACGTCGCGATGCGCACGAACCAGGGCGGCGAATGGGTGACCGGCCTGGGCGATCCCGCCAATGGCCCGCTTCTGACCGTCGATGGCACGACGATCAGCGGGTCGGGCGAGTTCCTCGACCGCACCGGCATGCCGGAATCCTTGGGAACCGGCCGGTTCGAAGCGCATTGCCAGTCCTTTTCGGATGGATGACACCCCCGGCGGCATCGCCGGGGCCGCATCACCGCTCGCTGAGGGCGCGGCGCAGCCGCCTTAGCAGCGCGTTTCGAGCCCGTTCATCCGCCAAGCGATCCAGCGCGTCGTGGATATCGATGGCAAGCTGCGCATAGTCGTTGTGCCAATCCTCGCGCCCCATCGCTTCTTTGGGCAGCCTTGGATGCGGTACGGCAGGCGGGGCCGGAGGGGCACGCGGCGCCTCTCGCGGTCCGGCCAGGTCAACCACGGAATCAAGCTCGGGACAGGAAATCCGGTCGATCGCCAGCCCTGCCGCCCCCAGACGCTCGACCATGGCGCTGCGGGCATCGTCTTCGCCATGGACCAGAAAAATCGTGCCGCCGACCGGCAGCCGGCCGGTTACCCAGTCGATCAATTCCGCTGAATCAGCATGGCCGCTATAGCCGTCGAGCGTGCGGATCCGGGCGGCGACGGCGGTTTCCTCGCCATGGATGCGCACGACCTTGCGGCCTTCCTGCAACAAGCGCCCCATCGTGCCAACCGCCTGAAATCCGGTCAGCAACACCGTGCAGTCCGAGCGCCACAAATGCGCCTTCAGGTGATGGCGGATGCGCCCGGCGTCGCACATGCCGCTGCCGGCCATGATGATGGCGCCGCCCCTGATCCGGCCGATCGCCTTGCTTTGTTCCACCGTCTCGGTGATTTTCAGGTTGCGCAAGGTGAACGGATCGACCCCGCGGGGCATGTTTTCCAGCTCGTGGGCGTGTTTGGCAAAGACGGCCGTCGCCCGTGCGGCCAACGGCGAATCAAGGAACACTGGAATCGATTTCAGGGCACCGGACACGAACAGGGCAGCAAGATCGACCAGAATTTCCTGGGTACGCTCCACAGCAAAGGCCGGAATGAGCAGATTGCCACCTCGATCGATGGCCGTTTGCACCTCGTCCCGCAGCACCTCGCGCCGCTCGGCAACGTCAAGACGCACCCGGTCCCGCGCGCCATAGGTGGACTCGCAGATCAGATGATCGATCCCCGACGGCGCCGCCGGGTCGGGGTGAAACAGCTTGTGGCCGGGACCAATATCGCCGGAGAACAGCAACCGCGTCCGGTCTCCGCCCGTCGTGCCCGCCTCCTCGACCGCGAGTTCGACCGAGGCTGAACCCAGCATATGCCCGGCATTCCAGAATCGCGCCGAAACGCCGGCTCCCGGCTCGATCCAGGCGTCATAGTCGACGGGCCGCAACCGGTCCAGCGTATGGTCGGCATCCTCGGCCGAATAGATTGGCGTCACCGGCTCCTGGCCGCGCTGCCGCCTGCGGCGATTCAGGCGTTCGACCTCCGAGGCCTGAACATTGGCTGAGTCGGGCAGAACGAATTGCAGCAGATCGCAGGTCGCGGTCGTGGCGTAAATAGGCCCCTTGAATCCGGCGGCGACCAGTTTGGGCAGCAGCCCGGCGTGGTCGATATGGGCATGCGTCAGCAGAACGAATTCCAGCGCAGCGGGGTCGAAGGGAAACCCCTGATAATTCAGTTCCTTAACTGTTTTCGTGCCCTGAAACATGCCGCAGTCGATGAGAAACGCACCGGCCGGCGTGGCGAGGCGAAAGCAAGATCCGGTGACGGTGCCGGCCGCCCCGTAGAACCCCAATTCGACCGTCACCTCAACCCCCTATGCCTGTCCGTCGACGCCCGGTGCACAGCGACGGCTTCCATCATAGACGGATCGCGTCACGCGGTCGAATGTTCAAGCGATAGGCGGCCCTCGGCATTGACGACAACCGGAACCGGATCGGCGATCGCGCCGACAAACGGTTCGTCGCCTACGGTCTGAAGAAAGCCCAGCAGAACCAGCCCCTCGTCCGTGGCGACAATCTTACCGGCATAACGACGGCAGGGATCGGCGCCGTCGAGGAACGGCCCCGGTGCGACCGTCCAGGGACCGCGCGGGTCGGGCGCAGTCAGATAATGGGTGCCCGTAACCGGCACCCCGGGATAGGCGTCGCGCCATGCGCGCGACCAATGCGCATGCTCGTTGCAGAACAGGCAGTACCAGCGCTCCCGCCACCGGAAGACCTGCGGCACTTCCATCTGGCCGAACATGCCACCGCGATAGACCGGCGGCTGCAGCGTCCAGTCATAAAGATCGGGCGACGTCGCAAAGCCGATGGTGCCGCCGGCATTGGCCTCGGCGGTGCTCGGCTCCCGCGCGGTGAAATACATCAGCCAACCGTCGCTATCGGGATCGCAGATAACCCAGGGGTCGCGCATCGCCCGGTCGTGCCAATGGCCGGGGCTGTATTCCTCATAGTCGGGATGCAGCACGCCATTGTCGTCGACGATATCCAGCGCCGGTTCGGTGCCGACACGCACCCAATTGTGCAAATCGGTCGACACGGCATGGCCGATGCGTTGCTTCATACCGTTATCGGCCCGAGACGTGCCGGTATAGAACAGATGCCAGCGTCCGTCCTCCGCTCCGCCATGCACGACCGATCCGGTCCAGGTCGTCAGATCGTCGAAAGCCGGGCCGCCGGATGGCCGAAAACAGGTTCCAAGCGGCGTCCAGGCCCGCAGGTCCCGGCTGACCGCATGTCCGACAGAAACATTCCAATGGCGAAGATCCGGATCTCCCAGCGCCTTGTCCGCCTGAAGAAAAAAGACGTGCCAGTCGGCCCCGTCGCGGGCGAGCCAGAAATCCCATATCCATTTGTCGTCGAGTGCGAGTACCACGAAGCCCCGTTCCTTTGACTGTTACTATCCCTTGATGCCGCTGCCGACGACCGATTGCACGAATTGCCGCTGAAACAACAGGAAAAGTGCGAGAATCGGCAGCGTGATCAAGGCGGCATAGGCCATGATTTGCCCCCATTCGACGGTGCGGCCGAAGAAGATCTGGATGCCCGGCATGACCGGCCGCGCGCCTTCGCCCTGCACCACCATGACCGGCCAGAGATACTGATTCCACATCGCCATCAACAGGATAATCGCGACGGTCGAAATGATTGGCTTGGCGTTCGGCATGACGATCCGCCAGTAAATGTCCCACGGCGTGGCGCCGTCGACGGTGGCGGCTTCATCCAGTTCGCGCGGGATATCCCGAAAGAACTGATAGAAGAGATAGACCGAGAACGCATGGCCGATGAAGGGAATGATCTGGACGTGATGGGTATTGAACCATCCCCAATCCAGGACCGGCCAGCCGCCGGACAGGCCAATCGACGGCAGTTTCGACACCAGCACCAGCAGGGGAATGGCGATGGCTTCGAACGGAATGATCAAAAGCGCGATCACGCCGACCAGCACCATTTCACGGCCGCGCCAGCGCATACGCTGCAGCGAGAACGCCAGCATCGAGTTGACGATTACACCGGCCCCGACGGTGATCAACGAAATCAGAAGTGAATTGGCGAGGTAATAGATGAAGCTCGTCTCGAACAGAACATAGCGGAAGTTCTCAAGCCCGATATCGCCCACGGGCAGAAACGCCCAGATCGAACGGGCGTCGGCCAGGATCGAATTACGATCCTTCAGCGCGGACATGAACATGAAAACGATCGGAAAGGCGAAATAGCACCCCACGAGACCCATGACGGCATAGATCCGGACGCGGCTTGAGCTTTTCTTCGTCATCACTCGCCCCCCTTGTCGATCAGACGCCGCTGAATCAGTGCAACTCCAAGAACCAGCAGGAAATAGACCAGCGTGATGGTGGATCCGTATGCGATGTTCTGTTCGCGAAAGCCGGTGCGCACGGCATGGTACACGACCGTGGAACTGGCGCCGCTGGGGCCACCGCCGGTCATCACATCGATCTGCGTGAACAGGCCAAAGGCCAGGATGGTGGTCGATATGACCACGAATACTGTCGTGTTGCGTAATCCCGGTAGAGTAACATGGCGGAATTTCTGCCAGGGCGTTGCGCCGTCAACCGATGCGGCGTCGTACAGGTCACGGTTGATGCCCTGCAATCCCGCGAGAAAGATCAACATCTGAAAGCCGGCGCCCTGCCATGCGGACATTACGGCAATGGCTGGAATCACCAGCGCCTCCGACCCCAGAAAGTTGAACGGTCCGAGCGTGCCGAGACTGAGAAATCCGACGAAGCCGTTGATCATGCCGTGGTTGGGGTCGAGCAGGAAAGTCCAGATGATGGAAACCACGACCATCGAGGTAACGACCGGCATGAAGTAGACGAGGCGAAAAAAGGTTCGCCCTGGAATCATTCGATTGACCAGCAGAGCCAGAGCCAACGCCGACCCGCACTGAAGCGGAACGACCAGAAAGGCAAACAGGAATGTGTTGAACAACGACTGCCAGAACATCGGGTCCTGGCTGAGCAATACGTATTTCCGCTCAAAGACCTCAACTTCGATCATCGGCCGGTACCGGCGAAGATCGGGATCGGCGCGAAGGATGCCGCGCAGGGCCGGAAAAACAGCCTGGCCCTGTTCGTCGGTCACGGTCGCGCCGGTTTCGGTCGTGTCGGGATCGACGGCAATGACCGACAGCCCCAGAAGACGCTCGTAATTCTGCAGTCCGACGAAACTGGTCGGATTGGGCGAAATCAGTCGCTGGTCGGTAAAGGTCAGGACGAGCGCCAGAAAGAACGGCACGATCACGAACAGCGTGATCAGTGCCGCCCCCGGCCCGGCCATCATGGCGACCGAGGTCCAGCGGGCCGTCGTCAGCGATCGCGATGTGCCGGACATTCCGCGCTCCGCTCAGGTTCCCGGTGGTTGGCCGAAAACCGGCCGGTGGCGGCGCCCCCGGCCGATCATCGATGCAGGCTATTCGAAGCCATAGCCCTGATTGTCAGCGATGTTGATTTCGACCGCATCGACATAGCCATCGAGCGCGGATTGAACGTCAGCGCCATTCATGATGTCACGGAAGACCCGCTCGAACGTCGAACTGATAAAGGGATATCCCGGCGTTTCCGGCCGCAGCATTGCGAAGCGGTCGGCGAACTCGAAGAATATCCGGGCTTCCTGGCCCTCCTGATAGTAATCCGACATGGGCAGCGCATCGGCGGATACCGGGATGAGACTGGTCGCGTTCGACGCTTCTGCGATCTTCTCCGGCGTCATCAGCATGGCGATGAAATCGGCGGCGGCTTCGGGATGCTCGCAACTGGCGGAAACGCCCCACTGCCAGGAAGCAGCACCGATCACGGGGCCATTGCCCATATCAGGCAATGGCATCACGACAAGATCGTCGCCGAATTGTTCCTTTAGTGGCCCGTAATTCCACGATCCGGAATAATGAAATGCCGTCTCACCGTTCGCCAGACCGCCGCCGCCGGAATTGGTCGAGGCATGGCCGTCGGTGAACAGGGATTGAAACCACGTCGCCGCTTCGACGGCTTCCGGACCGTTAGCCACGCCTTCGGCAGTCAGGAACGTCGAGCGATCGATCAGATCGCCCCCCGCCGACTGAATCAACGGCGCGAAGGCATAAGCGAACCACTCACCCTGTGTGCCGGATTCAACGTCGATGGCGAAATTGAAGTCGCCGCTTGCCGTGATCGTCTCAAGGATTTCCGACAATTCGTCGGCGGTATAGGGCTCCTCGACCGTTGCGGCGCGGAATCCATATTCATCCAGCGTCGATTGTGTCGAATAAAGCGTCAGCGCTGCGTCCCAAAGCCCCACCGAATACAGGCTGTCCTGATAGGTCCCGCGGGCGCCGGTCGTAAACGCATCGGCGAAGTCTTCGCCCAGATAGGGCGTCAGTTCGGCAACATGGCCACCCCATGCAAAGCTGGGCACGACCGGCTGATCCATATCGAAAACACACGGCAAGGTGCCCGCCGCAGCAGCCGCCTGAATTGTATTGGTATAGCTGCCTTCGGGTATCAACTCGCGCACGATCCGGAATTCGGACTGGCTGGCATTGAACTCGGCGATGGCGTCGGCGAAAAAGTCCAGTTCGGCCTGGTTGGCCGTTTCATGCTCCCAGAGCAGCAGTTCGGTCTGAGCCATGGCTGGCGCGAACAGAGCCGGCGTCAGGGTCAATATGGCAGCCGCGCTGCCGAACAGGATTCCTCTTTTCATTCGTGCTTCCTCCCTCTGGTTCGTTGAATCGTCCCGGTCGGTCGACACCGATTCATGACCGTGGCCGTACAGCCTCCCATCACCACGCGACGGAGCCGCGGATCCGGGTCCACCGTCGGCACGATTCGAGAGTGCTGTCGGGCTGGAATCGGATGCCGACGCCCACACCGATCAGGACGAGGAGGCTTTGGAAGGGGCCACAGGACCTGAGTTCGCCGCAGAAGGGCGCTGGATGTCGGCACCGGGCGGATATCCCGGGTGACACCAGCGTTATACCTTCTGACAGAGTGAGTCGGCAACCCCTGGATGAGGAATACGAAAATTATTTAATCAAAAGATGCATTTCAGCTTGTCGATTGCGGGGTTCCGGCCTCAGGGTCGCCGAAACGTGCCCATCCCGGCGCGGTCAAAGAACTCCACCCGAAGACTTCCCATCGCTTCAGTCTCATCCAACGAGAAATCGACCGCCGAGATGGTTCCGATCGGTGCATTTTCGTTCTGGATATCGAACACGAACCGGTCGCCCGACCAATGGCGCAGGGGATAGACCTGCGGTTCCGGGCCGATCGACAGATGGAGTCGGTCACCCTCGACCCCGATCTCGACGGGCCCGAAATAGGCGTTGTCGTAGGTGCCGGCATAGGCGTCAGCGGTACGAGCCGGTTCGGGATCGACAGGCGGTTCGGTGCCGACGAGGCTGCCGATCGGTTCGCTGATCGATGCCATCATCGGCTGATAACCGGCCAGCCAGTCGCGCGTGACTTCTCCGAACTGGACCAGATCGGCAAAGGCGGCGCCGATGGTCTCGACCGCCCCGACCGGCGCCGCATTGCTGAGGACCACGATGCCGGTATCCGCAGAGGGGATGATCGAATAATGTGTCGCCCAGCCCAGGGCAAAAGCGCCGGAATGACTGAGCACGACCCGTCCGGAGGGTTGATAGCCGACGCCGAAGCCAAAGCCGTAAAAGCCCGCCCGGGCATCGACAGTCCGGGGTGGCGACGAGATCGCCTGCGGACTGGTCGCGGCAAGCAATGCCTCGGCATCGATGATCGGCGTGCCGTCGATGCTGCCGTCATCGAGTACCATGATCATCCAGCGGGCCATGTCGATCGCGGTTGAGTTGACGCCGCCCGCCGCCGTCTGGGCATCCGGCCGGCGCTCGAACCGCGCTTCGTAGCTGCCGTCGACCAACACATGTCCGGCGGCACGGTTGGACCGGGCGAGAAAATCGTCATGGCGCGAACTCGTCCGGGTCATCCCGGCCGGCTCATACAGAACGGTCTCGGACAAGGCTTCCCACTGCGTGCCCGACGCGGCGGCAACCGCCTCGGCCGCAGCCATCAGACCGAAGTTCGTATAGGCATAATCATCGCGAAACGCGGCGAGCGGCAGGTGGCGCAGCCGCTCCAGCGTCGTGCGCCGGTCGAAGCCGAGATCCTCCAGATCGTCACCGGCGTGTCCGGGAAGGCCCGTCCGGTGTGCAAACAGATCACCGATGGTGACGGCCCCGGTCACCCACGGATCGGCCAGTTCGAACCAGGGCAGATGCTCGGCCACCGGCGTATCCCAGGCTATCACGCCCTCGCCCACCTGACCGGCCACGACGCTCGCCGCCAGGGACTTCGACAGCGACGCGATCTGGAAGACCGTCTCCGGCGTCACTGGTGCATCCTCGCCAATCCGGCGCAGGCCATAGCCCTCGGCCAGCACGACCCGGCCCTCGTGGACGACCGCAACCGCCAGCCCGGGCACACCGGTCGCCGCCATGACGTCGCCGATCACGTCGTCCAGGGCCGCGACGGCCATTTCCACCCGGCCCTCGGGTATCGGCACGCCGGCGGTCTCGGCCGGAGATAGCGGCTGGCCGACGGCAGCGGAGGACATCACGACGCTGGCGATCGCCATCACGACCGGTCCGCCCCACATTGAAATTCCGCGCTGCTTGAATGAATCCATTGTCACGATGCCGCCCCGGTCGTTGATTCTTCTATCCGCGATGATACCGATTTCCGGCCCGGTCGACGGCAGATTCGCAGCAGCTGTATGCTATCGATCGGTCCGTGGCGCCTGACGGCGGCGCCAGAACGGTGAGTGGCCGAACCGGCGCTCCAGCGCATAGATCGCAGCCCGCTGTTCGGCAAACCGCTGCGCGCCCGCCCGAACCGCACCCGCATAGGCATCGAGCGAAGCGCCATCGCCGCCGAGCCAGTCGGCCGCAGCCGTGCCAGCCCGGGCGCCGGTCCAGAGTGCGGTGGTGATGCCATGCGACGACAGCGGATCGAAGGCCGCGGCGGCATCGCCAACCGCGGCCCAGCCCGATTGCGCGTCTGCAGCCGGTTCCAGCCGGGTAACACCCGCACTGGCCAGCCGAGGGGCCGTCTCGACAGAAAAACCGGCATCATCGATCCAGCGGCCGACATGCGCGGTTCCGGCAAGCAGGTTGCGCCAGGCGGTCGTGTCATGCGACAGCCCGGCCGGCAGCAGGTCCGGGTCGGAAAACCAGGCAACCGAAAGCCGCCCATCGGGCAAAAGCGCCGCGTAGAACCAGCCATGCTCGGCCGATTCGATCAGCGTGGCCGGGGTTGGCTGAACGCTGTCGTCGCGATGCGGCAGGATCGAACAGGCGGCCACCATTTGGTCGGTCCGGCAATAGTCAGCCCGCTGGCGACCGAACACTGCGGATCGGCCGCTGGCGTCGATGACCATACGCGCCTCGATCGCGCGGCTGCCTTCGCTGCCAACGACCGACAGATGCCAGAGGCCGTCGCGCGCCGCTGCCGTCTTGAGCGGCCAGGTTCGCCGGTCGCTGACATGGTCGGCCGCAGCAGCGAGATCGTCTTCGAAGCGGCCCCTGTCCAGCACACGCCCGGGGCCTTCGAGATGAATGGCGGCGTTGCGCTCAACGAGATGCGCCGACCCCCAGGCCGAAAACGTCGCATTCGACGGCCGGTGGGGCGGTGACGCGAGCAGGTCCTCAAGGCCGAGAGAGGCGAGGACCGGCTGCGCGGCCGGCGAAAGCGACTCACCGACCGGCTCGACGCGTCGATCGCGCTCCGGCGCCAGCCAGAGCGCGCGGATACCCCGCCGGGCGACCGCCACGCAGGCGGCAGCGCCAGCAACCCCGCCGCCGACCACCGCGACATCAACGCGCTCAGCGGTTTCCGTCACCCAGGCAGGTCTCCGTCAGCGGGCCGCCAGTCGAAGCGCAGTTCCATGTTGCCACGGCCGGTCTCAACGAACATTTCCGCCGGAATCGCGGCTGGTCGGTCCGGATCGTCCGGGCCCGGGCGTTTCTCAATGAAGCCCATGCGCTGCCACAGCCGGATCATGTTGGTGATGCCGTCCCAGTAGCTGGCATTGGCGTGATAGCCGATGCCGGCCACCCCGCGCGACCAGGCGACGCGGTTTTCGAAGGAGCGCACCCGTTGATCCGGCGCCAGATCGGGGCGCATGACCTGCTCGTAATGGGCTTCCGGCAGCACGTCGATCGGCAGCAGCGCCGGCCACCAGACGGCGGTCGGGAAATCCTCCTGCATTTCCACCTGCTGGCAACTGAACGCGTCACACTGCCAGGGCAATCCCATCCAGCGGGTCAGATCGCCCGGCATCTGCGGGCCGATCGGCGGCGGCGCGCCGTTGCCACCGTCGAAAGCCGTTTCGGGCGTGAGCAGCCGGCCGATATTCTGAATCAGGCTGTCGCGGTCGCCGAGCGCGATGCGGAACGGCTCCGTGCTTTGGCCATGCGCCCGCGCGTACATGGCCTTCAGGCGCAGATAATAGGTCAGCTCGACACCCGGATGGAACGCACCGCCGGAACAGGGTTCAAGCGCCGCCTCGGTCAACGCCGCCGGCTGGTTGGCCGGATCGATGTCGTCGAGACGTGTGATTGCGTCGGTTTCGGCATCGTCAAAGTCGTTAACGAAATCGCCCGCCGCCCAATGCTCAAGGAATGAATACTGCAGCTTGGGAAACTGGAACCATTGCAACGGACTGCCGTCATAGTTGATCCCGTCGCCCAGCATATAGGGCATTTTCAGTTGTTCTTCCCGGAACGCCTCGGGTCCGAGATTGTCGGGATCGCGGAATTTCTCGAACACAGAGCGGCGGAACTCGGCGTTGTCGGCACCGGGATCGGCGAGCCGCGCCAGATAAGCCGGATCGGCGAAGTCGCCGACATCGAGCCAGCCCTGGCGCAGGTTCGCCGCCGCAGCCACCCATTCCATCAGCGCGAGGCGGCGAAAGGTTGGGTAAATGTGCCGGCGGAACGACAGCGGCAGTTCCGGCGCCTCGCTCCAGCCTTCGCTGACATTGAGATCCTCGATCACGTCGAAAAGCGTGGTGATCGGCGGAATCTCCGGGGCGAAATTCGGGCCGACACTGGCGACCCAGCCGTGGTCGGCGTCCATGGTGCGGCCGTTCGGCATTGTGATGCGCGCCCGCACCGGGCCGTCGCACCAGTCGTCGTGCCATCCGTCATTGTCGGCAAAGCTTGTGATCGGGCTGTTGACCGGGCTGTGAGAAACGCCGTCCGGCGGAAAAACCAGAAGCCGCCCCCGGTCGTCGGTGCGCAGATGACCCAGGCCGACGGACTCGGAGCCGTAAAAGACCCCACCCATCGCATAGCGTGACTGGTCGCCGTCGGTATTGGTGCCGGCGCCCCCGATCGTCGTCTCGCCGCCGTCGATGACCAGCATGCGCTCGCGCTCGGCGTCGTCGACGAAATACTGATTGCGCCGCTGCCCGGGCAGGCCGGGGGCGGCGTCGCCGTTGTCGAGCGGATTGTTGAAGCCGTACCAGGCGGCCTTCGTGTTGGCGACGTGGACGCTCCAGGAGATGTCGGCGTCATCGGCGGTCACTTCGCCGATCACCCGGTCCTGATCGTCGAACGCATAGACGCGGAACCGCTGGACCTGCTTCTTGATGAGCTGCTCGCCGTCCTTGAAGCCGCCGTCGGCCTGCGGCGGCAGGCCGGGCACTTCGGGGGCAAGAAACCACCGCGGGCTGCCGCCAACGCGCGAAATGCCGATGGCGGGGTAAATTCCCAGCCGCGCGACCTCTGCCCCCTCCGGCGCCAGCCCGGCACTGGCCCGCGCGATGGTTGGTTTCGCCAGAAAGGGAAAAGCGGCAGCAACAGCGCCGGCCCCGGCACCGGCCCCGGCACCGGCCAGGAAATCGCGGCGTCGCAGAACGTTCGTCGGCTTGAAGGTGGAGTCGTCCATGCAGGCACCCTTGCAGATCAGAAAATCGTTGCGAAAGATATCAGACCCGCCATACCGCGAAAAGACAACCCCGAGACTTGCACTCACTGATTTTCAAGGATAAATTCCTTAACCAACTTACCGAAGGCGGCTGCGCCGCGCAGCTGATCCGTAGAAGTGCTTAGTATTATCTTAATGGTTTTTATCGCCACCCTCTATACCATGCTCCATATTCATGCCAGCTTCATGAAAGTATAGCGGAACCGGTTGAATTGGCGCGACACGCTCCGGTATCAACGATTTCACGAGTGATGGCAGCAGACGGCATCTCCCACCTTCCTGGCCGAACAGGCTCCAACGGGTGAACTGACGCCTCCTCTTGCCGCTCTCGCTGCCGCCGATGGAGAAAATACCGATGAGATCCGATAAATTCGTATTCATGAGCGCGTCAGGCCATGAACTGGCTGCCCGGATGGAGCAGCCGGCGGAGCAGCCGCGCGCCTACGCATTGTTCGCCCACTGCTTTACCTGCGGCAAGGACAGTCTCGCGGCCAGCCGAATCGCCAGGGCGCTGACCGAGCACGATATTGCCGTACTGCGTTTCGACTTTACCGGCATCGGCGGCAGCGACGGCGAATTCGCCAACAGCAACTTTTCGTCCAATGTCGAGGATCTCGTCGCCGCCGCCGACCATCTGCGGGATCGGTTCTCTGCCCCCGCCATCCTGATCGGCCACAGCCTTGGCGGCGCGGCCATGCTCGCCGCAGCCGGGCGGATTCCCGAAGCGCAGGCCGTCGCCACGATCGGTGCGCCCTACCAGCCCCGGCACGTGGCCCATCTTTTCGCCGATCACCTGCCGGAGATCGAGAGCGAGGGCCACAGCCAGGTCACGCTGGCAAGCGGCCGGTTCGAGATCAACAGACAGTTTGTGGACGACCTCGACCGGCACGACCCGGCGGAATCCATCGGTAATCTCCGCAAGGCGCTGCTGGTCCTCCATTCCCCGACCGACGAATTCGTCGGCATCGACAATGCCGCGTCGATCTTCCAGGCTGCCCGCCATCCCAAAAGCTTCATCTCGCTCGATTCGGCCGATCATCTGCTGACGGCGAAACGCGACGCCGCATATTGTGCTGCCGTGCTTTCGGCCTGGGCGTCGCGCTATATCGGCATGGATGCCAGGGACGAACCGCGGGAAGACAGATCAGCGGAAAAGGATGTGGTCACCGTCTCGGAAACCGGCGACGGCAAGTTCCAGCAGCGCGTCGTTGCCGGTCGGCATTATCTGACGGCCGACGAACCGGAAAGCGTCGGCGGCACGGACACCGGCCCCTCACCCTATGACCTGCTGCTGGCCGGACTCGGCGCTTGCACGGGGATGACCATTCGAATGTATGCAGATCGGAAGGCCATCACGCTCGACCGGGTCTCCGTCACGCTGCGCCACGACCGGATTCATGCCGAAGACTGCGCCGACTGCGAGACGACAACCGGCACGGTCGACAGGATAACCCGCACGATCGTTCTCGACGGCGTGGAAAGCGACGAAGACCGTGCGCGGTTGATGGCCATCGCGGACAAATGCCCGGTTCACAAGACCCTGACGAACGAAATCGATATCGTCACCATCGGCGGCGCGTAGCGATCGGTCGGCATTGCAGGCACCGTAATCAAGCCGGATCGGAGTGGCGCGGCCAGTTCAGCGTGACGGTCGTTCCGGCATTGACTTCACTCTCGATATGGAGTTCGCCGGCCATACCCTGCATCAGCCGCTTCGAGAGCGCCAGGCCCAGCCCGCTGCCCGGCGTCGCGCTTTTCTCCGCCGACAGCGCCCGGGTGAACGGCTCACCGATCATCTGCAACGTTTCATCGTCGATGCCCACGCCGGTATCGGCGATCGCGATTGCCGCATGGTCTTCATGCACTCCACCGGAAAGGGCAACGACCCCACCTGTCGGCGTGTATTTGACCGCATTGCCAAGAATATTCAGCAGCACCTGACGGCATCGCTGCCGATCGGCCACGACCGGCAGCGGATCGTCGCCGATGGCGTCATTGATGGTAATCCGGTTGGCCGCGGCTTTGGTGCGCAACAGATGCAGGCACCAGAGGGCTTCGTCGCCGAGGTCGATCGGCTCCGGATGGAAATCGGGTCCGTCGGCGTCGATCCTGGAAATCGCCAGGATGTCTTCGATCAGCCCAAGAAGGTGGCGGCTGCTTTCAAGGATGTCGGCGGTATAGGCCTTGTACCGGATATTGCCGAGCGGACCGAAAAGCTCCGCGTCGAGAATTTCCGTGAATCCGATGACAGCGTTGAGCGGGGTACGCAGCTCGTGGCTCATGGTCGCAATGAAGACCGATTTTGCCCGGCTCGCGGCTTCGGCCTGGTGCTGCTTTTCCAGCGCGCTCCTTCGCGCTTCGTCCGACCGGATGTGATCACTGATGATACGGCCGGCGGCCTGGGCCAGATTGGCCAGAATCTTGAGCATATCCGGCGAAAAATCATGCCGGGGCTGCACATCGAGGACGCATACCGATCCGGTCCGCTGACCACTGTCGAGCACGATCGGTGCGCCCGCGTAGAACTGGAATCCGGGCTCCCCGACAACCATCGGGTTGTTCCTGAAGCGGTGATCCAGGCGTGAGTCCGGAACCACCAGCGGCGCGTCCAGTCCCACCGTCGTCACGCAGAACGCCTGGTCCACCGGGGTTCCCGTCATGGCGGTACCGTGTCGGCCCAGGAACAACTGGCGATGCCGCGTAAGATAGGTCACCAGCCCGATGGGCAACGCGGTGGTCTGCGCGGCAACTTCGGCGATAGCACTCAAGGCGGCATCAGCATTCAAATTCTGGGGAACTGAAATTCCGCTGCTTTTAAACGAAATGCTATCTTCTGTTGTGGGTACCAACGATAGAGATCCTGGGTAATTTTGCGCGCAGAATACAGGGTTGTTATTCGCGTATTCTGAAGCACAAGTCCATCAATGATTTCCCTTGTGACTGAATCGCAATGCTTGACCTGTACCCGAGAATCCGATCGTTCGATCCACACGCCCTCAGCACAACAGATCGCCATTCGGCGTCAGTGCGTTCCACGCTTCCACGAATCGGCGCGCCGAGGTCGAGACCGCCGCCGGTGTGCGTCCGGGCTTGTAAAGCGCCGATCCGAGCCCGAAACCCGATGCGCCCGCAGCCACATATTCAGCCATGCTTTCCGGCCGGATGCCGCCGACCGGCAGTAGCGGCGTTCCCGGCGGGATGACGGCCGTCATCGCCTTGACCACGACTGGCGGCAAAATTTCGGCCGGGAACAGCTTCAGCCCGTCCGCGCCGGCCTTGAGACAGGCGAAGGCTTCCGTTGGCGTCGCGATACCCGGTATGCACCAAAGACCGCTGTCGACGGCGGCACGCACGATCTCGACATCGCCATGGGGCGTAACGATCAGGCGCCCGCCAGCGGTGGCCACTTCGCCCACATCGCTTGGCGTCATGACCGTCCCGGCCCCGATGACGCAGCTGTCGCCGAAACGGTCGGAAAGCTGCGAAATCGCTTCCAGCGCCCCGGGCCGGTTCAGCGGCACCTCGATGATGCGAAAACCGCTGTCGACCAGTGCCTGACCGATCGGCAACGCCGCCTCCGGCATGATCCCGCGCAGAATCGCGATCAGCGGAAGTTCCCTCATGGCTTGGTCGAGTTGTGTGGCCATTCGACGTCCCCTTGTTGATAGTGCAGCAAACCGGGTTCGTTAACGCAGCAATCCGGCCGCCCGGGCAATGCGCTCCAGACCGGCAAAGGCGCTGTCATGCGACCAGGGCTCGGGCGTCCAACCCTGCACCGCGCCCTGGGCCTCCAGTGCACCCTGGTAGAGACCGACCAGCGGCCCGTCGCCGAGAATGACGACGCGCGCGCCGTCCAGGGTTCCCGACGTGCGGGCATTCAGCGCAGCCGTCGCTTCCCGCGCTTCCGATCCGATCACCAGACCGGACAGAAACGCCTCCTGGTCGCTGCCGCCGAGCCGGTCGAAAAGCCCACGGGTGCGAACCCCGAACAGCCGGTGCAAAAGCCCCCCGGCGGCCGGATCGGGGTCGATGCCCGCCGCCGCACCGGCGGCGAACGACGGGTCCTCTGGCGCCGGCGGGGTGGCGCGGCGTTCGATCGTCCGGGACAGCAGGCTATGGTCGCGCATCGCGGCAAATACCTCGCCGGACATGAAGGTCATGAACGACGTCAGCCGCCCTTCCTCGACCAGCGCCCATTTGCTGTGAGTGCCGGGCAGGACGAACAGCCCCGATCCCGACGGATCGTCCAGCGCCCCCAGTATCTGGGTTTCCTCGCCGCGCATGACATCGGGCATGCCGCCGTCGTCGCGGCAAACGCCGGGCACAAGCTGGACCGGACGGTCGAAAGGGACCGGCGTCAACTGCCGCGCGAGCCCCGCCAGCGGCGCGGGGCAGCGGGCATAAGGCGCCTCGACCCAGCCCTGCCGGCTGCCGATCATGCCCGACATCAGGATCGGCGCAACGCCGCCGGCCCTTTGTTCCCGACCCCACATTTCTTTCTCACCCAGCGCCGACAGGACACGACGAAGGACGCCGGCGAAATCACCGTCGGTAACCGATGCAATTCCCCATGGCTCTGATACGCGGGGGGCCCCGTCCCGCTCACCTTCGGCCCCCTCACTTTCAGTCGCACCGGATTGAAGAACCCGCGCCCGCAAACGGGTCGTGCCCCAATCCACCGCGATCAACCGCCCGTTCGGCTCCGACAACGCCATGATCCGTTTCCCTCGGTTCCTGTCTGCTCGCATACGAAAGTCGGCCGACACACCTCCGGCGAAGGCGGGAGGGCCCCGTTGACATCGGGATTGGCAACGCGTTTAGTGCCTGCCTACCCCGACGGTCAGCCGGTGCTTTTGCCGTTTGCCTATCGTCATACACCAACCTCGACGCGACGGGCCAGTGGCGCGACCATACCACGGCAATCGACCTGCCACTCAATAGCGGACGCAATACAATGATATCGCCCTTGATGCCCACCTACGCCCGTGCAGACGTATCGTTCGAACGGGGCGACGGCCCCTGGCTGTTCGCGGCAGATGGGCGACGATATCTGGATTTCGCCTCCGGCATCGCGGTGACCGGCCTGGGGCATTGCCACCCGCATCTGGTCAAGGCGCTGACCGACCAGGCGGGCAAACTGTGGCACACCTCCAACCTGTTCCGCATACCCGGGCAGGAGCGTCTGGCCGAGCGGCTGGTCGCCAACACCTTCGCCGACACGGTATTCTTCACCAACTCCGGTGTCGAGGCGTGGGAGTGCGGCGTCAAGCTGGTTCGCAAGTACCAGTACGAACGGGGACAGCCCAAACGCTGGCGGGTCATCACCGCGACCGGTTCGTTCCATGGCCGGACGCTGGCCGCCATCGCCGCCGCCAAGGGCGAGAAACTGACCAAGGGCTTCGGTCCGATGGTCGACGGCTTCGATCAGGTCGCATTCGGCAACACCAACGAACTGCGCGCCGCCATCACCGATGAAACCGCCGCCATCCATGTCGAGCCGGTTCAGGGCGAAGGCGGGGTTCGCCCGGCCGACCCGGAATATCTGCGCCACATCCGCGCGATTTGCGACGAATACGGCCTGCTGCTGTATCTGGACGAGATCCAGTCGGGCTATGGCCGCACCGGGAAATTCTTTGCCCATGAGTGGAGCGGCGTTCAGCCGGACGTCGTCTGCGCCGCCAAGGGGATCGGCGGCGGATTCCCGCTCGGCGCCTGTCTGGCGACCGAAGCCGCCGCCGCCGGCATGACGGCCGGCAGCCACGGCACGACCTATGGCGGCAACCCCCTGGCCATGGCTGTCGGCAATGCCGTTCTCGACGTGCTGCTGGAACCGGGATTCCTCGATCACGTCCAGACCATCGCGGCACGGCTCCGCGGTAAGCTTGACGAGCTGGCGGCTCGCTATCCAACGGTGATCGAAGAGGTGCGCGGCACGGGTCTGCTGCTCGGCCTGAAGGCACGCGTGCCCAATGCCGATCTGATCACGGCCCTGCGCGAAGCCGGCATGCTGACGGCGCCGGCGGGCGAGAACGTCGTGAGACTGCTGCCTCCGATGATCATCGACGACGAACACGTCGAGCGGGCGATCGAGATCCTGTCCGGCGTCGCGGCCGAATTCGCATCAGGAAGGGCCGACTGATGACCGAGCCGAAACATTTTCTGGGTCTGAACCTTCCCCCCGCTTCGGCCTTGCGGTCGATGCTGGACAATGCCGCCGCCATGAAGGCGGGCCTGAAGAAGCCGCAGTCCGGCGCCCCTGTACCGAACGGCGATCGCCCGCTGGCCGGCAAGACGCTGGCCATGATCTTCGAGAAGCCCTCGACCCGTACCCGGGTGTCGTTCGAGGTCGGCATGCGCCAGCTTGGCGGCGATGTCGTGATGCTGTCGGGCGACGAGATCCAGCTGGGCAGGGGCGAGACGATCGCCGATACCGCCCGCGTCCTGTCGCGTTATGTCGATGTCATCATGATCCGCACCGGCAGCGAGGCGCGTCTCGCCGAGATGGCCGCCAACGCCACCGTCCCGGTCATTAACGGCCTGACCGACGACAGCCATCCCTGCCAGCTCATGGCCGATGTGATGACATTTGAGGAACACAAGGGCCCGATCGCCGGCCGTGTCGTCGCCTGGTCGGGTGACGGCAACAATGTCGCCCGTTCATGGATCAGGGCGGCGGTCGCCTTCGGTTTCGAGCTGCGTCTGGCCTGCCCGGAAAGCCTGAAGCCGCCCGCCGATCTCGTCCAATGGGCATTGAAACAGGGCGCCCGGATCTCGGTCGGCACCGATCCGGAATCGACGGTTGCCGGCGCCGACTGCATCGTGACCGACACCTGGGTATCGATGGGCGACAAGGAAGCGCCGTCCCGCCACAATCTCTTGCGACCCTATCAGGTCGATTCCAAACTTATGGCGCGGGCGGCGCCCGATGCGATCTTCATGCATTGCCTGCCCGCCCATCGCGGCGAAGAAGTCTCCGACGACGTCATCGACGGGCCGCAATCGGTCGTCTGGGACGAAGCTGAAAACCGCCTTCATGCTCAAAAGGGTATATTGCACTGGTGTCTGACCTAAGCACGACCGCGCCAGCCGGCAACGACGCCGGCGGCGACGATATCGTCCAGCCTTTCATGATCGAACTGTCGGGCCTTCGCGGACGAATGCTCCGGCTGGGCCCGATGCTCGACGACATTCTGGGGCGGCACGACTATCCGCTCCCGGTCGCCCGGCTGCTGGGCGAGACGGTGGCGCTTGCCTGCCTGCTGTCGTCGGGCCTCAAATACGAGGGGATATTCACGCTGCAGATCAGCGGCGACGGACCGGTCAGTCTGGTCGTTGCCGACGTTACCTCTGCCGGTCAGGTGCGTGGCTATGCGCGCTATTCCGGGCAGCCGGTGCCGGTCGATCCGGATTCCCCGCTGTCGCTGGTCGGCGACGGCCGCATGGCGTTCACCGTCGATCAGGGCGAAGACACCGACCGCTATCAGGGCATTGTGGCGCTGACCGGACCGACGCTGGCCGATTCCTTCCGTCACTATTTCAAGCAGTCCGAACAACTGGAAGTCGGGGTCGCGCTGTCGGTCGGACCGGCAGCGGTCAGTCCCGGAACCGGCCGGTCGGATGGCCAGTCGGTCGGACAGTCGGATGACCGCGCAACCGGCTCGTGGCGGGCGGGCGCGATCATGATCCAGCGCCTGCCGGATCAGGAACGCATCGTTCCCGCCGTCGATCGCGACGAGCTCTGGTCGCGGGCGATGATCTTCATGGAGTCCGCGACGCAGCAGGAACTGCTCGACCCCGGCCTCAAGACGACGGACCTGCTGTTGCGGCTGTTCCACGAAGACGGTGTCCGGGTGTTCGAGCCGCTGGCCTATCATCGCGGGTGCCGGTGCTCGCGCGAGCGCATACTCACGACCCTTGCCTCATTCCAGCCCGAAGAGCGTGAAAGCCTGCAGACCGATGGCCGCATCGAAGTCGTGTGCGAGTTCTGCAACACGGCCTATGAGATCGACGCGGACGAAATCGCCGATGGCCCGCCAGAGGCCGGTTCGACGCATTGATCGGATGATCGCTGGCGGCAGGAACAACGGGAATATGACTGTGACCGCAGCCTTGAATCCGGACCGCCCGATAATGCCTCTGAAACGGAACCGCTCCCATCCGGTGCGCATTCTTGCGGTTGCACTGCTGACCCTGACGACCGCGCTGGTCGCCGCCTGCGATACCACGGCGCCACCGGGCCGGCCGGGACCGTTGACCTTTGACACGATGACGCCGATCGCGCTCGACGTCGCCCGGCTCGAAGTCGTCGATGTTTATCAGGCGCCGATGCAGGACCCGAACATCGATCACACCTTTCCGCAGACACCGACGGACGCCATGCGGGCCTGGGCACAGAACCGCTTCCGGCCTGAGGGATCATCCGGCACGGCGCGGCTGATTATTCAGGATGCGTCGGTCAGGAAAGAAGAACTGCCGCGCACCGGCGGCATTGCGGGCATCTTCACGCGCGATCAGTCCGAACGGCTGACCGCGGCGATGCGCGTGCGGCTCGAAATCGAAGGCGCGGCCCGGGGCGGCTATGCAGAGGCACGCGCCCGGCGCTCGGTAACCCTGGCCGAGGACATCAGCGTTGCCGAGCGCGAGGCCGCCTGGGCATCGCTGACCCGCGATACGCTGCAGGCGCTCGACGAACAGTTCGTGGAAACCGTCAATCGCGAATTGGCGCCGATTCTAAGGTAGACATATCATCAATTCCACATTGAGGCCGGAAATATAGGGCACCGTCCTAGGGACCGACCTCGGAAACGATGGCGTCGAGAAGAGTTCCCTCATCAGCTCCCAGTTGCCAGATCACCACCCCTCCAAGTTGCTCGCGGCGCGCGAAATCTGCCTTCAACCCTATTGACCGCGCATCGTCGTAGGTCACCCATATGCCGCTCTCGACGCCGTAAAGATACGGCACACGCGCCCCTTCGTGCCAGTGCGGAACAAGATCGGGATAAACAGCACGAAGGCGGTCAAGCTGGCGGTGGTTGACCGTATCGCTTTGCCAATGCGGGCCTCCGCCCGGCGTGCCGGGCTGGAAAAGACCGTCGTCCGGTCCTGTTACGCCGGAAAATACCCTGCCGTAGAAGGGAATACCGAGTACAAGGCGTTCGCCACGCACGCCGGCAGCGCGCAGAGCACTGATGCTTGCCTCGGCGCTACCGGACGGTGCCGACTCCGCTGAAGCCTGGTGAAGGGGAGAATTGAACCCCGTGACGTTCCTCCCCGCGATGTAGTCGTAGGTCATCACGTTGATCCAGTCCACCACGGCACCGAGGGCCGCAGGCTCTATATTGCCAAGCATTGGCACACTGGCCGAAACCGCCACGGAGAGTTGATAGCGCTCGCCCTGGGGATGGGTCAGTGTGTCTAGCTGTCTGCGGAATTCCACCATCAGTTTCGTGAAATTGCTGCGATCCGAAGGGTTGTAGACGTTGTCCGGCAAACCACCCGAAACAGGGTATTCCCAGTCGATATCGATCCCGTCGAAGATCGTCGGATACCCTTTGATGAAGAGATCGATCGCCGAGCGGACAAAGCGCTCGCGGCTTTCGGGTGTACGAGCCACCTCGGAAAAGTGGGTGGAACCGGTCCAGCCGCCGATGGAGATCATGACACGAAGATGCGGATACCGATGCTTGAGCGCGGCCAGCGCTGCGAAGTTGCCGCCGGTCGGCACCGTGGCATTATCGCCGCAGGCGCCGATATCGGCGCACGGATCTCCCAGCTCGGCATGCCCTTCCCGGGATACAGCGCCGAAGGCGTAATAGATGTGCGTGAGCGCATCGCCATCGATCGCGGAAATCTCCGGCGCATCACCGTATATGTCCCAGGAGGTGACGTATCCCTTCACTGCCAGGAGCGGATCGGGTGACCGATCGCCCACACCGGCACCAGCGGGCACGCCAACCAGAAACGCCACGACTGCGGCTGCCCAGAGTACCGCGCCTTGGCGGCCCTTATAAAGAAAGATATGCATACCTACCACCCGACCTGGGCTTTACATCAAGAATGTCGCCCGGTTGCAACGGTGTGTAGAGATCAGCCTCCAGCCGCTCGATACCTGCGGGCGTTCGCCGGACGATCTCAAACTCGAGGTCATGCTCCGACTCACCACCAGCACCGAACGGAGGACGCGCGCCGAGCATGGGGGCCAGGCTTTCCAGCACCTGTTCCTCCTGAGCGATCGCGGCGCGCAGTGACTGAATCTCCTGCTCCTGGTCGACGATACGTTCCAACTCGATGCGGATAGCCGTCTGGCGAACCTCTGCCAGGTTGCGTTCAAGGCGGCTGCGCGTCGCGCGCATGGAATTCCAGCGATTGATCGCCTCGGCACGCTCATTGCGAACGATTTGAACATGATTATCGCTCGTCAGGCCACTCGCGAGATGCGCTTCGAATTGGCTGGCACGCTCCGATTTCAGCCGCATGTCGGCTTCCGCGTCGCCGAGACCCTCCGTGACGATCCCGAGTTCTTCCCCAATCATTTCAGCGCTCTGCTCTGCCGCTCTTATCTCGGCCGTTCGGTGTGCATCCTCAAGTTCGAATACCCGCCGCGCCTCGGCGAGCCGCCTCTCTGCCTCCTGCTGCCCGACTTGCGCGGCGAGCATGTCGGACGCCGTGTCCGGGCGGCCCGCGTTCGTCAGCAGAACACTTGCTCGCCCCAGCAGATCGACCAGCCGCGCCCGCGCTTGATGCATGCGGACGCGCTCGCGCGCAAGATCGAGTCGCTGCCAATCATCGACGCCTGCCCGCTGGTCCGTGCCTGTTACAGCAATGGCATGCATCACGATCATGTTCGGCCGATAATCCAGCGCGGCGGAGCTTGGGATGGCTCCGGTGACATAGACGGGTTCGCGTTCCACGACGCGCACGACCACCGAGATTTCGCCGCCAAGGACGGCGGCGTATTCCTCCGCAAGGAGCGCCTCGAAGGCTGTGGCACTCATCGACGCCGCGGGCAAGGCGCCGATAAAGGGCGCCATTACAGTGCCGTCAGCCTGTATTGTCTGTTCGCCGCTTATTTCCGAACGCTCGACGAGGGTGGCAAGCGCCGCACCTTGTTCGGCCTGCTCCATCGTCGTGTATTTCTCGAAAACACCAATCCCGAGCCGATCGCCTACTACGAGCCGGCTACCGACTGCGGGCGGATTGCCCACTTCGGACCGATAGCCGACGTCGATCCGGTCGCCGACTGCGGTCCGGTCGCCAACTGCGGGTTGGTCGCCGACCACGGTCGTTGCGCGCGCCTCAGCATCACGGCTTATGTCAGCGTGCGCCAAAATGGGGACAAGCGCGGCACCCCTCACCGGGAGTAATACTGTCATCGCAAGTAAAAATATCACCCCACCCACGATCAATGCCGCCCAGCAGGGCGCCATCATGCGACGGCGCCAATCCGCTTTTGCCGTCGTGGAATACTGGGCCATGAACATCGCGGTCTTCCCTAGTTCCGCATGGATTTCGATAACGACGCCGCGCCGACCACCAGACCCGTGCGCATCAGTTTACCCCAACCGACGAGATTGCCGCGAACCGCGGCCAGCAGCGCCCGGATCGCGATAACGTATAGAAGCTGTCGATACGTAAACCGCTGTATCATCAAGAGAGGCAGCAGACGCCACGCCCTGCGATCTCCGTGCAGCGCCAGCCCAACACCCGCCGCGAAGAGATCAAACGCCTGAAATACTGCCCAGTAGAGCGCGAGCACAACCAATGTTTCATTGTCGATTCCCGCACCCGGCGCCATAATCGAGAATAGAAGCGACAGTAACGAGATCACTAATACAAGATCCATGAGCGGCGCGATCAACGTGAAAGCGTATTGGAACATGACGTTTGGGAGAGTTACGAGCGACACGCCGCCCGGGCGGGCCAGGAATGCGCCGCGGTGCTTGAATGTGACCTGAAGTGTTCCGAACAGCCAGCGGAATCGCTGCTTCATGAAACTGCCCAGAGTTTGCGGCGCCTCGGTCAACGCCACTGCGGCCGGGGCATTGCAAACGCGCCAGCCCGCCCGTTGGAGTGCAATGGTCAGGTCGCCGTCTTCGGCGAGCGTATCGCTCGCGTAGCCCCCGACCGAGACGACGGCGGTGCGCCGCCAAGCCCCGATCGCACCCGGCACCACACCGATCGCACTGTAGAGTTCGAACGCGGTCCGCTCGAGATTCTGGCCAACAATGTATTCAAGGGCCTGAAAGCGTGTCAGCAGATTCATTGTGTTTCCGACAAGAACGGTACCGGCGACGGCACCGACCTCCGGATCTTTGAACGGCGCCAGAAGGTGGCCGATCGCGTCGGGCCTCAATACGGTGTCGCCATCGATGGCAACGATGACATCGGCATCGCACATTGCAAAGCCGTGGTTCAGTGCGCTCGCCTTGCCGCCATTTGGCTTGCGCAGCACCTTTACGCGTGCATCCGCGGCAAACGTTTCCTCCACGACAGCCGCGGTGCGGTCGGTCGATCCGTCATCAATAACGGTGATGACGAGCTGGTTGGCGACCGTAGCCTCGAGCAGCCCCAGAACCGTGTCGCAGATAACCGTCTCTTCGTTGTAAGCGGGCACGAGGACCGCGACACTCCCCTGGAAACCGGCCTGGCACGACCGATCCTGGCGCCTGCGCTGCACGATGGCTGAGCCTGCGATGAGCACAAGCCGGGCCATTCCGAAGAGGGCCGTGGCAATGAATAGCGTTGGCAGGACGGCAAAGAGGCCGCGAAATACCCGAATTGCCCCGTCGCGGAGCATCGTGGCGCCCTCAGCCAGAATCGAACCCTCGACCAGCGGCGGCATCAGTGCATCGCGCGGCAGACCGACGAGTTCGTGGGTGG
Source organism: Fodinicurvata sp. EGI_FJ10296 (assembly GCF_040712075.1). Taxonomy (NCBI): domain Bacteria; kingdom Pseudomonadati; phylum Pseudomonadota; class Alphaproteobacteria; order Rhodospirillales; family Rhodovibrionaceae; genus Fodinicurvata; species Fodinicurvata sp. EGI_FJ10296. The sequence goes on from NZ_JBFCVL010000008.1 coordinate 142,894, forward strand.
TGACAAACCGGTATCCTTCAGCACGCAGTGTGTCGATTATGATCGGCAACGCTTCTACTGTGGGTGTACGATTTCCGCCCGAATCATGCAGCAGGATCGCTTGGCCCTGCCCGCGACGCACACCATTGACAACCCGTTCCGCGATCTGTTCGGGCGACCATGAGTAGTAATCGTATGCACTAATATCGATGCCGCCGAACAGGTATCCCATCTCCGATACCGTTGCCCAAAGCGTCGGCGATCGTTCCAGATACTGGTATTGGGTACTCGCGAAGGGGGGCCGGAACAGCAGCGATCCGCGCCCCAACTGCGCTTCGAACAGCCGCTGGGTTGCTGTGATCTCCGCCGCAATCAACTCAGCGCCGCGATGGGTGAGATCCGGATGGAAGAACGTATGATTGCCGAAATCGTGGCCCTCGGCGACTATGCGCGCCATCAGGTCGGGGTGCGCGAAAGCCGGCGTTCCAACCACGTAGAATGTCGCCTTGACGTCTTTCTGCGCCAGGACGTCGAGGATCCGGGGCGTGAAAACCGGATCCGGACCATCGTCGAAAGTGAGCGCCAACACCCTGTCATCGATCGCGGTGTACTGCGCCAGCCTCGCTTGAAGCGGGACATCTGCCATGACCTGCCCGACGATGAGTCCGAGTCCGTTATGATAGGTCGTGGTTCGGCGACCCTGCGCCCCGGGCCGGGCCGACAGCAGCGCGCCGCGTGCCGCATCGAGCATACCGTACCCCGCCGGAACCACATTGAGCGACGCCATGCCTTGCGCATCGGGAAGGGCATCGCGGCCAGCGACGTCCCAGATCCCCTGGTCTTCGAGGCCAAGCCGCCAAACGGCAATTCCCGCCGGTGGCTCGGCAAATACCGCCTTGAGGTGATTGAAGGCGGTCACCGCATCGAGGTACCAGACGGTACGCGCACCATCCGATGTCGTCCGATATCGAAATCCCGGATTCAGCGTCGCCGGGTCGAAAGATATCGAGGCACCATGGTCATCCGCTCTCTGCCAGGCCTGCTGCACGGAAATCAGTTCGTCTATTCCGGCCTCTGTCCACTCGCGGCCATAGGATCCAACGGACACGATCAGTTTCTCGCGCGCGACCCCGGACCGGTAGTGGGCCAGTTCAGCCTCGAAACGCCCTTGGCTTGCGATCGGACCCGTTCGATCCGAGCCGGCCTGTCCGTGCGTCGGAACGATGACGTAGTCGACGGCTCTGGAAAGCTCGCGCAAGTGGCCGGTCGTGGCGAGCGGTGGGGCCATCAGGACCAACCGGCGCCCCTCGGGCGCAAGTGCCCGCCTGAGCTGGTCCAGAAACATCACTAATGACCTGTGCCCGATACGAGGCGAGTATGGCATCGAAATCGCCACGCCATCGAAATCACCAGCGCGCAGATGCTCCGCTGTGTCAGCGATGATGCCTGCACGGCGGTCAGGCAATGCCAGCAGCCTGTGCACCTCGTGCGCCGGCAATGCCGTGGACATCACTGGAAAAATCTCCGGCGGGTCGCGCTCCTGTTGCACCCAGGCATGCGCGTTGCTTGCGCCCGCCGAAGAGCGCAAACCACTCCGCTCCAGTTCGAACCAATCCGGCAGTAGGATATCAATCCGCGCCGCATTTCGCTTGAGCGACGGAAAGGCTTCAACATCGGCTTCCGAATAGAACGCGAGCCGCAAGGCACCGCGCGCCGCATTTTGCACCCCGCGTTCCCGGCCCGGGACCAAAGCAGGTTCGTCTGGGCTGCCACGCAGAGGAAAATTCGAATGCATCTCGCCCGAGCTATTATCTCTATGTTGCATCTCGGGGAAATTCGGTCCATAAATCACGCCGATCACAATTGCCGAAATGCCAAAAATAATCAGCATCACAAAAAATGCTATAACGATATTTGTCACTCTCGTGCGAATACCAGACCTATCAATAAATACTGGCAGTTTCTCTCGCACTACACACCACCAATATTCTGTATCCTCGATTATAATGATTACAAAATTTTATTACTTTCACATGATATTATCCTTAGTACACAAAACTGTCCGTCAACGACAAATTTCTTGAACTCTAAAAAATAATTTCAATGAATTTACGCCAGTTATTAAAAAGCGTTCGCAGTATGACAATATGCCCGATATTGAGGGCACGATCCGACAAAGATGGAACGACACCTTAAATACGACCAAAACGCGTGCCCCTCGGAATGCAGTCAATTTTTTTGCATAGTTCGTTAGTAAACTATTAGATATTCCATTAAAGTGCAATATATTTATCCGAAGCGCAGATCCCCGCCAGCCTTGTTAACTGTAACCACTTAACGCCCGAGCAGTTTGAAAATTATAAATAAATAATGAACTTTATAACAATATACTTCTGCAATCGGCACAAGACGCACTCGCGTCAAGATCCGCATGGGATCGGGCGCCAAAAGAAATGCAGCATTCTGATATCACCACTACCGGGCGGCCGGTTCTTCCCGCGCGCCCCCGACGATGCGTTCAAGCATCACCGATGCAAGGTCTGCACGAGCTTGCGGCGTTTTCTCGACCAGATCGAGCAGCACCTGACGGGAGATGACGAGCAGGTCGACGGCCTCGCCGGTCGCAGCGGTTACCGTCGCAGTGCGCGGCCGGGATTCCAGGATGCCGATCTCGCCGAAGAATTCGCCAGGGCCCAGCGTCGCGACGACTTCGGCGGTGCTTGGCCCGGGGCCAATCCCGGCCCCGGCCTCTGGGGCGACCGAAACGTCGACGCGGCCGGTCAGGACGATATAGAAGTTCTCCGCCTCGTCGCCCTGGCGGATGATCACCTCGCCCGCGGGAACGGTCTGGATATCGCCGGCGCCGATCAGCGACTTGACCTTGTCGGCGCCAAGGCTGGGTAGCGCCTGCTGCGCGCGGTCGGCCAGATAGCGCTGGCGGACGCTGGCCGCGATTTCGCCGGGCACCAGATCGCTGTCGCGCACGATCGCCATAAAGTCGTCGCGCTGCATTTCCAGCACAACGACATCGCTTGACGCCCGACAATTCGCAGTGCGCCGTCCCTCGCCCAGCAGTCCGATTTCACCGAACGCCGCACCGGCCGACAATACAGCCAGCGGCCGCTCCTCGCGTCCGGCCGAGACCTTAATGGTGCCGTCGACCAGAACATAGAACGCCTCGGCAGTGTCGCCCTGCCGCAGGATCAGGCTGCCGGAATTGAACCGCCGCTCCTGCACCCGGCCGAGCCGCTCGCGCAGCAGCGGATCGCGCAACCGGTCGCCGCCGAACAGCTCCTCCAGAGCATTGGCCGCCAGTTTCCAACGGTCGGCGCCGCCGGATTCCTGGTCGGTGCGTTCCTCGGTGAACCGAATGCGAAAGCGATTGTCCGGACCGGGAAGCGGCGACAGCACCGTGCGCAGCGGATCGCCTTCCGGCACCATCACCATTTCGCGGCGATGGATGATCCGGCTGACCGTGCACAGCACCAGCGTTTCGACCAGCCCGACCGCCGGACAGAGCCGTCGGCCGAAACCATAGGGTGCATAGGCGCCGCGTTGCTTGTGCTCGTTGCGGGGCGCGCGGCAGCGGTCCGGTTCGAAGCGGTCGGGTTGCGGATAGAAGTTGGGCGCATAATGGGCGGGCACCCCGGTATAGACGCAGAACAACCCCTTTTCGACGGCGTGACCGTTGAAGGCGAAGGATTCGTCGACCATGAACGGCATGCCCAGGGAAACCGGGTGAAGCCGCATGGACTCCTTCAGCGCGCCACGCAGGACACTCATTCCGCGCAGGCCGAGGCTGTCCGGCGGTCCGGCGGCATAGATGCTCGCGACTTCCTCGCGCACCCGGGCATAGGCTTCGGGATTCGACAACAGGTCGTGAAGCAGGAACGAGATCGTCCGGTTCATGTAAATGATCGTGCCGATGATGCCATACTGGATCGTCGCGATCAGATCGTTGCGGGCCAGCGGTTCGCCGTCATCGGTTCGGGCGTCCATCAGGGCATCCAGGATCGTATAGGGCATGCCGTGATCGGCCGGACGGCGTTCATAGCTGTCCAGTACGCTCTCGATCATCGCGATTACCTCGGCCCGCGCCTTTTTGTAGGCCGGCAGCCGGGCCGACCATTTCGGCCATTTCTTGACGCCAATATTCATGACCCAATGTGCATATTTCTGTGCCGACTCGTAGTGTGCGGCCAGGCTTTCCCCGCACATCAGACGGCTGTATTCGTCAAAGGCGATTCGGGTCGTGAAGTCCATGACCGAGACTTCGGCGGCCTTACCCCGGCCGGGCGGGTGTTGGTCGAGCGCCGTATCGACGGCGGCGATGATCTGCCCAATGAACTCCGACGCCAGTTGGCGCGAGAACGCGATCCGGGCCTGCCCTCGCAGATGCTGAAACGTGCCAAGCGGCTCGCTGAGCAGCACGACGCCGCCCACTTCCTCGTCCATCGCACCGAAAAAGGCCCGTCGGCTGAGCCCCTTCTCGTTCGATTTGGTGAAATGGTCCAGCGCCTCGGCCCCGGCAAGGACGGTGTAGTCCTTGAACAGGAAATTGATCTTGAACACCGGGCCGTGTTGGCGATAGGCATCGATGAAATAGGTTTTCGTGTCTTTGGTCAGCAGGTCCAGCGTATTGCCGAGCAGCGGCAGGCCGGGCAGACGGGGCGGCGGCGGAAGATCGGCGGCGGTTTGCGGCTTTGACATAGTGTCTCCTTCATCCTGAACAGGCCGCCGATACGGCCGCGCGACATCCCATCCCAACCAGAAAAGATTCCGCAATTCAACCAAATATGCTTGAATGCTCTGCATAATGAGAGCAATTACAGCGCGTTAAATGGCCGCCCCCGGCTTTCACCAATTCTTCACCTGGCTGGATTATGCTCCGCCCTGATCTTTTCGATTAAGTGAATATCTGCAATGGCCTCTTCTGCCCCCTCATCCTCCACCGGTCACCCGGCGACGCTTCGCCCCGGCACCGAAGGCGAATGGGCGGCTCTGATCGAGGCACAGATCGGCGAGGGTCAGTTCTTCCTTGCCTACGACACCTACCGCGAGGCCGTCCACCACTGGCCAGACAGTCTGCGTCTGAGGCTTCAGGGAGTGCTGGCGCTGCTGCGCGGCGGGGCGATCGAAGAGGCTCAGCGGGCGCTCCAGCCACTGGAAATGCGGCTGGAAACCCGTCGCCAGCGACAGCGCCGCGTCGCTGTCGCCCTTCGCCGGGCATTGGCGGATCCGCACGACGACGAAGGCATTGCGCTGACGATCGCGGAGCTGCAAGCGGCCGCCCGCCCCGACGCGCCCGATCTCGAAACGCCGGAAACGCTGCGCCTGATCATCGAGATCCAGATCGAAATCTGGGTGCGGCTGGGCGAGCGCCACCATATCGAACATGGCCGCGACATTGCCGAAGACGCCTATCAGACAACCGGATCGGCCTATGACGGCATCACGGCCGCCGTCCTCATGGCGATGACCGGCGACGTCGACAAGGCGCGCACGCTGGCGGCGCGGGTCCGCGACGAGGATGCTCCGGCCGACGGCGGCGATGCCGAGTTTCTGCGCTATCACATCACGCGCGGCACGGCGTCCCTCGTTCTGGGCGAGACCGATGCCGCCGTGGCGGCCTTCGGCCGCGCCGTGGACGAAACGGCGCGCCATTATCCGACCGTCATCGGTCTGCTGGACCGCCTGGACCTGATCGCCCATGCCGGCATCGACGTCCCCAGGGCCGTTACTGATCTGTTGCGGCTCCCCCGGACGGCAATTTTCGCCGGGCAGCCGCTGGATCATCCCGATGCGGAGACACCCACCTTCCCGGTCTGGGCCGAAAACCGCGTCGCCGAAGCAATCCGCGAACGGCTCGCCGCGCTCGACATCGAAGTCGGCTACTGCGGTGCAAGCGCCGGATCGGATCTGCTGTTCATCGAGGCCATGCTCGATCGCGGCGCAGAGGTCCATGTCTTCCTGCCTTTTGCCTTCGATGATTTCGTCGCCCACCGCGTTGCCTATGCCGGCGGAACCTGGGAACGCCGGTTTCGCAATGCGATGAAGCTGGTGACGTCGGTCACCTACGCGACCGAAGAGCCGTATCTGGGCCACGATGTTCTGCTGCGATACAACAACACACTGATCGAGGGGGTGGCGCGGGTTCAGTCCATCATGCGCCGCACCCAGCCGGAGCTGATCGTCGTCTGGGATCACGAAGCGTCGACCGGCCCCGGCAGCACCGCCGATTTCATGGACGGCTGGCCCGACATCACCCGCCTTCACCTGATCGACCTGGACGATGCGCGCGCGGCCGCCGAACCGCCGATGGCGCCGCCGCCAGCCCGGCCCGGCTTCAAGACCGGCCGTCAGTCCGGCACAAGTGACCGGCGCGTGGCGGGCGAGCCGCCGGCCGGCCCCCACCGCGTCATCCGGACCATGCTGTTCGCCGACATGGCCGGCTATAGCCGGATGGGCGACGGCGAATTGCCGGGATTGTGGGAGGGTCTTGGCGGCATTGCCGACGCGGTCGGCCATCACGCCCGGTCGCTGACCCTGATCGAAAGCTGGGGCGACGCGATCTATGCAGTTATGCAGACGGCCACCGCCCTGGCCGATTATGCCTTCGCGCTACTGATGGCCATCGACGCCCACCGCCGCAAGCACCAGGACGAAGCGGACACCATTCCGCTGCTGGAACTCCGGGTGGCCCTGCATGCCGGGCCGGTCTACCAGGGCATAAACCCGTTGACCGGGCGCGATATCGTCTATGGCAGCCAGGTCAGCCGCGCAGCACGGATCGAGCCGGTTTCGCTGGCCGGCCATGTCTATGCCTCGCAGCAGTTCGTGGCGATGCTGGTGTCCGAGCAGAACGCCGAGCGTCATGCCGCCGAAGCGACCGGCGGCACCTTCCGCGACAGCTATGCCTGCGAGTATATCGGCAACCTGTCGCTGGCCAAGAACTATGGCCGCCAGCCTATCTACCGGATACGGCGGCTGGCGGAATAGCGCACCCGTTACATGAATTTTTCTTCGATATCGGTCGATGACTCGACGCCGACCTTGTCGAAATGAGCCGACAGGAACACATCGGCCTGCTCGCGGCCCCGTTCGAACAGGCCGCCGATGAATTTGCGGTCGAGATTGGCCTGACTGGAGGCGCCGAGCTTGTTCATCGTCTCTTCGGTGTCGATCGTATGGATGAAGACTTCCTTCAGGCGACCGCCATCGTCGATCCCGCGCCGAACGAGGTCGGAAATGAAATTCACGACCCGCATTTCGCGCATGAGCGAGGAATTGAAGCTCAACCCGTTGATGCGGTCGAAGATCGAGGTCGAGTCGGTGGGCAGTTCCGACAGGTTGATCGGTGTGATCTGAACGACGAGAACGTCGCGGCAATCGCAGTTGTAGAAGATCGGGAACAATGGCGGATTGCCCATATAGCCGCCATCCCAGTAATATTCGCCGTCGATTTCGACAGCATGATACATAAAGGGCAGACAGGCCGACGCCAGAACGGACTCGACCGACAGTTCGTCGCCCTGGAAAACCTTGACCCTGCCGTTCATGACATTGGTGGCGCACAGGAAAAGTTTGGGGCCCGGACCGGATGCCCGCAACGCGTCGAAATCCACGACCTTCGAGATAATCGGCTCGATCGGATTATAGCCGAGCGGGTTGAGCGCGTAAGGCGACATGACCTTGGTCAACGCATCGCTGAAGGCAAAGGCCGGCGAGTATTTGATATTCCCGTCGCCGATCATCCGGTCGATCATCGATGGCCAGGGCGCAAAGGCGCCGACCTTCATCATGGCTTCCCAATAGGCCGTCAGCGCCTCTCGGGCCTTTTCGGGACCGCCGGTCTTCAGGCCATAAGCCAGGGCCGCGGCGTTCATGGCCCCGGCGCTGGTCCCGACGATACCTTCGAAGTCGAAACAGTCGGCTTCCAGGAACCGGTCAAGAACGCCCCAGGTAAAGGCTCCATGTGATCCGCCGCCCTGCAGGGCGATGTTCAGCGGCTTGCGGTCAACCGATTTCATAACTTCCCACACATTCTTTGACTGACAGGATTAGGCGGCCGACGAGACCATTCGGCCAGGTTCGAGTGTCCCGATAGGCTAAGCGGAATCGACCGTTGTGGCCGTGACCATAGCGCAAAGGAACCGGTACCGACATGGTGATCGGCGACGGAACCGGCATTGCCCCTGGTCTTTCTGCTTCTCCGGTCCGATCGTGGCAGCTAGGGTAGCGCTTCCCGTCCGATCAGAAACAAGCGAGGCAAAATCGCCATGGTCGACTCCGACAGCAGCACCAGCAAGCCCGACCTGAACAACCCGGATTCCAGTCGGAATTCCGGCAATCAGGCCGGGACGCTGCCGGCGCCGGCCACGGCACCCGCGCATCCTGGCGCACGAAATGGTGACATTCGGTTATTCGCTCTCGCAGATCTGCACTCACCCTATCGAACGCTTTCCCGACTGCTGCGGGCCGTCCGCGATGCCATCGCGGACCGCGATAAGCCCACAGCGATCGTCATCAACGGCGACATCTTCGAGCGCGGCAATGCCGCCGCCCTCAGATCCGCGGGCGCCGCCGACTGGCAGTTCGTCGAGGCGCTGTCGGCACTGGCCCCCCTGATCATCAATATCGGCAATCATGAAACGGCGATCGTTGACGACCTGGCCGATTTCGTCGCGCGGGCCGAGACGATTGGCGCAACGGTCATTGGCAATATCGTCGACCGGCGCACCGGCAGCCTGTTCGCGCGCCCGTCGGCCCGGCTGACACTGGCCGGACACCGGATCGCCTTTATGGGATTGGCGGCGACCAACCCGTTCGTCTATCGCGATGCCGTCCGCCATACGCTGGGACTGGTCGAGCCGGTCGGCTATGCCCGCTCCGTCTTCGACGCATGCATGGCCGATGCAGATGTGCCCGTGGTGGTCAGTCATGCCGGTATCGTCGCCGACCGCGCCATTCTGCCAACGCTACCTGACGGCACGCTTGTGATCGGCGGCCACGACCATCTCTGTCTCGATTACCGCCAGTCCCGCTCCCGCTATCTTCATGGCGGATCGTGGGGCAATGCCCTGAGTGTGATCGATATCGCGGTTGACGCGAGCGGCCCCCGCTACGACGCCCACCTGATCCCGATCACCGCCGATATGCCGGCCGACGACGCGCTGGAAACCGCGATTGCCGACATTCTGGCGACCCATCTGAGCGCTTCGGACCGGGAGATCATCGCAAGGATGCCGGTTTCGCGAAATCTGGCGGAAAGCGCGCTGATGGCAACCCGGGCAGTACGCCAGACGGCCGGTGCCGATATCGCCTTTCTCGGCCACACCACCTTCGGGGCCGGACTGGCCGCCGGGCCGCTCACCCGCTACGACTTCGATACGTTCGTGCGGTTCGATGGTGCGATCCTGACCGCCGACATCTCCGGGCGAACACTCGCCGGCATCATGGATGGCGCCAACCAGCATCGCGCCACCGCGCTCGATGCGTTTACCGGCGATTTCGTCTATGCCGAGTCGATCGACGTCGATCCGTCGGCGCGCTATCGCATCGCCACAAACGATTGGATCGCCACCAATCAGCGGGCCTATCTCGGCACCGACGGCATCGCGTTTCAGCCGCTCGACGACGTCCGGCTGAAGGAAAGCGTGGAACGGTTCGTTGCGACACAGGCAGCTGCCCAGACCTGAAACTGCGGGGAAGCCTACCCCTCCGCCTCGGCGTTGAGCCAGCCGCCATCGGTCAGGAACCCCTCAAGCGCCAGCGCAATACCGCCCATGGGCACACTGTCGGCGCCCAGCGGCGAGGTCAGCACCCGGACATGCCGGCCTATCGGTGCAATGGTGTTCGCCTGGATGCTGGCGGCAAGCGGCATCTCCAGGAATGGCGCAATCGGCGCGAAATTTCCGGCCAGCACCACGCATTCCGGATCGATGACATGCAGCAGATTGGAGATCGCCACGCCCAGATGTCCCGCCGCCTCGGCGAGCACCGCCAGCGTCTCGGGGTCGCCCCGACACGCGCGCGCGGCCACGGCTTCGGCATCGGGGGCCAAGATGCCCCTGTCGGCAAGCATCGACACGATCGCCTGTTCCGACGCATAGGCATCCAGGCATCCCAGCGCCCCGCAGCCGCACCGTCGTCCGCCGGCCACGACCTTGATGTGGCCGATCTCGCCGGCATAACCGTGACCGCCGCGATAGAGATCACCGTTCAGATACAGGCCGCCGCCGACGCCCGAATGCCCGGTAACGAACAGGAATGTGCGCGAATCCTGGCACACACCGAACCGGCGTTCGGCCAGAGCGCCGGCGTTGGCTTCGTTGTCCAGGAATACCGGCACCGGGCCCAACCGGCGCCGAAGCCGCGCGCCAAGTGGCACGTCACGCCAGCCGAGATTGGGTGCGAACACAACCCTTCCCGACTCATCGAGCAGGCCGGGAACACCGATACCGATGCCGCGGCAGGGCGGCTGACCGTGCGTTCCGTTCGGCGCCATATCGTCGATGATCGACACGAGGCGGTCGACCAGTGCATCGACGTCGCGTTCTCCCGGCCATTCCCGTACGGCAATGACGGTGCCGTCGAGATTGGTCACGACGGCACGGGTGGTGGCGACTTCGACCCGGATGCCGATGAAGGTCCCCGCGCTGGCGGCAATCCGCAAGCCCACCTGCGGCCGCCCGACACTGCGTTGGCCGAGGCGTCCCGCGCGGGGCACGCGTTCCAGCAGTCCGGCCGCTTCCAGGTCCGCAACCACGGCTGAAATCGTCGCCTTGTCGACCCCGGTCAGGGTGTGGACGTCCCGTTGCGACGCGAGCGGTGATCGCTGCACGGCCTGAAAGATCCGCGCCGTGTTCAGCCGCCGGATCATGGCCGTGTTGCGCGGCTTCGTCATGCCGAACCGACGGGCCGCTGGTATCGGACCCGGTATCTACGGTGGCATCTCTGTCGACGAAGACAATTCATGGCATCCTTGATTAACTTGACATCGCACCATAGGCACCACAGAATTAATTTGATAGTCAATTAAAACGACGGCGGGGTCAACGCGCCGTCGATACCGGGGGAAACGGCGAATGGCTGGTCACACGATCGCCATGCAGGGAATCGTAAAGGAATTCGGCGATGTCCGGGTTCTGCACGGCGTCGATTTCGATATCGCGTCCGGCGAGATCCATGCCCTGATCGGCGAGAACGGGGCCGGCAAATCCACGCTGATGAAGATCCTGAGCGGAATCGAACAGCCGACTCAGGGACGACTGGTCGTCGACGGCGAAACCGTCAGATTGCGCAACACCGCCACGGCGGAATCCCACGGCATCGTCCTGATCCACCAGGAGTTCAACCTGGCCGACCATCTGACCGCGGAAGAGAACATCTTTCTCGGCCGGGAACTGCAGTGGCGCAACACGCCGTTCATCGATAAACGCCGGATGCGCGACGCCGCCCGCGAGGCCTTGCTCGAACTCGATTGCCGCGTCGACCCCGACACGCGGGTCCGCGACATGCCGGTATCCGACCGCCAGATGGTGGAAATCGCCAAGGCCATCACCCACGATGTCCGCTTCCTGGTGATGGACGAACCGACCGCCGTTCTGACACCCAACGAAGCCCGGTCGCTTTTCACCCTGATGCGCAAGCTCAAGGCGCAGGGCGTCGGCATCGTCTATATCTCTCACAAGCTGGACGAGGTGAAGTCCATCGCCGACCGTGTCACGGTCCTGCGCGACGGACAGCACATTGCCACGCAGCTGGCGGAAAGCCTGACCCAGGACGCCATGGCCAGCCTTATGGTCGGCCGCGACATCACTCAGATGTACCCTGAAAAACCGCCCATCGCCGACGACGCCGATATCGTGCTCAGCGCGCGCGGCATCTCGGTCGAAGGCGGCATCCATGACGCCAGTTTCGAGTTGCGCCGCGGCGAGATTCTGGGATTTGCCGGACTGATCGGCGCCGGGCGCACCGAACTGATGGAGGGACTGGTCGGCCTGCGTCGGCGACTGGGCGGCACGATCGAGCGCAATGGCCGACCGGTCGGGTATTCGCGCTATGCCGACGCCGTCAACGACGGCATCGTCTATCTCAGCGAAGACCGCAAAGGCAAAGGCCTGCTGGTCCGGATGACCATGCGCCCGAACCTGACCCTTTTGGCGCTGGATCGGTATTGCAAGCCGTTCATCGACTTCCAGGCCGAGCGCGAGGCTCTGTCACGCGCGGTCAAGACTTACGATATTCGCGCCGGATCGGACGACATGTTGGTGGCGTCGCTGTCCGGCGGCAACCAGCAAAAGCTGGCCATGGCCAAGATCATGGAAATCGACCCCGACATCATTATCCTCGACGAACCCACCCGCGGGATCGATGTCGGAACGAAACGCGACATCTATTTCCTGATCAAACGGCTGGTCGAGGCCGGCAAGGCGTGCATCGTCGTCTCGTCCGAATTGCCGGAGATCATCGGCCTGTCGAACCGCGTCGCCGTCATGCACGCCGGAACCATCACCGGCATTCTGGAGGGCAGCGACATCTCCGAAGACGTCATCGTCAGATACGCCACTGGCCTCGAAGGCCGGAACAACGCCAAAGCGGAGGATCATGCCCGTGTCGTCAGTGCCTGAGACCCTTCGCCGGCCGATGGCCACATGGAGCCTGAAGAAGCTGGGGCCGTTGATTGCGCTGGTCGCCCTGATCATCCTTGGCACCATCGTCAATCCGGCCTTTCTGGATCCGGCGAACATCACCAATGTCCTGACGCGAACGGCCTTTATCGGGATCATCGCGGTGGGCATGACCTTCGTCATCACGGCGGGCGGGCTCGACCTGTCGGTCGGATCCATGGCGGCCTTCATATCCGGCGTCATGATCATCTCCCTCAACGGCCTGATGGACACGATCGGCCTGAACTGGATGCTGATCGCCGCCGGCATGTTGATCGCACTGGCGGTCGGTCTTCTGGCCGGCCTGATCAACGGCCTGATCACGACCAAGGGCCGGATCGACGCCTTCATCGTGACGCTGGGCACGATGAGCATCTATCGCTCGCTGGTGACCTATCTGGCCGACGGCGGCACGCTATCGCTGGATTTCGGCATCCGCGGCGTCTATCGGCCGGTCTATTACGACGCATTTCTCGGCATTCCCATTCCGATCTGGGTGTTCGCCGCCGTCGCCGCCATCGGCGCGGTGCTGCTGAACCGGACCCGGTTCGGGCGCCAGGTGTTCGCGATCGGATCGAACGAGGATGTGGCGCGCTATTCGGCGATCAATGTCGACCGGACGAAAACGCTGACCTATGTGCTGCTCGGCCTGTGTGTCGCCATCGCGACCATGGTCTATGTGCCCCGACTGGGCTCGGCCTCGGCGACGACGGGCCTGATGTGGGAGCTGGAGGCGATCGCGGCCGTCATCATCGGCGGCACACTGCTGAAGGGCGGCTATGGCCGCATCTGGGGCACCGTGGTCGGCGCCATCATCCTGAGCATGATCGGCAACATCCTCAACCTCACGGGCGCCATCAGCTCCTATCTGAACGGCGCCGTGCAGGGAATCATCATCATCGTCGCCGTCCTGATGCAGGGCGGGCTCAAACGGCGCTGACGGCCGGACGGGACTGTCGACGGTTCCCGCCCGCCAAGGCTATCGAAAACACGAAACGGGAGGAAACACCATGACAGGAAAAGCGATACTGGCGACAGCGGTCGCGATACCGGCGATGCTGGCGGCCGGGGCCGCAGCGGCACAGGACGTCACCATCGGCGTCTCGATCCCGGCGGCGACCCACGGCTGGACCGGTGGCGTCAACTATCACGCCAACCAGGCCGCCGAAGCCCTCGAAGCCAAATATGACGGTCTTGAGATCGTGCTTGTGACCGCCGGCAGCGCCAGCGAGCAGGCCAACAGCCTGGAAGACCTGCTGATCGTCCACGAGATCGATGCGCTGGTGGTGCTGCCGTTCGAAAGCGATCCGCTGACCGATCCGGTGCGTCAGGTTGCCGACCAGGGCGTGTTCGTCACCGTGGTCGACCGTGGCCTTGCGGAAGACGGCATCGAGGACATCTATGTCGCCGGCAACAACCCCGAAATGGGCCGCATTTCCGCCGAGTACATGATCGACGCGCTCGACGGCAGCGGCGAGATCGTCGTCCTGCGGGGCATCCCGACCGTAATCGACGATCAGCGGGTCGAAGCCTTCATGGGCGAGATCGAGGATACCGACATCGAGGTTCTGGGCATGGAATATGCCAACTGGAACCGCGACGACGGGTTCGAGGTCATGCAGGACTTCCTGTCCCGCTTCGACAATATCGACGCGGTCTGGGCGCAGGACGACGACATCGCGATCGGTGTCATCGAGGCGGTTCGTCAGGCCGAGCGCGAGGACGAGATGTTCATCGTCGGCGGCGCCGGCATGAAGGAGATCATCCAGCGCGTGATGGAAGGTGACGACCTGACACCGGTCAACGTGCTCTATCCGCCGGCAATGATCGCCACGGCCATGGAAGTGACGGCCCTGCACTTCTACACCAACGCGCCGGTGCTGGGTGAATACATCCTGGGCTCGCCGCTGATCACGCAGGAAAACGCCGAGCAGTACTACTTCCCCGACTCGCCGTTCTGATCGACCACCGGTAGCGCGCACGGTCCGGCGGCGGCGACATCCGCCGGGCCATGCGGTCCGGATTTCAGCCGCCGACGGCGTGACCCGCGAGACAATCCATGGAGGACGACCAGTCATGGGACGTTCGGTAACACTCTTCACCGGCCAGTGGGCCGACATGCCGATCGCCGAGTTGGCGCCGGCCGCGCGGCGGATGGGCTATGACGGCCTGGAACTGGCCTGCTGGGGCGATCACTTCGACGTCGACAAGGCCAACGACGATCCCGGCTATATCGACCGCCTGAAGACGCTTCTCGCCGACAACGGGCTGAAATGCTTCGCCATCGGCAACCACCTGATGGGCCAGGCGGTCTGCGACCCGATCGATGAGCGTCACAAGGGCGTTCTGCCGCCCGCGATCTGGGGCGACGGCGATCCCGAAGGCGTCCGCCGCCGCGCGGCGGAACAGATGAAGGCAACCGCCCGTGCCGCGAAAAAACTCGGTGTCGACGTGGTGACCGGTTTCACCGGCTCCAGCATCTGGAACAGGATCTATTTCTTTCCGCCCATGGGCCAGGATGTCGTGGACGCCGGGTTCAAGGACTTCGCCGACCGCTGGAACCCGATTCTGGATGTATTCGACGAGGTCGGCGTGCGGTTCGCGCTGGAAGTCCATCCGACCGAGATCGCCTATGACATCCATACCGCCGAACGGGCACTGGACGCGATCGGCCGTCGGCCGGCATTCGGGTTCAATTTCGATCCCAGCCACCTGATCTGGCAGGGGCTCGACCCGGTCAAGCTGATCAACCGATTTCCCGACCGTATCTTCCACGTCCACATGAAGGACGCCGCCCGCAATCTCGATGGCGAGACGTCGATCCTGGCATCGCATCTGAGTTTCGGCGACCACCGCCGGGGCTGGGATTTCCGCTCTGTCGGTCGGGGCGAGATCGATTTCCAGGCCATCATCCGCGCGCTCAACCGGATCGGCTATCAGGGCCCGCTGTCGATCGAGTGGGAAGACAGCGGCATGGATCGCATCCATGGCGCCACGGAGTCTGCCACCTATACCCGCAACGTCGATTTCCCTGCGTCGGATGTCCAGTTCGACGCCGCCTTCGAAAAGGAGTAGCGCCATGGAACCGAAGATGGGGCGCAAGCTGAAGATGGGCATGGTCGGCGGCGGCAAGGATGCCTTTATCGGCGGCGTTCACCGCACCGCCGCGATCATGGACGGCACGACGGAATTCGCCGCCGGCGCCCTGTCATCCACGCCGGAGAAGGCCAAGGAGTCCGGCCGCGCGCTGGCCCTTCCCGACGACCGGAACTATGGCTCGTGGGAGGAAATGATCGAGCGGGAACTCGCCCGCCCGGCCGGTGACCGGATCGATTTCGTCAGCATCGTCACGCCCAATCATATGCATTTTCCGGTCGCCAAGGCGTTCGTCGAGGCCGGATTCAATGTCGTCCTCGACAAGCCGATGGTGCAAACCGGCGAGCAGGCGGCCGAGCTGATCAAGGCTGTCGACAAGAGCGACGCGGTCTTTGCCGTCACCTATAACTATGGCGGCTATCCGATGATCAAGCAGGCCCGCGCCCTGGTGCGCGAGGGCCGGCTGGGCAAGATTCGCAAGGTCATCGTCGAATACAGCCAGGGCTGGCTGGCACGCAAGATCGAGGACGAAGGCGCCAAGCAGGCCGAGTGGCGGACCGACCCGGCGCGCTCCGGCATCGCCGGCGCGATCGGCGATATCGGCTCTCATGCCGAGAATCTGGCCCATGCCGTGACCGGACTGGACATCACCGATATCTGCGCCGACCTGACGACTTTCGTGCCGGGACGGCGGCTCGATGACGATGGCAATCTGCTGCTGCGCTTCGAGAACGACGCCCGCGGCATCCTGATCGCCTCGCAGATTTCCGCCGGCGAGGAGAACAATCTCCGCTTGCGCGTCTATGGCAGCGAAGCCGGGCTGGAATGGCATCAGGAGAACCCGAACTATTTGTATTTCCGACCGCTCGATGCCCCGGAACAGGTGTTCAAGCGCGGCAATCCTTACGTCGCCGACGACGCCAGCCGGTTGACGCGCACGCCGTTCGGCCATCCCGAAGCCTTCTTCGAAGCCTTCGCGAATATTTATCGCAATGTCACCGACACCATTCGGGCGCGGAGCGACGGCCGCCAGCCGACGGACCAGGAACTCGATTTCCCGACTGTTCGCGATGGCGCGCGGGGCGTCCACTTCATCGAGAAGACAGTCGAAAGCAGCCGCAGCGAAAAGAAATGGCTGCCCGCGCGCTGGTCCGAGCCCGCTGCAGGTAAAGGCACAGACAAGAAGGACCACGGCTGATGGACGCGTATCTGCCGAAACCGGAAGACAAGTTCACCTTCGGCCTGTGGACCGTCGGCAATCCGGGCCGCGATCCGTTTGGCGAGCCGACACGCTCGCGCATGGACCCGGTTCATACCGTCAGGAAACTTTCCGAACTCGGGGCCTGGGGCGTCAACTTCCACGATAACGACCTCGTCCCGATCGACGCCAGCACCGCTGAGCGCGACCGCATCGTGGCCGATTTCAAGAAGGCGCTCGGCGACCACAACATGGTCGTGCCGATGGCCACCACCAATTTGTTCGGCGATCCGGCGTTCAAGGATGGGGCCTTTACCTCGGCCGACAGCCGGGTGCGGGCCTATGCCCTGCAGAAGACCATGCAGGCGATGGATCTGGGGGCGGAATTCGGCGCGAAGACCTATGTCTTCTGGGGCGGCCGCGAAGGCGCCGAGGTCGATGCCGGCGGCGTCATGAATGACGGCCTGAAACGGTTCCGCGACGCCATCAACTTCCTGTGCGACTACAATCACGACCAGGGATACGGCTATCGCTTTGCACTGGAGCCCAAGCCGAACGAACCGCGCGGCGACCTGTTCCTGCCGACCGCCGGCGCCATGCTGGGTTTCATCGCGACGCTGGATCAGCCGGACATGGTCGGCGTGAACCCGGAATTCGCCCATGACACCATGGCGGGGCTGAATTTCGCCCATGCGCTGGCCCAGATCATCGATGCCGGCAAGTTGTTCCATGTCGATCTGAACGACCAGAAGATGGGACGGTTCGACCAGGACCTGCGGTTCGGCGCGGAGAATTTGAAAACGGCTTTCTTCACCGTCAAGCTGCTGGAAGAAAGCGGTTATGACGGCCCCCGGCATTTCGACGCCCATGCGCTGAGGACGGAGGACGAGGACGGCGTCTGGGCCTTTGCCGCCGGTTGTATGCGGACATACCTGATCCTGAAGGACAAGGTCGCGCGTTTCGCCGCCGACACCGAGATCCAGGACATGATCCGGGCCTACACTGTGACCGAGCCGGATCTCGACGGGCTGGGCCAAGGCTACAGCGCGGACAAGGCGGCCCGGCTGAAGTCGATGACCTTCGACCGCCACGCGCTCGGCAGCCGGCGCGTCGATCTGGAGCGGCTGGACCAGTTGACGGTGGAAATCCTGATGGGCGTCCGATAGCCGAATGGTGTTGGCGGCACGCATCGCGTTGCCGCCGGCGCCGATGATGGTATGGTCGGAGCCATCATGAACCAACCGGGCCGACCTTTCACATGTCCCAGAACAGCTCGCTACCGCCCAACGCGAATTCCGAAACCGACCGCCGCATTCAGAAGCCGAACCGGTCGCCGCATCTTTTCCAGCCAATCGACTTTCGCGCCGTCACAGCCCGCAACCGGATCATGGTCTCGCCCATGTGCCAGTATTCGGCGGAAGACGGCGTGGTCAACGATTGGCATCTGGCCCATCTGCTGACCCGCGCCGCCGGCGGGGCCGGCATCGTGTGCGTGGAAGCCACTCATGTGACGGCCCAGGGCCGCATCACGCCGGGGTGTCTGGGATTGTGGAACGACCGCCAGCGCGACGGGCTGGCCCGCATTGCCGCGGCCATCGACGGTCAGGGCGCGGTTCCGGCGATCCAGATCGGTCATGCCGGCCGCAAGGCATCGACGTCGAGGCCGTGGGAGGGCACGCGCCCGTTAGCGCCGTCGGACGGCGGCTGGGAGACCATCGCGCCGTCTCCGATCGCGCAGACCGACGCGACCCCGACGCCGCGAGAAATGACTGCCGGCGACATCGAGCAGGTCGTGGACGACTTCCGATCCGCCGCCCGCCGGGCCCGCGAGGCCGGTTTCCGGATTCTGGAAATCCACGGCGCGCATGGCTATCTGATCCACTCGTTTCTGTCGCCGATTTCCAATCTCCGCACCGACGAATTCGGCGGTCCGCTCGACAACCGCATGCGGCTGCTGAATGCGGTTCTGGACGCCGTGCGTACCGAATGGCCCGATGACCTGCCGCTGTTCGTCAGGCTGTCGGTGACCGATTGGGTCGAAGGCGGGCTGGATGTCGACGCCTCGGTGACGATTGCCAAACGCCTGGCAGCGCGCGGCGACGTCGATCTGATCGATTGCTCCTCGGGCGGCGTCGATCCGCGCCAATCGGTCAAACCGTATCCCGGCTATCAGGTCGGATTTGCCGAACGCCTCCGCCGCGAGGCCGATATCGCCACCGGCGCCGTCGGCCTGATCTCGGCCCCGGAGCATGCCGAGGAAATTCTGGCGAACGGCCGGGCTGATCTCGTCCTGCTCGGCCGCGTTCTGCTGTTCAATCCGCATTGGCCGCTGCACGCCGCCAAAACGCTGCACGCCGACGGCCCGCCGTGGCCGCTGCAATACGAGCGGGGCAATATCTACTGACGAGTTGCCATGCGGCATTAATGGGCACGCGGCAAAAAGCGGGCGTCGGATTAGCCGTCGCCCGCCAAATTCATTTATTTATTGCTTATAGAATTACTTCTTTTTCGGCGCGTTGATCGCGGAAAGTGTCCGTGCGCCTGCATCGACTTTGGTACCCGCAAGCGGTGCCGCCGGCTTTTCCGCCTTCGGCTTCTTGATTTCCTTGTTGCCGCGTTTCTGACCCTTGGCCATGATTTTTGCTTTCGCAGTGCGGGCGCGGTGAACGCAAGCCCGCCTCGTCGCTGCCGGATGAATGTATGAGACCCGCCGCGCCATCCGGCCGAACGCGCGCTGTCGGCGATCACCGCCCCTGAATCGGGGCCGCCAAACGCCGACTCTGAATATTGCGTGTGCCCGATGTCGATACAAGGCGCCATCTTCGAATTTACCAGATTTCAATAAATCGGCCCCTATGAATGCCAATGACCGAACCCAACACTGCCTTGCGTCTGAATGTCGGGGCCATGTGCGAGAAAGCAGCCTGAAATGAGCGAAGTGAACGAATTTACAACCCGATCTGCACGTACGGGCGAGGACGACAATACGTGCTTCGTGAAATTCCGGCGGCCGACCCGGGCAGCCCGACGCAGCCGCATGGCCCTGCCGGTCGCCGCCGCAATCGCGGCCGGCACCTCGGCCGCGGAGCCCGCGATCGCCGCACCGGATGCGCACTATTGGAGCAGCAACACGTCGACCACGTGGAATGATGACAACAACTGGGGTTATCACGGTGCGCCCGATGTCAAGTCGACATTGGATATCGTAATCGACCAGACCGATGCTGTTCCGGCCATAGTTGACTCTACCGAAAATTCGGGCTCAGGCTTTGTCCTGGTCGGGAGAGATGATGGACATACTGGCCGATTGGACATCAACAGTTCCGGCGGATCGGGTACAGTCGGGTTGACCTCCCTGGGCGCTCGCATCGGGCAGGGCGGGTCCGGCGAGGTCAATGTCAGCGGTCAGGGCGCGACATGGACACTGCACAATAATTTCGGCGGCCTCGTGGTAGGCGACGCGGGCACGGGCGTCTTGCGGATCGATGATGGCGCGACGGTTTCCGTCGCTGACGGAAAGGGGACGATCGATCTCGGCCGCCAAAATACTGGCAGCGGGACGATCGCCATCGGCGGCATGGCCGGCCAGACGGCGTCAGCCCCCGGTACACTGAACGCCGATCGGTTGCAGATGAACACCGGCAGCGGCCAACTGGTTTTTAACCATACCGGTGATGACTACGAATTCGACGCGCAGATCGTCAGCGAACTGAACCCTCCGCGCAGCGTACCCGATCACCACATCAGGCATCTGGCGGGCGTTACGCGACTGACCGCAGACAGCAACGGCTTTCTGGGGGCCACAAGCGTCGACGGTGGAACGCTGATCGTCGGCAACCGGCTGGGCGGGACGATGACCGTCGGCGCGAACGGCACATTGCGCGGCACCGGCACCATCGGTCCCCTTACCCTGAACGGGGTTCTTGAACCCGGCAACCCGGGCGGCACCATGACCGTCAATGGCAACGCCACGTTCAACAGTGGCTCCACCTATCGGGTTCATGTCGATCGCAACGGCACCAGCCGGACAAATGTCAACGGCAATGCTGTGATCGAGGGCGGAACGGTGGATGTCATCAGCCTGGAAGCCGACGGCGACGAGAGTGTGGTTGGCACGCACGAGATTCTGCAGGCGGCCACCCGCACCGGTGAATTCGACGACGTTGTGGCCAATTATGCCTTTCTCGACCCATCGCTCAGCTATGACGATAGCCGTGTCTTTCTGACCCTGGCGCTACGGGAAGTTCCAGATCCCGGACCTGATCCGGAGACGACCCCGGATCCGGTAATGACTCACTTGCAAGCGCTGGCCCGGCCTTTTGCGGGCAATGCCAATCAGCAGGGGCTGGTGGCGATCCTTGACAGCCTGGATCAGAGCGATCCGCGCTATCAGGCCTTTGTCGAGGAGTTCCGCAAACTATCCGACGACGAGGTCTCCGCCGTTCTGGAAGAACTCAGCGGCAGCCGGTCGGCCGGGACATCGGGCATTTCGGTCACGTTCTCCACCGCCCTGATGGATTTCGTCCAGATGGCGAATGGTTTCGGCGGGTTCGGGGGAACCGGGGCTCAGACCGCTTCGGCCCTGACACCGGGCACGATCCAGTTCGCCAGTGCCGAACCGCTGGCCCGTAGCGAGTACGATGAAGTCGCGCAGGCACCGGCTCCGGCAGGTGCCGGCCGCGCCGACGGCCCGGCAAGCTGGGTCCGCCTCGTCGGCCAGACCGGCCGACAGGGCAGCGCCGACGGCATGCCCGGCAGCGACAGCCGATCCGGCGGTCTGCATGCCGGGATCGACATGCCGGTGAACGATGCCGTTTCGGTCGGTGCGGCGATCGGCTATGAACAGGGCCGCGTCACCTCCGGCGGCATGCTGGGCGTCGACACCGAGAGTTACAGCGGCGCGGTCTATGGCCGTTATCAACGGGACGATCTGCGCCTGTCGGGCGCGTTCAGCTATTCCCGGATCGACTATGACAGCAGCCGGGATGTGCCCCAATTCGGCCGGCAGTCGGCCGAGTATCACGCCGACGCCTGGAACATCGATGCCCAGGCGGCTTACGATTTCCGGCCCGGCCCCGATGGCCTCACCGTCTCGCCGCTGGTTGGCGTCCGCTATATCGGCATGCGTCAGGAAGGCTACGAGGAAAGCGGCGATGCCGGTCTGTCGGTCGACGGGCTGACCAGCGACAGCCTGCGCGCCAGACTGGGCGCGGAAACACGGTTCGAAAGCACCACGGCCGCGGGCACGACCGTCGCCCTGACCGCCCGCGCCGCCTGGAGCCGCGAGATCGGCTCGCCGGAAACCGCGCTCAGGGCCTCGCTTTTGGGCAGCGACAGCTTTGCCATCCAGGGTCAGGGCCTGCCGCGCGACATCGCCGAATTGGGCGTCACGCTGGATGTGGGCGTCACCGACAACGTTGATCTGTTCGCCGCCTATGACGGCAGCCTCGGCGACAACTACGCCGACCATCGCGGACAGGCCGGGCTTCGTTTCACCTGGTGACCGGGGCGGTACCCGGTTTAACCGCGCCGGGCATTGGGGCGGGTGGCAACGCCCTCCCCTCCTGATCGCTCCTGACTTGGGCCACGGAAATCACAAATTGTCGGTGCAGTGCCAACTGTACTTGATAAGCCGAAATCCGTTTCCTATCCCTTCCTCGGCAACTGTGTTTATCAACACAGCATCCGCCCCTGTCTCCTCCCCGGAGACGCGAAGCGTCATCCGGGGTCCACGCGTTCGGCGAGAGCGCTGATAGTGTGGGCCCCGGATCAGCGAAGCACCATTTCATGGTGCATCGCGTCCGGGGCAGGGGAATTCTTTGGGCGCTGTCCCCTTGTCCAT
Source organism: Fodinicurvata sp. EGI_FJ10296 (assembly GCF_040712075.1). Classification (NCBI taxonomy): domain Bacteria; kingdom Pseudomonadati; phylum Pseudomonadota; class Alphaproteobacteria; order Rhodospirillales; family Rhodovibrionaceae; genus Fodinicurvata; species Fodinicurvata sp. EGI_FJ10296. The sequence continues at coordinate 165,680 of NZ_JBFCVL010000008.1, forward strand.
TCGCCAGGAAACGGGACGGTCAGGGGGCTGACGATCGGCTTGAGATTTTACCCCACCCTGATCGCCCCTGACACCGATCAGGGGCCTCGATCCGCATGCACCCGGTTCGCTGCTTCAAGCTCCAGATATCGGCCACGCGTTCCTACGCCGCCTTGGCCTGGCGTACCAGCCGATCGGCTTCATCGACGCCCAGTGGTTTCGCGAACAGATAGCCTTGCGCGTACAAACAGCCGATCGAAACCAGATAGGCCCGCTGGGCATCGGTTTCGACACCTTCCGCGACGACGTCCATGCTCAGTCGCCGGGCGATGTCGACGATAGCGTCGACAATGTCGCTGCCTTCGATGTCCTGACCAATGCGCGAGACGAACGACCGGTCGATCTTCAGGGTATGGAACGGCAGTTTGTGCAATTGATTCAGCGACGAGTAACCCGTACCGAAATCGTCGATCGCCAGCCGGACCCCGAGATCGCCCAGCTCTTCCAGCATGGCGGTCGCGGTCTCGGGATTCTGGGCCGCAAGACTTTCGGTCACTTCGAGCTTGAGCTGCGCGGGTGGCAATCCCGCCTGCCTGACCGCAGTCGCCACGGTCTCGGCCAATCCTGCCCCACGCTCGAACTGGCGAGCGGACACGTTGACGGTCACGAACAGCGGCGGAATCCCGTCACCGCTCAGCCATTCGGCCAGTTTCCGGGTCGCCGTCTCGATCACCCATCGGCCGATTGGCACGATCAGGCCAGTCTCTTCAGCGATCGGAATGAAATCGGCTGGCGAGATGATGCCCCGTTCGGGGTGGCGCCAGCGCAGCAGTGCCTCGAAACCGACCAGATCGCGGCTCGCGACATCGACGATCGGCTGATAGACGAGAAACAGTTCGCGGCGCGACAGCGCGTCGCGCAATTCGCTTTCGATCCGAAGGCGCTGATGAGCAGCCGCGCGCAACGTCTTTTCGAACACCGCATGACTTCCGCGTTCCTCGGCCTTCGCGCGGTACATGGCGAGATCGGCGTCACGCAGGATGTCTTCGGGCGACAGATCCGGCTCGGTCGGCACCACGATTCCGATGGACGACATGCAGGAAACCGTCTGACCGTGCAGCGTCATCGGTTCGGCCAGCGAGGCGCGCACGACCGACGCGAGATCTTCAGCCGCCGCCATCGGATCGACCCGCTCGGCAAGGACGACGAACTCGTCGCCGCCCAGGCGCGCGACGGTGTCGTCCGGTCCCGCGATGCGCTCAAGTCGCTGGCCGACCGCGGTCAGCATCTCGTCGCCGATGGTATGGCCCAGGCTGTCGTTGATCGTCTTGAAATTGTCGATATCCATCGACAGCACCAGAAACGATCGATTGCGCTGCATGAGATGGCGAAGCCGTTCGATCAGCAGCGTGCGATTGGCCAGCCCCGTCAGACGGTCGCGCAAGGCATCGTTGACCAATTGTTCTTCGTAGCGTTTGCGTTCGGTGATGTCGCCCACCGACCCTACGATGCGATAGGGCTCGCCACTGCCGTCATAAACGATCGCGGCACGAATATCGCCCCAGAGAACCGTGCCCAGGGCCGACCGGAGTCGAAGCTCGCAATCAAAGACGTCCTTGCCGCCCACGACCGCTTCCTCGAACGCCCGAGCCAGAGCGAATTCGTCCTCCGGTACCAGGCAGGGCAGTATATCGGCCTTGATCTCGGCCAGATCGCCCTCGGTCAGGCCGAGCAATTCATGGGCCCGCGGCGAAAAATAGCGGTCCCCGGTTCTGAAATCGACGTCGAATATACCATCGCGCGAGCCTTCGATCACCAGCCGGTGCCGGTCGCGGGTCGCCAGCAGCGCGGATGAAAGATCGGCGTTATCCCGCGCGGTGGAAATCTGATGAGCCACCAGCCCGCGCCCGCGTGAGACTGCGACTGCCAGCACCAGGGTCACCGCCAGTATGGTGGCGATCTTGCCGACCTCCGCGCCGATCAGAATGTTATTCGAGGTCAGGTGAACGACATAATCTCGCGTCCGTCCGGCTTCACCGGCATTGTTCAGCAACGCATATCCCACCAGTGCCGCCCAGCCGGCGGCGGCCGTCAACCCCGTGATCACCAGATGGCGCGGATCGAACCGCAATGCCCTCAGGGCGATGAAAATGAAGATAAAGAAGAACTCCGGGGCCTTCAGGGAAAAGGCCGGCGGCTGCTGATACTGGATATGGAAGCTCCAGATCAGCCCGAGCAGCAACAGCATATCCGCCGCCACGGACAGCACCGTAAACCAACCCGGCAAACGGCCCCGATAGGCGAGCGCCAGACGGATGACCGTAAACACGAGATACGCGGCCAGCGCCCAGGGCACCGGCTGAAAGTCGGATTCGACTACCGATTGTCTCGATCCGACCGAATACAGCACGGCGAACCCGGCCAGCAGAATCATTTGCGACCAGCCGACCAGAATCTCGCTCCGGCTCTGGTCGGCTTCCACGGCCTTCTGAACCACATCGGAAGCGCGCCTTAGCGGAAACACCTGATCTCTGAGATGATCGAACAGCCCCACTCATATCCCCTTGCGCAGACCTATACCGCCAATTCCCTCAAGGGTGGCGTCCAGCCCATAAGGTCAATCTAGAGATAAATCGTTAATACCTGGTTTGAGCTTTTGCACAATCGGCAGGCACGGTCACCGATCCGCCCCAGTGGGTCGATCATGCCTGGTCGGTCGCTTTTGCCGAATGGTTCGTTTGTTCCAGACAATTCGTTTGTGAATGACTGCTTGTCAGGCAGGCCATGCGCTGTACACTTCCGCGCCTCGGGTGACGGAACCGGGCGACGAAGCACTCGTCGAATCAAGAAATGCCTTTAGGGAGACCCATCGTGAAATATCTCGTTTCCGCAGCCGCGATCGCGCTCGTCGCCGCAGCACCCGCCGCCATGGCCGAGTTTCCGGAGCGCGAGTTGCGCGGTGCGATCATGTGGGGCGAAGGCGGCGCGACCGACAATGTCGCCCGCGCCCTGACGCCTCATGTCGAAGACGCCCTGGGGCAGGATATCGTGCTTCAGAACCGGACCGGCGGTGTTGGGGCGATCGCGACGCAGTATGTCCATTCCCAGCCGGCGGATGGCTATAACCTGCTCTACGGCGCGGAAAACCCGCAACTATACCGGGTTCTGGGTCTGTCAGACCTCGACTACCGCAATTTCGAGCCGGTCAGCATCATCGCCCAGGGGCCGGCGGTGATCGTGACGCATCCGGACTCGCCCTACGAAACGCTGGAAGATCTGGTCGCTGCGGCCCAGGAAAACCCCGGCGGCATCACCATGGGCTCGACCGGCCCGGGCGGCATCACCGACGTCATCGACGCCATGATGCAGAGCATCACCGGCACCGAGTTCAATGCCGTCGTGTTCGATGGCGAAGGCCCGGGGCTGACCGATCTTCAGGGCGGCCACCTTGATTTCATGACCGTTGGACTGACGGCGGCCCGCGACACGATCGAGGCTGGCGCTGTCCGCGCGCTCGCCGTCGTTGCCGAGGAACCGATCGAAGGTATGGACGCACCGCCGATCACGGATATCTATCCGGAATTCGAGCGCTACCTGCCATGGGGACCGTTCTATGGTGTCTTCGTCCATGCCGATACGCCGACCGAGACGGTCGATACTCTGGCCGAGGCCTTTTCCGAAGGCGTCAATAATCCGGAATTTCAGAGTTTCATCAATGATTTCGGCGCCGTGATCCTCGATCTCAGCGGCGAGGAAGCTCGTGAGTATCTGGACAACTGGCAGTCAACCACGACCTGGCTGATGCACGAGCAGGGCGCCACCGAGGTCTCGCCGGAAGAGTTCGACATACCTCGTCCGTAATAAGGGCCCCTGATCTGGACGCACCGGCACTGCGGGGCAGCTTTACAAGCTGTCCCGGTACCGTCGAATCCGGTCGAACAGCCGAACGAGAGTTGGTTCATGGCACAACGCGGCGAAGCCGTCTTTTCGCTACTCCTGCTCGCCGCCGCAATATTCCTGTCGGCTGAGGCCTACGGCATCGACGGCATCGGCAACTGGGACTCCGCAGGCTCGATCCCGCTGATCTCAACGGCGGCGATGGTGCTGACAGCCGGCTTCGTTGCCGTTCGGTCGCTGGTGGGCCAGCGAACCGGTGATGCTGGCGGGCTCAAAACGTCAGGCGAGCCCGATAGCGCGACCGACAGCGGCACTGGGGCCAGCGCCTACGGCGCGGACACCTCTGCGCCTCTGCTGTCGATCGACCTGATCGGGGTCCTGATGCTGCTGTTCGCCTATGTCGTCGCGATCGGCTATACCGGCTTTTATCCGGCCTCGCTGGTGTTCGTCGCCGCCACCATCTGGTTCCTGCAGCGGGGCCGGCCTGTTCAGGCAACGGCGATCGCCCTGCTGTGCGTGGTCGCGATTTATGCCGCCTTCGAGACCTTCTTTCAGGTCCGACTACCCTGACGCTGCACCTCCAGCGCCCCCAATTAGCACAGTGAGCCACGATGGACGGGTCCGCCCTCAGCTATTTCTTCATGGCCTGGACCGATCCGATGCTGCTGGGCACGGCCGCCGCCGGCGTGTTCTTCGGCATCTATGTCGGCGCGATTCCCGGTCTGTCGGTGACGATGGCGGTGTCGATCCTGATTTCGTTCACCTTCTCGTGGGACGTCAACGCGGCCCTGGCGCTGATCGTCGGCGTGTTCTGCGGCGGTGTCTACGGCGGCGCCCGTTCCGCCGTCCTGCTCAACATCCCCGGATCGCCGGCCGCGGTCGCGACAGCTTTCGACGGATACCCTTTGGCAAGGCGCGGCGAAGCCGGTCAGGCGATCGGCATCAGTACCGTCGTTTCGGCCATCGGCGGCGTCTTTGGCGTCGTCATTCTGGCGGTCGGCGCCCCCGCCCTGTCGCAGTTCGCCCTGATGTTCGCCCAGCGCGACTATCTGATCCTGGCCCTGATCGGCTTGCTGCTGGTCGCCAGCCTGTCGGGCACCTCGATGGCCAAGGGGCTGTTCGCCGGCGCCCTCGGCGTCATGATCGGCACCATCGGCATGGATCCGATGACCGCGACGCAGCGGTTTACCTTCGACAATGTCTATCTGCTGAACGGGGTCCATTTCGTCGTCGCCATGATCGGGTTCTTCGGCGTGGCCGAAGCCCTGTTCCAGATCCGCACCTTGAACGCGCCGGTAATCAAGCAGGACGTCTCGCGGATCATCCCCTCCTGGTCCATCGTCCGGCGTTTCATTCCGCTGTCGATCAGGTCGTCGGCCATTGGCGCGTTCATCGGCATGCTGCCCGGCGCCGGCGGCGATATCGCGTCGCTGTTGGCCTATGGCGACGCCAAGCGGTCGGTCCGAAATCCCACGCGACCGTTCGGAACCGGCGCATACGAGGGTCTCGTGGCGCCAGAATCGGCCAACAGTGCAGCGGTGGGCGGTGCCTTCATTCCGATGCTGACGCTGGGCGTTCCCGGCGACGCCGTGACCGCCGTGATCATCGGCGCGCTTTTCATCCACGGTCTGCAGCCCGGGCCGCTGCTGATGACGCAGACCCCCCACCTGTTCTGGTTCACCGTCGGCACGCTGACGCTGGCCAATATTTTCCTGCTGATTTTCGGCCTGACCGGCATTCGGCTGTTCACCCGCATCGTCGAAGTTCCGAAACGAATCCTCATTCCGATCATCATCGTGCTTTCAATGGTCGGCGCCTACACGATCAACAACAACATTTACGACGTCTATCTGATGCTGGGCTTCGGGGTTCTGGGCTATTTCTTCAAGATCTACGGTTACCCCGTCGGCCCGATCATTCTGGGCGTCATCCTGGGGCCGCTGATGGAGCGCTCGTTCCGCCGATCAATGCAATACGCGCGCGACGACCTCGGAGACTTTTTCGCGGCGTTCTTCGTCAATCCCATCTCGCTGGTGCTGACAGTCGCGTTTCTGGCGATGCTGCTGGCCCGAACGCCGTTGGCAAAAACCTTGCGATCCGCCAGACAGAAACGGCCCCGGCGCGGCGGCCACTGATTTTGTCATGGCGCGATGTTTGGCGCCGCCGCATTCATGCCCTGGGCTGGTGGCCACGGCCCAGTGATTGAACGACATAAACCAGGATCGATAGGCCGATCGCGCCCATGGCGGCCACACCCAGCATGACGATCCAATCGATCGCGCCACCCAGATCGCGCAGGCTGGAATTGGTGATCCACAGCACGAAGGCGACCGCCGCGACGGCACCGAACGGCATGGAAATCTGTGCAATCAGGTATTTGCGCATCGACATCGACCGGTCGCGGATCAGCACATAGATCCAGGCTGCGGTGACCACGGCGGCTGCGGCAACCATCGCCCAGAACAGGCCGCGCCCGAAGATCTCTTCGAAAACGGCCAGAATCGTGCGCAGGCTGAACTCTTCCATCGGTCTGCTCCCCCTTTCTCTTCAGGCATTCCTCAGGCCAAACCGCGCAGCATGGCGTTATAGGTCGCCTTCAAGGCCACTTCTTTCATCAGCCAGGAAATCCACAGCTCTTCCAGGGGCGCAACGACGCCGGGAAAAGAGGGGACGAGGTTGTCGTTATAGTCGAATTCGATCAACATCGCGCGGCCGATCCGGGTAATCATCGGGCACGACGTATAGCCGTTGAACTGCCGAGTCCCTTCGCGGCCCTGAATTTCACTGATCAAGTGATCCTCGACCACGGGCAAATGCCATTTGACGCTGGCGGCCGTCTTGCCTTTCGGCACGCCGTTGATGTCGCCGATACCGAATACATTGGCATAGCGGTTGTGGCGCAGGGTCGCCATGTCAACATCGAGCCAGCCCTGATCGGTCCAGCGGTCGGCCCAGCTCAGGCCGGATTGGCGAACCACCTGTGGCGCGCGCTGGGGAGGAATGACGTTGATGAAATCATAATCCGTTTCAACGTCGCCGTCGGGCGTTGCATATGTGGCTACCTTTCGCTCCGCATCGATGGCCCTCAGCACATGGTCGTAGCGGGTCTCGATCCCGCGTTCATCGAAGATCTGGCGCAGGCGATGATGGACGATGGGCACCCCGAACAGCGACGGGTTGTGCGCATTGTAAACGAACTGCGTGCCTGAGCGCGTGCCTTTGCGGGTGGCAATGTCTTCCGCGATCATGGTGATTTTCAGCGGCGCGCCTGCGCATTTCATTTCGGTCGCCGGTCGGCCGAACAGGCCAATACCGCCCTGATCGGTGAAGCGGTCGAGCGCACGCCAACTCCGCTCGGCATAATCCGGGCCAGCGTAGTGCGCACTGATTCCGTTCTCGCCGACCATGTCGAGGGAAAACCCCTCCACCGCACCCCAGTCGAGGGACAGACCCGTGGCAACAATCAGGTAATCGTAGTCAAGGCGCTCGCCGCCGGTTGTCGTGACGCTGTTCGCTTCGGGATCGATCTCGGCGGCAAAATCCTGAATCCAGCGCACCGCGCCCGGCAGCCACGCCCCCGTTTCGCTGATCGAATAGGAGGCAGGCTTCAGGCCGCTGGCGATCAGGGTGAAGCCGGGCTGATACCAATGCACCCGGTGTCCGTCGAGGATGGTGATCTCGGCTCCATCCAATCGGGCGGCCAGGCGGTTGGCGATGGCGGTTCCACCGGCCCCGGCACCAACGATGACGATGCGCGCTTGCGTTGCGACGCGCTGGGCCCGCCCTTCCGGCGCAAGAGCGGCGAACGCCGCACCCCCTGCGGCCAGCCCCAGAAACCCCCGACGTGTTGCGGAGAACTCGAACGGATCACCCATGGCCCACACACCCTCTGCGCATATTGCGACATTCATTTTTCAAGGTGGGGTGCGTTCATCATGGTACGGGGCCAAGCTGCCGATCAAGCGGCATTTCGCCGCCCTTAAGGGCGGCGGCACAACCCTTGTCCCGTCAGTCCCCGGCCTTCCCGGCGAATGCCGCAACATGACGGGCAATGGCCAGACTGGCCGTCAGTCCGGGCGATTCGATGCCATACAGCGCGACATAGCCGGGCACGCCGGTCTCGTCCGGTCCCTGAATAACGAAATCGCCCGGCCCCTCGCCTCGTCCGGCGATCTTGGGGCGAACCCCGCTATAGGCCGGCTCCAGCGCCGATTGCGGAAGGTCCGGCCAATAGCGCCGGATCGCGGCGTGGAAACGCTCGGATCGCGCCGGGTCGACATCATAATCGATGCTGAGCCCGTCGGCATTGGAATGATCCGCGTCCAGCCATTCGACATCCGGGCCGAACCGCGCCTGGCCGCCAAGATCCAGCGTCAGGTGGACGCCGAGACCGCCGGGCTCGGGCACCGGATAGATAAGGCGCGAGAACGGCGACCGTCCGGCCAGCGAAAAATAGTTTCCCTTGGCCAGATGCCTTTTCGGGATGGTTCGGCCGGGCACCCCGGCGATCCGGCCCGACACCGACCAGGCGCCCAGGCCGGCGGCGTTGATCACCGTATCCGCCACTATCTGCATCGGGCTTTCGCCGCCGGTTTCCAGGACGATGCCGGCATCCCCCGCCTCGCCGCGAATAACGGGCGTGTTGAACGCGATCATGGCGCCGGCCGCTTCGGCGTCGCCCTGATAGGCGAGCATCAGGCCGTGGCTGTCGATGATCCCGGTCGACGGCGACAACAGCGCGCCGACACCGGCGAGGGACGGCTCCATCGCGCGCATCTCGTCGCCGTCGATCAACCGGACATCGGTGACGCCGTTGGCCATCGCCCGCTGGCGCAGCCCGGTCAGATAGTCGAGATCCGTCTCGTCAGCGGCAACGACGAGTTTGCCGCAACGCCGATGGCCGATGGCGCGTTCGGCGCAATAGGCATAAAGGTCTTCGCGGCCTTCGACGCACAGCCGGGCCTTCGCGCTGCCCGTCGGATAATAGAGGCCCGCATGAATGACCTCGGAATTGCGCGACGATGTCGCGGTGCCGATGGCATCGGCGGCTTCGAGAACGACCACCTCCCGGCCGCACTCGGCCAGGGAGCGGGCAATTGCCAGACCAACGACGCCGGCCCCGACGACGACGCATTCGACCCTGTCCATGAGGTTCCTTTCCTCCAACCCTGATCCTGTAAAGTCGAATGCGACGGTACCACAAGCGGCACCGGGGTTCATGTCCCCGCTGGCCGCGCGCCCGCGCCAATGATACGACCCAGTAGCACGACACGAGACCCGGCCGACAAACACCTGACAGAGCCCGCATGAGCCAAACCCTGATTCAATTCGCCCTGATTGCCGCCGGCGGCGCGGTCGGCGGTATCGGACGGGTCGCTGTCGCATCGGCCTTCGACCGCCGCACCGGCGCGCGGTTTCCATGGGGGACGCTGGTGGTCAATGTCACCGGTTCGGCGGCGATCGGCGTCGGCTGGGCTTTGTCGGCCGGAGGCGGCATGCTGGCCGATGCTCTGTTCGTCGGCGTTATCGGAAGCTTCACGACCGTTTCCACTTTCGCCCTGCAAACCCTGTCGCTGGGCCAATCGGGACGGGTCGGCGCCGCCATCGCGAATGCCGGGTTGTCTGTCGGGCTTTGCCTGATTGCCGCTGCCGCCGGCCTGAAAATCGGCAGCCTGATGATCGGCGGCCCATGAGACGCATCCCTGTTTCCTCCGCCATCAGGCTTTATGCCGCCGTCGGCGCCGGCAGCGCGCTCGGGGCCGTGGCGCGCCATGCCTGCGCCGTCGCTTTTGCCACCGCGCCGGGCGCCTTTCCCTGGACGACACTTGGCGTCAATGGGCTCGGCGCCTTTCTGATCGGCGCCATAGCCGCCGCAACCGCCGATGGCGCACGATTTCCGGCATCGCCGGCGCTGCGGCAATTCCTCGTCGCCGGATTCTGCGGCGGCTTCACCACATTTTCGATCTTCAGCCTGGAGACCATCCGGCTGGCCCAGACAGGCCATACGGACCGCGCAGCCCTTTACGTCACGCTGTCACTCGTTGTCTGGATGGTGGCCGTCCGGGCCGGATACCGCACCGTCGTCCGGACCGGGGCCAGCCGAGGTCGGTGACGACCGTATTGCCGGATTGACGCACCCCCTAGCTCATGCCAAACTAAAATTAGACCGACCGGTCTATTCGTCGCGAAGAGGTCCGCTGCCTCCGCGATTTTCTACCATTCAGAAAGCAGAGTGGAGATGATGTCATGGTTACAGCAATCGAGACCCGGCGTTTTGAGAAACCCGACGACCTGCTCGACATGAAAGAACGCGGTGGCATCGCCATCATCAATATGGGAACCGGCGCGACCGGCATGCACGCCGTGTTCGAGCCGGGCTGGACCTGGGAAAAGGACGAGAAGCCTCTGCTCGGCAACCCGGACACCTGCCCGATGCACCACACCGGTTATTGCATCTCCGGCACACTGGTCGTTCGCATGCTCGATAGCGGAGCGAGCACAACGATCGCGCCCGGCGATTTTTTCGAGATCCCGCCCGGCCATGACGCCCATGTCGAAGGCAACGAGCGCGTAGAACTGATCCTCTTCTCGCCGCCCGAGCACAAGCACTGACCGACGGCGCACCGGTGCCCAGCCGGGCGCCGGTGCCGCAGCCGCCTCGCGTTGATTGGACCGACCTTGACCTTGTGCATCCGGCGGCCGATGTTCGGTCCTGAAGCATCATGAACCGGAAATATAATCGATGAGCGATTCGACCAGGGAACGCATGCTCGATGCGGGGCTGAGCATGCTTCTGCGTCACGGCTACAACGATCTCGGCATCCAGGCCGTGCTCAAGGAGACGGGCATGCCGAAGGGTTCGTTCTATCATCACTTCGCCAGCAAGGAGGATTTCGCCCTCCAGGTGATCGACCGGTACATGGACGAGGTCCACAACGGTCTCGACGGGACGTTGGGCGACCCCTCCCTGCCGCCGCTCGACCGCGTGCGCAAGTTCTTCGAGGCGACGCGCGACAAGTATCGCGACGACGGCTATCTCGGCTGCATGCTCGGCGGGCTTGGCCAGGAGCTTTCCGGCGTAAGCCCGGTCTTTCAGGAAAAGATCGAGGCGTGCCTGAGCGCGATCGGCACACGGATCGCCGCCTGCATGGAAGAGGCAAAGGCGGCCGGCGACCTGCCGCCCCACGCGGATCCGGTTCACATGGCGAATCTGATGCTGAATTGCTGGGAGGGCGCTGCACTGCGCAGCCGCCTCTGGCGCGACCCGGCACCGCTCGACTCGATGCTCGACTTCTATTTTTCAGCTGTCGTTGCGGCACCGAAACCCCCGATCGACGCGTCCGCGAACTAGGCCGACCCGGCGGCAAGACCTGTAAAATTCATACGATCGAGCGTGTTTCGTTGCCGGATCGGCGGCAATCCCCCATCATGGCCCCATCAAAAGACGATTCCCCGGATGACGAGGGCCCGAATGGACAGCACCCCCACTGCCGACGCGCATACCGAAAACTGGCCGGATGCCGTGTTCGGTATTCTGAAATCCCACAACATAAAACAGGTCGCGATCGTGCCGGATGCCGGACATTCGCGATTGATCCGCCTTTGCGAAGCCGATCCCGACATGACGGTGGTCAGGCTGACGACCGAGGAAGAAGGCATCGCGCTGCTCGGCGGCGCGTGGCTGGGCGGACAGCGCGGCGTTCTGCTGATGCAAAGCAGCGGCGTCGGCAACTGCATCAACATGCTGTCGCTGCCCAATACCTATCAGTTTCCGCTGCTGATGCTGGTCACGATGCGCGGCGATTGGGGCGAGTTCAACCCGATGCAGGTGTATATGGGCGCGGCGACCCGACCCAGCCTGGAAAGCATGAATGTCTTTGTCCAGCGTGCCGATCGGCCCGGCGACGTGGCGGAAACGGTCGAATCCACGCTCAAGATCGCTTTCAATACCTGTCGATCCGCAGCCACGCTGATCGGACAGCGGGTCATCGGCGCCAAGGATTTCAGAGAGTTGACGAAATGACTGCATCGAACGGAAAACTTCGGCGGCGGGCGGTCGTCGAAAACCTGCTGGCCGACCGCCAGGACATGCTCGTTGTCGCCGGTCTCGGCTCGACCGCCTGGGACATCACCGCCGCCGGCGATCACGACCTGTCCCTGCCGCTCTGGGGCGCCATGGGCGGTGCCGCCATGATGGGCCTGGGGCTGGCGCTGGCGCAGCCCGCGCGCCGCGTCCTCGTCGTCACCGGCGACGGCGAAATGCTGATGGGGCTGGGCTCGCTCGCGACCATCGCCGTTCAGGCACCGGCCAATCTGTCGATCGTGGTCATCGACAACGAACATTACGGCGAAACCGGCATGCAGCGCACCCACACGGGATACGGCGTCGACCTTGCCAGAATGGCCGAAGGCGCCGGCATTCCACGTGTTCTGTCCGTCAACGACGACGCCGGTGTGGATGCCTTGTGCAAGGCGGCGCGGGAGACGAGCGGTACGTTGTTCGCAACGGTCAAGGTCGATCCGGAAAAGCTGCCGCTCGTGCTGCCGCCCAGCGAAGGCGCACATTTGAAGAACCGCTTTCGCAAAGCGCTGCTGGGCGAGCAGGCGTTCTACGACTGACGCCATAAGCACGAGCCCGAACGAAGAGCCTTCTCCGCCATGGCCGGTTTCGATTCACCAACACTGACGCCGACTGCGACCATCGGCGGCGAGCAGGTCGCGTCGACACGCCTGACCGTCGCCGGCATCCCGATGGATGCCGGCGCCGATGGCGCCCTGTGGGTGCCGGGCCTGCGTCTGTTGGTGGTATCGGATCTGCATCTTGAAAAGGGGTCGAGCTACGCCCGGCGGGGCCGCTTTCTGCCACCTTACGACACCGCCGCGACGCTCGCCCGGCTCGAAGCGGCCATGGCGCGGTGGAACCCGCAGACCGTCATCGCCCTGGGCGACAGCTTCCACGATGTCGAGGCACCGGACCGGTTGTCCACGGCCGAGGGCGCCCGCCTCGGCCGCCTGGCAGCCAACAGCCGATGGATCTGGATCGCCGGCAATCACGACCCGAAAATCAACCACACACGCTCCGCAGCGTTCGGCGGCGAGGTCATGGCCGAGATCTGCACCGGCGGGCTGACCTTCCGTCACGAGCCGCATGGGAAGACCGCCCCCGGCGAGATCGCCGGGCATTTTCACCCCAAGACGACGGTGCACACACGGCTGGCCCGATTCTCGGGTCGGTGCTTCGTCACCGATCACGCGCGCCTCGTTATGCCCGCGTTCGGCGCCTTCACCGGCGGGCTGAACATCGGCGACCCGGCGATCCGCGCTCACTTCCCCAGTGGTGGATTCGCCCATGCGCTGATCCGCGGCCGCATCGTCGCCCAAAGCTTTACCTGAAAGTGCGGCCTCTATAAGAACGCGATGAGCAGAACGAGGCCAAGCACGATCCGGTAAACCACGAACGGCTGCATGCCGATCCGCTTTATGAAAAGCAGAAAATAGTGAATGCAAAGATAAGCGCTGATGCCGGAAAGTAGCGCGCCCAGCCCCAGCGTCCCCCACGAGACATCCGTTCCGCTGGAGATCAGGTCGATAGCCAGCAGACCGCCGGCAAGAATGATGACCGGGATCGAAAGCAGGAACGAAAACCGCGCCGCCGCCTCACGGCTCAGGCCCAGGAACAGCGCCGCGGTGATCGTGATGCCCGAGCGCGAGGTTCCAGGGATCAATGCCAGCGCCTGCGCGCAGCCGATGACGACAACGTCCCGCCATCCCAACTGGTACTCGTCGCGGTCGCCGCGATGACGCCAGTCGGCCCATCCGAGCAGCACCCCGAACCCGATCAGCGTTGCTGCCATGACGACGGCTGCGATTTCCGGGGTTCGCATTGTCGTCTCGACCAGATCCTTGAGGGCCAGTCCGGCCAGCCCGACCGGGATCGTCCCCAGCAAAACTGCCCAACCCAGCCGGGCATTCGCCGTCGCGCCGCCGGTTGCCAGCGACCGCAACCAGTCCACGACGACGGCGGCGATTTCGTGCCGGAAATAGATCAGCACCGCCGCCAGCGAACCGACATGCACGGCCAGATCGAATTCCAGCCCCTGATCGCGCCACCCCGTCACGATGGGGACGAGCAGCAAATGGGCCGCGCTGGAAACGGGCAGAAATTCTGTTACCCCCTGAACGACGGAGAGAACGAAGATTTCGATAAAACTCATCGCACAGTCCTGGTTGGGCAGGTGATTGGACCGGGAGCCCCGGGGCACACGGTCAGGCAGGTCATGCCACGATTGGCCGGGACCGGAAACCCCCTCGCAAGCGATACGGGTCATCCAACCACCGCTGGCCCGCGTATGAAGGGCGCTACAGGGTCCGGTTCAACAAGTCAGAAAGCTTCACCTAAATGCGGATTGCCATCATCGGTACGGGAATCGCCGGCCTCGGGGCGGCATGGGCGCTGAACCGGCGTCATGACATCACCGTCTTCGAAGCAGACCAGCGCATTGGCGGACACGCCAACACGGTCGACATCGAGACCCCGGATGGCAGGGTCGCCGTGGACACCGGGTTCATCGTCTTCAACGACCGTACCTACCCCAATTTGAATACCCTGTTCGACCGGCTCGACGTTCCGATCAAACCGAGTAACATGTCGTTCTCGGTCAGCATCCGCGATGGAGGGCTGGAATATGCGGGTGACCGGCTTTCGAGCCTGTTCGCCCAGCGGCGCAATCTTCTGCGGCCGGGGCATTATCGGATGATCAACGATATCCTGCGGTTCTACAGGACCTCGGTGGCTATGGTCGCCAACGACCGCATTCCCGAAGGAACCCTTGGGCGCCTCCTGTCCGACGGCGGGTACTGCCGGGCGTTCGTCTACGATCACATCCTGCCGATGGGTGCCGCGATCTGGTCGGCGGATATCCGGACGATGCTGGATTTTCCGGCCGCCACTTTTCTGCGTTTCTTCAGCAATCACGGACTGCTGACCGTCAATGACCAGCCCCAGTGGCTGACGATCGACGGCGGATCGCGGGCCTATACCGAACGCCTGGCCAACTCGTTCAGGAACCGGATTCGCACCGCCACGCCAGTGCGCGCGGTCACGCGCGTCGACGGCGGCGCGATCGTCGAAACCGACGCCGACGCCCCGGAAAGGTTCGATCAGGTCGTCTTCGCCACCCATGGCGATACGACCCTGTCGCTGCTGCGCGACGCCGACGCCGAAGAAACCGACGTGCTGGGCAGGTTCGCCTTTCAGCCGAATACGGCCATCCTGCATGCCGATCCGGCGCTGATGCCCAAACGCCGGCGCGCCTGGGCCAGCTGGAACTATATCGCACCGGACGGCGTGACCGCCGGCAGCCGGGTTGCCGTCACCTATTGGATGAACAGATTGCAATCGCTGCCCTGCGACCAGGACATCTTCGTCTCCGTCAACCCGGTGACCGCGCCCGCCCCGCACCGAACCTTCGGCACCTTCACCTACGATCATCCGGTTTTCGATGCCGGTGCGATCGCCGCCCAGTCGCGGATCAGCAGCATACAGGGACGCCGAAACACCTGGATTTGCGGCGCCTGGACAGGGTACGGGTTTCACGAGGACGGCCTGTCGTCGGCTCTGGCCGTGGCCGACGCCCTGGGATCTCCAGCGCCGTGGCGCGTGGACGAGGTCAGCACGGCCGCCGCCAACTGCCGGCCGCAGAACCTGCCCGAGGACGCGGATGAAACGTCCTACAACCTGGAGGCGGCGGAATAACGATGGCGGCAAATACGCAGCACGCTCAGCGACCGACGGCAGAGCCGCCTGCCGTGCTTTATGTCGGCCGGGTCATGCATCGGCGGCTGCGACCGTTCGGACACCGGTTCAGCTATCGCGTGTTCTCGATGCTGATCGACATTGACCGGATCGCCGAAGCGGCGTCGGGCAGCCGGATATTCTCGTACAACCGGTTCAATCTGTTCGGCTACGACGATCGCGACCACGGTCCGCGTCGGCGATCGGATCCCTCGGCCCCGTCGCTGCGCGACTGGGTCGAGCAGCAGTTGGCGGCCGCAGGCATAGAGATTGACGGAGGCCGCATCCGGCTGCTTTGCTTCCCGCGTGTTCTGGGGTATGTTTTCAATCCACTGAGCATTTTTTTCTGTCATCGCCATGACGGGGAGCTTGCTGCTATTTTATACGAAGTTCACAACACTTTCGGCGAAAGCCATGTCTACGCCTTCCGCATCGATCCGGCACCGTCAGTGGACGACCGGACAGGCGGCTCCCGGCCTGCGGTGCTCACGCATGCCGCCGACAAGGCGTTTCATGTTTCGCCCTTCATCGACATGACGCCGCGCTATCGGTTTCGCCTTCGTCCACCGGGCGATCGGCTGTCGATCCTTATCCGTGAAGGCGATGCAAAGGGCGATCTGCTGCTCGCCACCCTTCACGGGACGGCCGCTCCGTTCGGCGATAAAACGCTGACCAGGCTGTTCCTCACCCATCCCTTGATGTCGCTGAAAGTAATCGGGGCTATCCATTGGCAGGCGCTGAAATTATGGTCGAAAGGTGCGCGGTACCATCCCCGTCCGCGCTCCACGGCCGACGAACGCCACCAAACCTGATCGCAAAAACCGACGCAGATCCACGCCAATGTTCGCCATGTCGACCACCTCTCATCGTCCATACAAGCCGTCTCGCGGCATGCGGTTTCTGCTGTCCATGGCGCGCTCGCTGCGGGCCGGCGACCTGACTGTCGTACTGCCCTCGGGCGACGAGCACCGGTTTGCCGGCAGCGAGCCGGGACCCGCTGCCCGCCTCGTCGTGCATGACGATGCCATGGCGCGGCGGCTTCTGACCGGCGGCACTCTGGGATTCTGTGAAGCGTATCTCGACGGCCAATGGTCCAGCCCGGACATCGAGGCGCTGTTCATCCTGGCATTGGTCAACGAACAGGCGCTGGGCGATGTTCTCGACGGCCGGCCGATGGTGCGCGCGATCGCCCATTTCCTTCATCGCCTGCGCCCAAATACGCGCCGGGGTTCGCGCCGTAACATCAGCTATCACTACGATCTGGGCAATGCCTTTTACGAACGCTGGCTCGACCCGACCATGACCTATTCATCCGCCATCTTCGCCGCCGAGGGTCAGGAGGACGAAACCCGGACCGGCACGGACCTGCTGACGGCGGGCCAGCAGCGCAAATATGCCGAGATCGCGCGGCGCATGGGGCTCGGCCCGAACGACCATGTATTGGAAATCGGATGCGGCTGGGGCGGTTTCGCGGCCTTCGCCGCCGCAGAGATCGGCGCCCGCGTCACCGGCATCACGATCAGCCGCGAGCAGTACGACTTCGCCAGCCGCCGCATCCAGTCCCTGGGTCTGAACGACCGCGTGACCATCGAAATGCGCGATTACCGCGATACCGAGGGACGCTTCGACCGGGTCGCCTCGATCGAGATGATCGAAGCGGTCGGCGAACAGTACTGGCCGACCTATTTCAATACCATCCGCGAGCGACTCTGCGAGGGCGGAAGCGCGGCGCTGCAGGTGATCACCATCGACGACCGGTACTATGATTCCTATCGGCGCGGTGCCGACTATATCCAGAAATACATATTTCCCGGCGGCATGCTGCCCAGCATGACCGCCCTCAGGGACGAAGTCGCGCGGGCCGGCATGCGGGTGACCGACGCCGCCGGATACCGCAAGGACTATGCCCGAACCCTGCGGGAATGGAACCACCGCTTCCAGGCCGTTTGGCCCGAATTGCACACTATGGGATTCGACGACCGGTTCAAGCGGATGTGGGAACAGTATTTCGCGTATTGTGCGGCGGGATTCGAGGTTGGATGTATCGACGTCCGACAAGTCGCGATTGCCCGGGACTGACACTGGCGCCCGACCCGAAACGCACCCTCTGATCAGAACTGGCGCAAGCGACAATGGCCGTCAATCGAACCACGAACGCGGCCCCGCGCCTTTCCGGCCGGGTGCTTGCCGCCTATGGCGCTCCGGCCCTGCCGCTTGCGGCGCTGGGACTGCCGGTATTCATCCATCTTCCGACCTTCTATGCGACCACCATGGGGCTCGGCCTCACCGCCGTCGGGGCGATCCTGCTGTTCGCCCGGCTCTGGGATGTGATAACCGACCCGCTGATCGGATTTCTGAGCGACCGGACGACCGGGCGCTTCGGACGGCGGCGGCCCTGGATCGTCGCGGGAACGCCGCTGGTCCTGACGGCGACATGGTTTCTGTTCGTGCCACCTGACGGCGCCGGCGGCTGGCATCTTCTGGTCTGGTCGCTGGTGCTGTATCTGGGCTGGACCATGATGATCCTGCCGCTCAGCGCATGGGGGGCCGAACTCTCGCCGGACTATCACGAGCGCTCGCGCATCTCCGCCTGGCGCGAAGGCTTTCTCGTCGTCGGAACGATGCTGGCCCTGGCGCTGCCGGTTGCGTTCGGCTACGTTGACGCCCAGGACGCTGGCGGGGCCCTGACCGTCATCGCGGTCATGATCGTCGTGCTGCTTCCAGCCTCCGTCATCCTGCTGTTGGCCGTCACGCCGGATTCCCGCTTCCGCTCAACCGCCGGTGCTGCGGGATTTCTGCCGGGGCTGAAGGTCCTGCGCCGCAATGCCGGATTCCGCCGCCTGATCGCCGCCTATCTGATCAACGGCATCGCCAACGGTCTGCCCGCCACACTTTTCCTCTTGTTCGTCACACATCGTCTGGAAATTCCCGGCCAGGCCGGCAGCCTGCTGGCGATGTATTTCTTCTGCGGCATTCTGGCCGTACCGATGTGGCTGAAGCTCAGCTACCGCTACGGCAAACATACCGTGTGGTGTGCGGCCATGGTGTGGGCCTGCATCTGGTTCGCCATGGTGCCGTTCCTGGGTCCCGGCGATTTCTGGGCCTTCCTGGCCATCTGCATTCTCACCGGCATCCCGCTGGGCGCGGATCTCGTCCTTCCGGCGTCGATGCAGGCCGATGTCATCGACGCCGACACCATCGAGACCGGCGAACGGCGCGCCGGCCTGTTCTTCGCCCTTTGGGGCATGGCGACGAAACTGGCGCTCGCGCTGGCGGTCGGTATGGCGTTTCCGATCCTGAACCTGGCCGGGTTCAGCGAAGACGGGGGCAACGGCGCGCCGGCCCTCATCACTCTTGTCGTTCTTTATTCGCTGCTGCCGGTGATCTTCAAGGTTGGCGCCATCGTACTAATGGCAGGATTTCCGATCACGGCGGAACGGCAGTACGAGATGCGGCGCCGTCTGGAGGAGCGAGACAATGACGAGAGTGAAGCCGCGGCGCCCTGAACCCGGCGATGTCCCGACCGAACCCGGAACCCGCCCCGGGCCGCGCCGACGATCCCTGTTGGTCGCGGGGTTCGGATCGGTCGTTTTGATGGGCGTGTTGACGGGGTGCAGTAGCATGAAGCCAGAAGACTTCGCCGGAACAGAGCCGCGATTCCGACTGGAAGAATTTTTCGAGGGACAGACGCGCGCCTGGGGAATCTTCGAGGATCGCTTCTCGAATCTGCGGCGCCAGTTCACGGTCGACATCGACGGCGAGTGGGACGGCCAGACCCTGACCCTGGTGGAAGATTTCGTCTATGCCGACGGCGAGACCGAACAGCGCATCTGGACGATCCGGCCCGACGGCGAGAACGGCTACGTGGGCGAAGCGGGGAACGTGGTCGGGACAGCCAGCGGCGCCGCATACGGAAATGCGCTCAACTGGCAATATTACTTCGATCTGGACATCGGTGACCGCACGATCAATGTCCATTTCGACGACTGGATGTTCCTTCAGCCCGACGGCGAAAGCATGATCAACCGGGCACATGTAACGAAATGGGGCATCGAGATCGGCTCGGCGTTCATCTTCTTCCGCAAGGCTGACGACGAACTGGCGCTGGAAATGGATCAGGAGACGGTCGAGCAGGCGATCGACCAGGGTCTGGCACCGGGTTCCGCCGCGGCCCAGTGAAGGGGCGCAGTGACGGGGCACGACAACTCCCGTCACGTCCGCCGTCAGGTGCTGAACTTCAGCCCGATGATGCCGGTGACGATCAGGCCGATGCAGACCAGCCTATTGATCGATGCCGCCTCCCCGAAGACGATGATGCCGAATATCACCGTGCCCACAGTGCCGATGCCGGTCCAGATGGCATAGCCCGTGCCAAGCGGAAGCGATTTCAGTGCGAGCCCGAGCAGCACCACGCTGATTGCCATACTTACGAGCGTCAGCACGGTCGGAACCGGCCGCGTAAAGCCGTCGGTGAACTTCAGGCCGGCCGCCCAGCCGATCTCGAACAATCCCGCAGCGAATAGATAGATCCAGGCCATTCACAACCCTTTCCGGTCGGTTTTCCGGCTGGGTCGTCCCGGCCACAACTGCAGGCGAAAACGCGCCTGCCAAACACCATCCCAAGGATCTTCCCCCCGGGTTGTCCACTGGGGTCGTCCCCGAATGCACAGAAACTGGTCCGAATGGCGCCGCAGATCAAGCCCGTACCCGCCGGGAACCATCACTCCCGGGCAATTGAAAATTCAATCTCCGACAAATCGGCACGCTGCATTGTCTTGTTAAGGCAGTGATGAGATAATTGGATTATCTGCGCGGCCGAATGCGCGGCAATATAAAAAAACAGGGTGGGCGATGGCGAGCAGGGTCTCCAGTGAAGATTGGACAACGGAGCAAAAGCTCCGGATTCTCGACCGGCTACCCGCCCGAATCGCCATCGCCTATGCCGTCATCGGCGCTTTCTGGATTCTGATCTCGGACCTGGCCCTCGGCACCCAGTTCGATGACCTCACACGCCCACCGATCATTGCACAGATCGTCAAGGGCTGGTTGTTTGTCGTGGTGACCGCAGCGTGCCTTTATCTGGTCACCAACCATCTGACCCGGCAAGCATCGGGCGCCACGCGATCCATGCTGGCCGCCGATCGAACCCGCGACCGGCTGGCCGCCATCGTCGATGCCGCACCGGACCTCGTGGCAACAGCCACTGTGGACGGCAGGCTGCTCTCGATGAACGGCGCAGGGCGCGAGATGACCGGGGCAGGTCCCGCATCCGACATATCGCGATGGCATATTTCCGATTTGCATCCTGCCGACACGGGCCGTTTCCTCCGGGATCAGGCAGTTCCAGCTGCCATCGAGAACGGACAATGGTCCGGCGAGACCGAATTGTCCGGATCTGCGGGCCCGCCCCGGCCGATTTTCCAGACGATTCTGGTACACCGGGGCGAGGATGGACGACCCGCTTTTCTGTCGACGATCGGCCGCGACCTTTCGGAGCGCAAACGAACGGAAGACCGGCTGAGGATGCTGCAGAAGCTCGAACTGCTCGGCCAACTGACGGGCAGCGTTGCCCACGATTTCAACAACCTTCTGGGTATTGTCATCGGCAATGCCGAAGCACTGGAATCGCGGCTCGTTGCAGACCCGCAGTCCAAACGCCTGCTCGGCCTGATCCTGCGCGCCGGCGACCGCGGAACCGAACTGACCCAGAGATTGCTCTCGGTCTCGCGCCAGCAATCGCTCAGGCCAGAACCCGCGGACGTCAACCTGCTCATACAAGCCGCCCTGCCCCTGATCCAGCAGGCCGTCGGTCGCGGCATCGACGTCGACACCCGCCTCTGTGGCAGTGCCCGGAGCGCGACTCTCGATACGGCAGAGTTCGAAACCTGTCTTCTGAATCTGGCGATCAATGCACGCGACGCCCTGTCCGGTGGTGGCATGATCACGGTGTCGACACAGAACGTCGACCTGGCGCCATCGGACGTTGCGGGCCACACCGGCGCCCGACCCGGATCCTACGTTCTCGTTGAAGTCAGGGACACCGGCTGCGGCATGCCCGATAGTGTGGCTGCGCGCATTTTCGATCCTTTCTTCACGACCAAGGACCCCGGCAAAGGCACGGGTCTGGGCCTCAGCATGGTGGCCGGTTTCGTGGCCCATTCCGGCGGCCACGCGACGGTCGAATCGCAGCCCGGCTCAGGCACCACCATCGGGCTTTATTTGCCGGCCACGCCGTCTGCGGCCGTCGCCTGTTGATACTTTTTTTGATGCATATCGTTTACATCATTTGGCGGTCTTGCTATACGGTCGCTACGTTGTTTCGGTCAATCGGACCGGCACGGCGAAGACGTGGAAACAGGAGACGCCCATGCCATCCCCCCTCAGCAGCCGGACTGTCGAGATCATAAAGGCGACAGCACCGGTGCTTGAAACGCACGGGTTGGACATTGTGCACGCCATGTATGGCCGCATGTTTAAAAATCCGGAAATTCGGGATATGTTCAATCAGAGCCACCAGGGCGACGATAGTCAACCCCGAGCTTTGACCGGCGCGATACTGGCCTATGCACAAAACATCGACAATCTGGACGCGCTGGTGCCGGTGGTCGAGCGTATTGCCCAGAAGCATGTCGGACTTCAGATCCTGCCCGAACATTATCCGCATGTCGGTCAGGCGCTGCTCGACGGCATGACCGATGTCCTTGGCGACGCTGCGACCGAGGAAATCATCGGCGCGTGGCACGAGGCCTATTGGTTCCTTGCGAACATTCTGATCGAGCGCGAACGCAAACTCTACGAAGACATCGCCGGGGCTGATGGCGGCTGGACCGGATGGCGCGCGTTCGTAATCGAGGCAAGTCGCCGGGAAAGCGACGTAATCCGGTCGTTCCAGCTGCGTCCGGTCGACGGCATGCCGGTGTTGCGTCACAAAGCCGGTCAGTACCTGACCTTCGCCTTCGACATACCTGAAAGCGGTACGGTCAAGCGCAACTACAGCATTTCAACGGCCCCGAATGGCGAGACGTATCGGATTTCGGTCAAACGGGAATCCGGCGGATTGGCGTCGAACTGGCTGCACGACCAGGCGCTGCCGGGAACCGTTCTGAACGCCGCCCCGCCGGCCGGCGATTTTTTTCTGCCGGACACGCCGGCCGATCCCATCGTTTTGCTGTCGGGGGGTGTCGGCCTGACGCCGATGGTCGCCATGCTTGAAACCGTCGCCAAGGATCATCCGGGTACCCCGGTGCATTTCGTTCACGGCGCCATCGACGGATCGACTCACGCCATGGGCGACCATGTCAGGGCGTTGGCCAGCGATCAGCCCGGATTGACGACGACCGTCTTTTATCAGAGCCCCCGCCCTGAAGACATCAGCGAGCAGCGCTTTGACCAGCAGGGGCTGATCGACCGGAATTGGCTGGCGGCCAACACCGACATCAAGCGGGCTTCGTATTTCGTTTGCGGCCCGCGCGCGTTCATGCAGGCCATGATCAACCACCTGACCGCGCTGGGCGTGCCGGCCTCTCGGATTCATTACGAGTTCTTCGGTCCTGCCGACGCGTTGCTGGCGGCGTGATCAGCCGGCCAGCCGGCGCCGGATGGCAGCGATGAGGCGGCCCAGTATCGGAACATGCATATAGACCTGGGTCGCTGAATCCCAGTGATCCAGATGCACCGACACCAGGCCGTCGCCGTCGAAATGAACCTCGCTGACGCCATCGATGGTGTGGGGGCGCTGCCGATAGAGAAAGGTGAACCGCCATCTGAGATAGGCGACGTTTTCGTTTCCCGCCTCACCGACCGCGACATCGGTCACCGCAAAGGCCGGCGCCGTCAGGCCGTCGAACATGTGCCGGAACACGGCCGCCAACCGGTCCCGTCCGCGAAATTCGTTGAAGGGATCGCTGAAACGCACATTCGCGGCCGCAAGGTCGGTAAGAGCCGGGATCGTCCCGGGCGTCAGCGCCTCGTAGGCGGCGGCATAGCGCCGGGCCAGCCGCAACGTCTCGTCCCGCTCCATCATTGTCACCCTGTCGATGTCAGACGCCCGTCATCCGGCGCACGATCGGAAAATATAAAGCGTAGGGCAGACACCGAAGGACCTTCAGCAGAAATGTGAACCGGCGCGGAAATGTCACCTCGAACGACCTTTTTGCGGCGCCCGCGACGATGCGGTCGGCGGCTTTCTCGGCCGAGATCAGAAACGGCATGGGAAAATCGTTCCGGTCGGTCAGCGGCGTCTTGACGAAGCCGGGATTGACCAGTTGCAATGTCAGCCCGAACCGGTCGAAGTCAAGCTTCAGGCTTTCGGCCAGATTGATCAGTGCCGCCTTGGTTGCGCCATACGACGCCGCGTTGGGAAGGCCGCGATACCCGCTGACCGAGGACACGACCTGAACATGGCCCTTGCCCACCGCGCGCATCGGGCCGAGCAGTGCTTGCAGGCATCTGGCCACGGAAACGAAATTCAGGTCTACCGTCGGCACCAGCGTCTCGGCGGAAAGCGTCTCGGCATTGTCGGCCAGATAGGTTCCGGCATTGAGCACGGCCAGAGCGATCGGACCGTGATGGGCAATGATCCGGTCGACGGCCCGATCCACGGCAGGCCCGTCGGTCACATCCAGCGCCATGGCGACGATGCGTCCGGGACCGATATCGGACCGTCCGGCAAGGGCATCGAGCTTATCCGCCGACCGGGCGCTCGCGACCACGGTCCAGCCGTCGCGGGCGAGGCGCAGGCACACGGCTTCCCCGATGCCCTGGCTGGCACCGGTTACCCAGGCGACCCCATCGCTGTGTCTTGCCGGCATTTCAACCGTCCGCCAATGTCGAGGCGCCGCCGGCGCCTGCATTCAGAAGATACGACACCTCGGATCCCTGAGCGTCGAAGGCCAGTTTCACCCACTGGCCGGCGCCGCTGTACCAGATACTGAGAGGCGCCAGCCCGCCGATATCGTAGCGGGTGGCCGCGATATCGCGGCCGGCGGCCCGAATGGTTTCGTCGGTGCGACCCTCGATCGAGACCGGCATGAACCGTCCGTCCTGCGTGTTGATGATCCGGTCGCGGTCGAGAAAGGCGCGGTTCCAGTAGCTGCTGGGTATTGCCGTCGACGGCGCTTCGTAGCTGCCGGATGTGGACTCGACACGGATCGAATCGCCGTTGGCCTGTGCCGTCACGAAAAAAGAGTCGCCGTTATCGTCGGTCGTCGTCTCCATCGACACGAGACGGCCATCGACCCAGATTTCCCGATTGCGATGACGATATTCATAGGCCGTGATGAAAGCAAAACTCACAGACAGGTCAATCTCGATATCAACCGTCAGCCGCTCGCCATCACCGGAACGGTCTCTGACAAAACTGACGACATGCCGGCCGATCTCGCTGCCGCCTCTGGAAACGGTAAACGGAAGGCGGGCTGCCGGTGGGATCGTTGCCGCGCTGGCTGACCCGATCAGCGCCTTCATGAATGGACCTCGCGGCATCAGCGCGCCCAGCGTACCGCCGCAAAT
The DNA here is from genome assembly GCF_040712075.1 of Fodinicurvata sp. EGI_FJ10296. NCBI lineage: Bacteria > Pseudomonadati > Pseudomonadota > Alphaproteobacteria > Rhodospirillales > Rhodovibrionaceae > Fodinicurvata > Fodinicurvata sp. EGI_FJ10296. The sequence goes on from NZ_JBFCVL010000008.1 coordinate 190,860, forward strand.
CAGGGCTCCGGCCAGGCAGAGTGTGGATCGTCGTGTCGTATTGTCCATTGGCATCTCGTCCTGGCCATCGTTGTTCAGCCGCAAGCGGCTATCGCGCTTCTTACGCATGCCGGGACCAATTGGATTGCCGCAGTCCGACCGGGGTGGGCGCCCGTCATTGGCAGTCAAACCCATTGCGCGGGCCTTTGCGATTGCCTAGAACCGGTGTGGCAAGGAACCGGCACCGCGCCGGACGTCAAACCCTCGCCGTCCGGCGGGGCACCTCGGACCGCGCATGCCATCGGACTGCGTATCAATGAAAGGACCGGCAATGAGCTTCCGTCGCTGGCTCTCGATCGCCGTTGTTTTCGGCATCGGTTTGTTTGGCCTGTTCGGAGCGGCCGAGGCGGCCACTGCCACCGGCCGCACAATGGGGGTCGGGCTGGCGGTCGCGTGCGTTCTGGCCGGCTTCATCGTACTCAAGCAGCATTTCGATGGCGCGCCTGACAATCGATTCCTTTCGGTGATGCCGCAACAGCCCGCCAATGCCCTCCGTCTGCTCGTCATCCTGGGCATCCTCGCCCTCGCGGGCCTTTTTGGTGCCACCTCCAGCGATCCTTATCTGTACTGGGCCGGCCTGACACTGACCGCGGTGTCGATCATCCTTGGTTTCCGCGCCATTCGCGCCTATTTTGATGGCAGGGAACGGTCGATAGACAGGCACGTCGAATAGCCCGACCGTGCCGGGTGCAGGAGGTTGAGTGGCGAGCCGATCACCACCGAACACAGATGCAGAAACGGATTCTGACGCGAGCATGGCCGACTGGCCATCAACGGATCACGACCACGGCCTCTGTGTCTCCGACGCCCTGATCCGCGCCGAAGCGATCTGCGACGAGCAAGGCGTCCGGCTGACCGACATTCGCCGTCAGGTGCTGGAACTGCTGTGGAAGGAACACCGGCCTCGGGGCGCTTATGACATTCTCAACGAATTGGCATCCCAGGGTCGCAAGACAGCGCCACTAACCGTCTACCGCGCGCTGGATTTTCTGGTCGCCAATGGCCTCGCCCACCGAATCGAAAGCCTCAACGCCTTTATCGGCTGCACCCAGCCGGAAAACTATCATGCCACCCAGTTCCTGGTCTGCACGCGGTGCGGCGCCACGACCGAGCTGACCGACAGCGGCTTGTCCGCCGCCATTCGCGCGGCTGCCGACGCCGCGCGGTTCTCGGTTACCCGGCCCGTGGTCGAGCTGCAGGGTCTTTGCCCCGCATGCCAGGCAAATAATGTCGCAGAGATTGGCAGCGAATGACGACGCACAGTAACGATGCCGGAGACAACGCCGGCAGCGGCCCGCGCGAACGGTTGCCGATTTCGGTGCTCACGGGGTTCCTGGGCAGCGGCAAGACGACGCTTCTGTCACGGCTGATCCGGCACGACGGCATGGATCGCACGGCCGTTATCGTGAACGAATTCGGCGATGTCGGCCTTGACCACGTGCTGGTCGAGAAAACCGGCGAGAACACGGTTCTCATGGACAGTGGCTGTCTGTGCTGCACGATCCGCAACGATCTCAGCGATACGCTGCGCGATCTGTTCCTGCGCCGCGTGCGCGGCGACGTTCCGGAATTCGACCGCGTCGTCATCGAAACCACGGGACTGGCCGACCCGGCGCCGATCCTGCACACGCTGATGTCGGATCCGTTGATCGTCGCACAATTCCGGATGGATGGCGTGATCACGACTGTCGATACCGTGAACGGTGGCGGCCAGCTCGACGCCAATCCCGAAAGCGTCAAGCAGGCGGCGGTCGCCGACCGGATCGTCCTGACCAAGACCGACATGGCGGCAGCCGACGATATCGACGCCCTGCAGCAACGTCTGGCCGCGATCAATCCAGCCGCGCCGATCCTGCGTGCCGAGCATGGCCGCATCGAGCCCGCCGAGATCCTGAACTGCGGCCTTTATAATCCCGCGACCAAATCGCTGGATGTTCAGAATTGGCTGAAGACGGAAGCCTATGCCGACAATGGGCACGGCAACGGGCATGGCCCGGAACCTGACCGGGAATCTGGCCCAGACCACAACCCGGACCACAACCCGGACCACAACAACGACGATGCCCGTCACGACCGGTCCCACGACAGGCCGCATTCCGATCACGGATCGCACGCGGCCAGCGGTGGCCACCACCATCACGACGTCAATCGCCACGATGCCCGCATCGCATCGTTCTGTCTGACGGTGGAGCAGCCGACCCCGTGGGAGGATTTCGCCGACTGGATGGAGGCGATGTTGCGCATGCGGGGCGAGGATATCCTGCGCGTCAAAGGCGTCGTGTGGACCACCCAGATCGACGATCCGGTCGCCATACACGGCGTTCAGCACGTCTTTCACCCGCCCGTCCGGCTGAAGACCTGGCCCGCCGGACGCCCGCTGACACAGATCGTGTTCATCACGCGCGACCTGTCCCGCAAGACCGTCGAGGGACTGTACCTCGCCTATATGGAAAGCCTGCGCCAGGCACCGGAAACGGGCGGCTGACCCATCCGGACAACACTGCACAACAATGACCCGGCTAACGGAGGCGCGAGCATGAATCCCAGCAATGAGCCGGCGCGGATTGCGCATCGACGCGGCACGGCGATGACGATGATCGGCGGCGCTGTCCTTGTGGCAGCCGGATGCGGTGGCAGCAGCGTCGATCTGGCGGAAAGTGCTGTCTGCGACGGTGGTGTTCCCGGCGATCTGGCCGTGGCCCCTTCTCCCGACGGCAATGGCGACCGCCTTTTCGCGATCTGCTGGCAGGACACCACCCACGCCGATCCGGGGCGCATAGCCGTCTACGAGACCTCGGACGACGGCACTGCACTCTCGCCGTCTGCGTCGTATCCGGTCGGGCGGCAGGCCAGCGACCTGACGGTAACCGACCTTGACGGCGACGGCATTGCCGACCTCCTCGCCGCCAACACCGGCGGCCTCTCCGAAGACCATCATGTATCCTTCCTGAAGGGCAACGACGACGGCAGCTACGAAGACGCCCGGCGTCTTCCGGCCGTTCGGTCCGGGTTCGTTGTCAACGACATCGATGGCGACGGGCGCAATGACCTCGTCATTCCCGATGAAACCGCGGCCCTCGTGGCCCAGACCTCGATCGGCGATATGGACGCTGACGCCGATCTGACCGGCACATTCCGCCGCGGCCGACTGCCCGGGGTCGAGACGCAGTCGCGCAGCGGCGATGTCGTCCGCGGCCTGAATGGACACGACCGCCTCGCCGTCGTGCTGGACCGCGAAGGCGGGCTGGTCCATGTCTACGCCGAGGGGGGCGAAGGGAAAACCGACATTACGCTGCCGGCGGAGGCGCCGTCGATTCACAGCGTGCTGGCGGTGGCCGACCTGAACGCGGACGAGCGCCCCGATCTTGTCGCATCGGTTCAGACGGCGGATGACCCGCTTGTGCACACGGTGCATCTTGTTCTCAGCACGGCCGACGGCGCGTGGGCGGTGTCGGAGATAGACGGCGTATCTTCCGCCCCATCGGCGGAAATGGCGCTGGCCGCAGACGGCGATGGCACGGCGCATGCGTTTCTGGCGGCCCGGGACAACACCGACGGTAGCGACAGCGAACTGGCGCATTTCACCATCAATGCCGATGGAGAAGCCACTGTCGAGAGCACGATAGCGGTTCCGCACTTCCCGTATTCGATGGCTGTCGCCGATCTCGATGGCGACGACACCGACGCCGTCATCATCCGCGATATGGACGGACAGCGGCTTTCGTGGTTCTCCATGGAAGCATTCAGCGAAAGCTGACAGCGGCGGACGGGACGATGATGGTACCGACAGGGACTGCGGCACAGCGGATTCGTAACGAAAATACGCGGACCACCGGGTCCTTCCATACACGAAAGGCATTTCCGCAGTGGACATCCCCCGGATTTTCAACGTAACCGAAAGCGCTCACCGCATCCACAACCCGTTCACACCCGACAACCTCGCCACTCTCGGCGCGGCGTTGCGCCTGGAGCCAGAGACCCGTGTACTGGATCTTGGCAGCGGTTCGGGCGAGATGCTTTGCACCTGGGCCCGCGATCACGGGATTGGCGGCACCGGTATTGACATGAGCCAGTTATTCACCGAGCAAGCGGAACTGCGCGCTGAAGAACTCGGGGTCGCCGGTCGGGTCGAATTCATTCACGGCGACGCGGCCGGCTATGTAGCCGACGAAAAGGTCGGTGTAGCAGCCTGTCTCGGTGCCACGTGGATCGGCGGGGGAGTCGCCGGGACGATCGGGCTGCTGGCGCAGAGCCTCCGCACCGGCGGGATTATCCTCATCGGCGAGCCGTACTGGCGCAAGTTGCCGCCCACGCAGGACGTTGCCAAGGGATGCCTCGCTGGGGCGATCTCGGACTTTCTCACGCTTCCAGGGCTACTCGCGTCTTTCGGCGACCTTGACTATGACCTCGTGGAAATGGTGCTGGCGAACCAGGACGGCTGGGACAGGTACGAGGCGGCCAAGTGGCTCACAATGCGCCGGTGGCTCGACGCCAATCCCGACGACGATTTCGCGAAAGAGGTTCGAGCCCAATTGACCTCGGAACCCGAACGCTACGCCACGTTCACGCGCGAATACCTGGGCTGGGGCGTGTTCGCACTGATGGCGCGGTGATGTGAGACAGGCAGCATCCGGCGGATCGTCAATGCCGGTACCCGGGGACGGTACTCGGGGGCGGCACAACCTTCGCGGCACCGCCCATTCCGCCACCGCCAAACGACATGCCTTTTTTTGCCACTCCCTGAAAAGAGCAACTTCGCATTTCCGTCGACCTCGGAAACCACTCGTCACCAAAACCTAGTGATTGAAGGCCCGGCGCTTTTAACGCATCGTTCTAAAATGCCCTCGTTGGGAGACGGGAACGGCAGACAATACGGAAAAATCGCGACAGGAGCATTCGATGGCCCCTAACACCGATAAGAACGAGGGCACGTCGGAGCCCCGCGATCGCATCAACCCCATTGTCTTCTTCGGATCGGCCATCGGTATCGTGGTCTTCACGCTGTGGACCATGGTCTTCACCGACACGGCCAGCGCCGCGATCAACGCAGTTCTGGCCTGGATTTCAGACAGTTTCGGCTGGTTCTACTTCGTCGCCGTCGTCGTCTATCTGGTCTTTGTCATCGCGATCGGTCTGTCGCGCTATGGCAAGATCCGGCTTGGCCCGGACCATTCCACGCCAGAATTCAACGTCGTAACCTGGGCCGCCATGTTGTTCGCGGCCGGCATCGGCATCGACCTGCTGTTTTTTTCGGTCGCCGAACCGGTCAGCCATTTCCTGGCCCCGCCCGACGGCGAGCCCGGAACCGTCGAAGCCGCCCGCCGAGCCATGCAACTGACCTTTCTGCACTGGGGTCTTTCAGGGTGGGGAATCTACACCCTTGTCGGCATGTCGCTGGCCTATTTCAGCTACCGCCACGGGCTTCCGCTCACGATCCGCTCGGCGCTCTATCCGATCTTCGGCCGGCGCATCGAGGGCGCGATCGGGCACACCGTAGACATCGCTGCCGTGCTGGGCACCGTTTTCGGCATCGCCACCAGTCTGGGTATCGGCATCATCCAGTTGAATTTCGGCCTGAACTATATGTTCGGCATTCCGGAAAGCACGCTGACCCAGGCGACTCTGGCCGTCGTCATCGTGGTCTTCGCCGCCATTTCGGCCGTGACCGGCGTCGACAGGGGCATTCGCCGGCTGTCAGAATTCAATATGCTGCTTGCCCTGCTGTTGCTGATCTTCATTCTGGTCACGGGCAAGACCCTGTTTCTGCTCAATACCCTCGTGACCAATGTCGGCGACTACCTTTCCAACTTCGTCAGCTTGTCCTTCAACACCTACGCTTTTGAGCCGCCCACTGACTGGCTGAATGCCTGGACGGTGTTCTTCTGGGCGTGGTGGATCGCCTGGGGGCCCTTCGTCGGCCTGTTCCTGGCCCGCATCTCGCGGGGGCGTACGATTCGCCAATTCGTGGCCGGCACTCTGATCCTGCCACTCGCCTTCATGATGGCGTGGATGTCGACCATCGGAAACAGTGCCATAGACATGGTCATGTTCGGCACCAACGTCGCCGATTTCGGCGAGCAGGCCATGAACAACCCCGGTTCGGCCATCTATCTTTTCCTGGAAGGGGTCCCCTGGTTCGGCCTGACGGCAGTGGTGGTGACGATCCTGGCCATCGTGTTTTTCGTCACCTCCGGCGACTCCGGGTCGCTTGTTCTTTCCAACCTGACATCCGTGCTCACCGACCCTAACCATGACGCGCCCTCGTGGATGCGGATCACATGGGCGGCGATCATTGGGTTGCTGACGCTGGCGCTGCTGCTCGCCGGCGGTCTGGGCGCGCTTCAGAGTACCGTTGTCATCATGGGCTTGCCGTTTGCCTTTGTCCTGTTTGCGATGATGGCGGGGCTCTATCGGGCACTGAAGGTCGAGGGTCTGAAGGAAGACAGTCACCGAAACAGCATGGCCGGACAGCTATCGGGAAGGATCGCGCCGGGCGAGACGGCAGCCGGCAACTGGCGCCAGCGTCTGCTCCGGGCCATGACATTCCCCGATCAACGGCAGGCCGTCCGGTTCCTGCGCGAGACTGGCAGACCGGCCATGAACCAGATTGCCAGCGTTCTGGAGGAAAAAGGGTACCGTGCGGAGATTGGCGGCGGTACGGGCGGCGCCACCCCGAACGAGGATCATCTCGCGCTGAACGTACCGCTCGGCGACGAACAGGATTTCACCTATCAGATCTGGCCGCTGCCTTGCGCCATGCCCGCCTTCTCGGTTCGCGACACGCATGCCGGGACCCGGTACTACCGTCTGGAAGTGCACATCAATGAAGGAAGCCAGGGCTACGACGTATACGGCTATACGCAGGGCCAGCTGATCGCGGACATCCTGGACCAGTTCGAACGGCACCTTCATTTCCTGCACGCACAGCGGGAAACACCGGGCCGCAACGCCATCATGCCCGACGATCCAGCCACCGCGGGCCGGTAACGGAAACACTCATGCAGGTCTCGCAGCCATGAAGATTACCGCCCTGAGGACGTTCATACTGCATGTCCCGGTCACCCGGGGCGGCATTGCCGACAGCCTTCACAGCCTGACCCACTGGGGGGCGCCGGGCGTCATGATCGAGACCGATGCCGGCATCACCGGTTACGGCTATTCCGGAACCCACGCGCATCTGGCGTCCGACCGCCTGATCACGCAATGCATCGAGACCTGCCTGGCCGAGGTTGTCCTGGGCCGCAATCCGCTGGAAGTGACGGCCCTATGGCGGGCGATGGAACGATTCCCGCCCATTCAGTGGGTGGGGCGCGGCGGCATTACCCAACTGGCTATAGGCGCAATCGATGTCGCGCTTTGGGATATCAAGGCCAAGGCCGCCAGCCAGCCGCTCTGGCAGCATCTCGGCGGGCGAGCCCGGTCAATCCGGGCCTACAACAGCGATGGCGGCTGGATGAACTGGCCGATCGAGACGCTGGTATCCGACTGCCGGAAGCTGGTCGAAGAGGACGGCTTCACCGGCCTGAAACTCAAGGTCGGGCACGATCTGCTGTCCGACGACATCAGGCGCCTGGAAGCCGTTCGTGATGCGATCGGCGAAGCCCCGACCCTTGCCGTCGACGCCAATGGCCGCATGGACCTGCCAACCGCCATCCGTTTCGGCCGGGCGATGCAGGATAACGACGTCCTGTGGTTCGAAGAGCCGCTCTGGTACGACGATGTTGCGAGCCACAAGCGGCTTGCGGAGTCGATCGCAACACCCATCGCGCTCGGCGAGCAGTTATACCTGCCGCACAATTTCCAGACATTCTTCGATGCCGGGGCCCTCCACTTCGCGCAGCCAGACGTCGCAAGACTGGGCGGCGTAACACCCTGGCTGCAGGTTGCGGACATGGCGCTGAACCGCGGACTGCCGGTCGTCTCCCATGTCGGCGACATGATGCAGACGCACATCCACACGGCCATCGGCCATCCGGCCTGCACGATGCTGGAATACATTCCGTGGATGCAGGATTGCTTCGTCGAACCGGCCACCGTCGAAGATGGCTATTTCCTGGTGCCGCAGGAACCGGGCGCGGGAACGACACTGCGCCCGGATGCGCTGGAACGGTTCGGCGTGCCCTAGAGCCGTTGTGACGACGCCAGATCCTCATCCATCCGGGCCGCCAGCGCCTGATACAGCTGCGGCGAAGTGCTGAACACGCCGCTTTCAAGGTTCAGCCTGCAACTGAGCAGGTCGAGGTTGAAACTGCTGACCGACGACCAGTGCCCATCGATCAGGGCGACCTTGGCGTGAAGCATGCCGGCTGTATAGCCGCGCACTTCGACACCCCGGCGCTGCAGGGCGTGGGCGAACCGATGACCGATCGTGTCCACGACGCGATGATCGCTTCTGGCCGGCATCAGGATCGATACCTTGACGCCCCGCCGGGCGGCCCCGGTCAACGCCCGCCAGAGTCGCCGGTCGGGAAACAGATAGGGGGTGGTCAGGTACACGCTTTGTTGCGCGCCTGAAATCTTCTTCGGCACTGTCTCGCGCAGATTGGGCTCCGACCGCACGAACGGGCCACTTACGGCATAGGACCAGCGGTGCTCCAGGGATGCACCTTCATCGATTTCCGGCGGCGCGTTGTCGATCACGCCGTCATGGGCATCCAGCCAGGCGCGCTCGAACTCTGATGCGATCGCCCATGGAAGAGGCCCGTCGATGCGTATCACCGTGTCGCGCCAGTTGGTCATGCGGTCGGCATAGCACGAACCGCCGACCATGACCTGCGCGCGGTCGCAGATCAGCGTCTTGCGATGCAGACGGCGGGCACTCCTGATCGGCCGGCGCAGAAAGCGGCCCGCCCCGTTATAAAGCGCGATCTGCCCCCCGGCGCGGCACACCCGGCGCCCGGCATCGCTGCGGGGCAGGCCATGACTGCCGAACGCGTCGGCCAGAATCCGGACATCGACGCCCTTGCGCGCCTTCGCCGCCAGCAGGTCCAGCAGGCGACCGCCCACGCCCTTCGTTTCAAAGATGTACTGTTCCAGTTCGATGCTGCGCTCGGCGGCATCGCACTGCTCGAACACCGCCTGCCATATGGAATCGTTGTTCTGATACAGGTCCCATCGGGGCTCCGGAACGCTCCAATGTGAACGATGGACAAAGGGATCTGGGATATCGGGCATTCTTGATGAACACAGAGAAAGCGGCGATTGTTCCCGCGACCGTCGTTACCTTTTCAACCACGAGATTGACAATACCGGCCCGCCTCGCCCACTGTCTGAAGTCCCGGCGTCGCGGGCGGATCCGGGTGAGGATAGCACTGTCCGACTCCCCTTTGTCCGCGCCGCTGCGATCATGCCACAACCCGTTCGCGGTCGAAACGCCGACCGCTGCGATTGCCGTGCGGAGCGAGTGCCCCCCGTGAGCGTATCCGAAAAGCCAGACTCAAAGCCGAAATCCGCCCCGCTATCCGGTGATGCCCTGGCCGCAACAGCGGTTCCGGATCAGCCGGACGGATCCAGCCCGCCGCCCTTCGTCACTGACATGCGTGCCCGTCTTTCCCCCGATGACGACGCGCTGCGGGGGCCAGCCCTTTTCCCGAAAAAGGAAAGCGGCGAGCGGTTGTCGCCGTTGGTCGCGGAACTGACCGAAACGCTGGAGAAGCTCGAACTGGGCCGATCGACCGACCCGTTCACCAACCCGGTTCTGCTGCTGTCGCTCGACCTGTCCAAACGGCTGGAAAGGGGCCAGATCAGCTATGGCGATCTGGAGCAACTGACCCAGTATCTCAGCACCGACGGCATGCTGGAACGGGCTGCCCGGCTGCGACGCTATCTGGGCGAGACCGACCCGGATCAGAACCGTCGGCATCTGAGCACCATCCTGCAGACGCTAAGCCGTGCTGCCGGCGTTGATGGCGGCGAACGGGTCCCGTTCGAGCAGTTCAAGGCCCTTGCCGAACGTGAATACTTCGGTCTGGTCATCACGGCCCACCCGACATTCAATCTGTCCACGCCGCTGATGCGGGCGCTGGCCGATCTGGCGGTCGGCCGGGGCGGCGACGGCGCACCGCTTACTGCCGATCAGGCGGACAAACTGCTGACGCTGGCCTGCAGGTCCGAGCACAGCCCCGACGCCGACATCAGCCTGTCGCGCGAACATGCCCTGTCGATGGAAGCAATCGTCAACATCCAGTCGGCACTGCGCGAGGTTTATGACGGCTTCTACCGCGTCGCGGCCGAGTCCTATCCCGACCGCTGGACCGAAGCCTCGCCGCGTCTGATGACGATCGCGAGCTGGGTCGGCTACGATCTGGACGGCCGCTCGGACATCCTCTGGAGCGATTCACTGCAGAAGCGCCTCAAGCTTCAGGCCTTGCAATTCCAGCATTATCTGGAGGAGGTGCGCGCCCTGCATTCCATGGCCGGCCCCGAGGCCCGCGATCTGCTTGACACGCTCGACCTGATCGAAAGCCGGATTGCGCTGGCGCTGAGTCAGGTCACGGATGAAATTGCGGCATTGGACGCGGCGGCGGCCGACCCGGCGAACGAGCGTGCCCGCATCCGCGCCCTGTCGAAACGCATGTACGACAGCCGCGCTCTGCGCCTGACCGATGCCCGTAGCCTGATCGACATGGCCGACCGCGCCATCCTCAAGGCCCGCGAGCGCCTGAACGAGGGGGGCCAGAACGGGGCTCCGACCGATCCGGATGCCGCGGGCATGGTTCTGATCCGGCGGCTGTGCATCCTGCGCGCGGAATTCGCCAATCACGGTCTGGGTCTCGCCCACACGCATGTGCGGATCAACTCGACCCAGATGCACAACTCGATCCGCAAGGCGGTCGGACTGGTGACGGACCCCAATGACCCCCGCTACCGGGTTTCCTATCTCGACAAGATCAACGCCCTGCTGGCCGACGCCAAGCCGGTCAGCATCAATTTCGGATCGGTCGTGGCCGAACGAACCTCGGCAAAGCGGCTGTTCATGGTCCTGGCGCAGATGCTGAAATACTGCGACAGCACCGCGCCGATCCGGTTCCTGATCGCCGAAAGCGAAAGCGCCTTTACCTGTCTGGCGGCGCTTTATTACGCCAAACTGTTCGGCGTCGAGGAACACATCGACATTTCACCGCTGTTCGAAACGGAAAAGGCGCTGGAAGCCGGCAGCCGGATGATCGAGCAGTTGCTCGATAATCCCCACTATCTGGCCTATGTAAAGCAGCGCGGCCGCATCTGCATCCAGACCGGTTACTCCGATGCGGGCCGCTATCTCGGTCAGACGCCTGCCGCCGCCTCGATCGAACGGCTGCGCCTGCGACTGGTCACGGTCATGGCCCGGCGCGGCCTGCACGACATCCAGTTGCTGATCTTCGACACCCACGGCGAAAGCATCGGCCGCGGCGGACACCCGGCGGGGTTCGAGGACCGCCTGTCCTATATCGATACCGCCGCCTCGCGCGGCTATATGGCCGACAAGAATGTCGCCTTCAAACAGGAAATGAGCTTTCAGGGCGGCGACGGCTATCTGATGTTCGTCAACCCGACCAGCGCACTCGCCGCCGTGACACGGATCCTGGAGCATTCGCTGCGGACCGGCGACAACTCCAACGACGATCCGTTCTATGACGAGTCCGCCTATATCCGCGAGTTCTTCACGACGGTAAAGGAATTCCAGGTCGGCCTGATGAAAGACGGCAACTATGGCGTGTTGCTGTCGGCTTTCGGCGCCAATCTGCTGTTCCAGTCGGGGAGCCGGGCATTCAAACGCCAGCACGAAGACCCTTCCAAGGTCGATGAAGCCCATCCCAGTCAGTTCCGGGCAATCCCCCATAATGGCGTTCTGCAGCAACTCGGCCTGCTGGCGAACTCGATCGGCGGGGTCGGCGCCGCAATCGCCAAGGACCCGGAGAAGTTCGCCGACCTCTATCCCCGCTCGCCGCGCCTTCGCCAGTTGATGGGGATCGTGGAATACGGCTGCGCGGCCAGCGACCCCGACGTGATGAAGGCCTATATCGACAGCCTCGATCCGGGGTTGTGGCTCCTGCTGGCCGCCAGCACCGGCCCGCGCGAACGTCAGGAGCGTTTGCTGCGGCTCGCCGGCCATCTGGAACAGACGACGCTGCACGAACGCAAGAACCGCGTGTTCCGCCAGTTGTACCAGGATTTCACGGTGCTGGAACGATCGCTCGGGCTGGTCGACACCGGCTATGAAGGATGCGGCCCCGAGGGGTGCGGCGGCCTGATCTCCACCCGCTCCAGGTTGCATATGCGGTTGCTGCATGCAATTAGGCTGACGGCGATCCACGAGATATTCGTGCTGGCCATGCAGATCCCGGAGTTCTCCAGCCGGCATGCGATCACTCCGCAGGAAGTCGTCATTCGGCTGCTTCATCTTGACGTTCCGGCCGTGGTCGAATTGCTGCGCGAGGTCTTCCCCCTGACCAGCGACGATGACGACCGGGCGTCGGACTATGGCGAGCCGGCGACTTATGCGGCCGACGACAGCCAGGACTATCAGTACGAAAACGATGTCCTGTTCGGGCCGATGGAAGGACTGCATCGGCTGATCCGCCGCATTTCGTCGGCGACGACCCAGCACATCGGGTTTCTGGGCTAGCACGAGACCCGACAGGTCAATAAGCGGAGAGTACGATGAGCGATGCGGTGGCGGCTGAAGGCCAGGACGCGGTTTCCCGATCATTCGAACCGGTTCGCCTGTCGGACTATCGGCCGCCGGACCATCTGATCGACACCATCGATCTGGTTTTCCATCTGGAACCGACAGCAACCCGCGTCATGGCGCGCATGGCGGTCAGGCGCAATCCTGCCGGCACGGCGCCGGCCGATGCGCCGCTGGTACTGGACGGCGACGCGGACAGCCTGACGCTGACCTCGATCCGCCTGGACGGCGAACCGCTTGATGAAAACCGCTACGTCACCGACGACTCCTCGCTGACCGTTCAGGATGTGCCGGAGACTTTCGTTCTCGACATCGAAACGCGGATCGATCCCCAGGCCAATACCGAGCTTTCCGGCCTGTACCGTTCCGGCGGCATCTATTGCACCCAGTGCGAGGCGCAGGGGTTCCGGCGCATCACCTACTATCCGGACCGGCCGGACGTGCTGGCCGTGTTCACCGTGACGCTCATGGGCGACAGGAGCAGTTGCCCATTGTTGCTATCCAACGGCAACCCCGTCGATCGTGGCGATGCCGGCCCGGACCGGCACTGGGCGACGTGGCATGACCCGCATCCCAAGCCCGCCTATCTTTTCGCTCTGGTCGCCGGCGATCTGGCAACGCTGACCGACACCTACACGACCCGGTCAGGGCGCGCGGTTACGCTCAACATCCATGTGCTGCCGCGCGACGCCGACAAATCGGCATTCGCGCTCGAGGCGCTGAAGAAATCGATGAAGTGGGACGAGGACCGGTTCGGTCTCGAATACGATCTGGATGTCTATTCGATCGTCGCCGTCCCGGATTTCAATATGGGGGCTATGGAGAACAAGGGCCTCAACGTCTTCAACACCAAATACGTCCTTGCCCGCCCCGATACCGCGACCGACAGCGACTATCACGGCGTTGAATCGGTGATCGCCCACGAATATTTTCACAACTGGACCGGCAACCGGGTCACCTTGCGCGACTGGTTTCAGCTCAGCCTGAAAGAAGGGCTGACGGTGTGGCGCGATCAGGAATTCAGCTCCGACACCGGCAGCCGGGCGGTCGAGCGGATCAAGGCCGTGCGGCGCTTGCGCAGTGTCCAGTTCCCGGAAGACGCCGGCCCGACGGCCCACCCGATCCGGCCGGACAGCTATATCGAGATCAACAACTTCTATACGCCCACCGTCTACGAAAAGGGCGCCGAAGTGGTGCGCATGCTGCACACGCTGATCGGCGACGACGCCTTTACGCGCGGACTCAAGCTCTATCTCGAACGCCACGACAATGGCGCCGCCACGGTCGAGGACTGGCTGGCAGCCATGCAGGAAGTTTCCGGCGCCGATCTCTCCCATTTCAAATTGTGGTACGAACAGGCGGGAACGCCCCGGATCGGGGTCGAGGAAAGCCACGACGCGGCAAATCGGCAACTGACGCTGACGATCACCCAGGAGACCGCGCCGACGCCCGGCCAGCCCGACAAACGGCCGTTGCACATTCCATTTTCGATCGGCCTGCTCGACCCTTCCGGCAGGCCGCTTCCCGTGACCATTGACGGCGACGCCGCCAACGCCGAACGCGAGACCGCCGTCGTCTCGTTGACACGCGCGCGGCAAACGGTCGTGCTCAACGATGTGCCTGAGAATGCCGCCGTCTCGCTGTTGCGCGGGTTTTCCGCACCGGTCAATCTGGCCCCGCGCGGGCGTGAGCGGCTGCTGTTCCTGATGGCGCACGACCCCGACACATTCAGCCGCTGGGATGCCGGTCAGGACCTGATGAGCGGCATTCTGATCGACCATGCGGCAACGATTCGCGACGGCGGCACCGCCGACCTCGACGACCGGGTGATCGAGGCGGTGGAACGGATCGTGTCGGACGAGACGCTGGACCCGGCCCTGGTGGCTGAAATGCTCGTGCTGCCGTCGGAAACCGATCTGGCACAGCATATCAGGCCGATCCCCGTCGAGGCGATCCATGCCGCCCGCACCGGGGCGCGGTCGCGGATCGCAGCCCGACTGCGCGACCGGCTGGTTTCCCGCTATCAGGCTCTCGGCGGCCCCAGCGCCGATGCCAATCTGGATGCCGCGCAGATGGCGCGGCGCGCGCTGAAGAACACGATCCTGGCATTGCTCAACGCCGATACCACCGACGCCACCGGCCGCGATCTGGCCGCCGCCCAGGCAGAAAACGCGACGACGATGACCGACAGCATCGCCGCGCTGATCGCCCTGAACGAGACCGACGGGCCGCAACGCGATCGCCACCAGGCCGAGTTCCTGGACCGCTGGCGGGACGAGGCGCTGGTCGTCGACAAATGGTTCTCGCTGCAGGCGATGCGGCTGTCCCCGGCCACCGTCGAGGCCGTCTCTGCCTTGCGCGGCCATGACCTGTACGCACGGACCAATCCGAACCGCGTCCGCTCGCTGATCGGCGTCTTCGCGGCGGCCAATCCGGTGGCCTTTCATCGGCAGGACGGCGCCGGTCACCGACTGCTGGCCGAGGAAATCAAGGCCATCAACCGCGCGAACCCGCAACTGGCAGCCGCCCTGACAAAACCGCTGACCCGTTGGCAGCATCACGACGCCACCCGGGCCGAAAGCATGAAGTCCGCTTTGCGTGATATCTCGGCGATCCCCGATCTGTCCCGCAACGTGTTCGAGCTGGTCAAGCGCGGGCTGGACGACGCCGATGCCAACGGTGACGCCCGGCCTCCGGCCTGACCCCGGCTCCTCCCCCCCCCTCCCCCTTGCCCGGTCCTGCCATGGATGTCGCGACTCTCGTCACGACGCGAACGGTTCTGGAGGCGCGCGGCATCCGCCCGGCGGCCCGGCGTCTCGACAAGGCGCCGGGCACCGTCGCCACGGCTCTCGACCGGGTAGAGGCCGAACTGTCCATCGCCCTGGCCGTGCGTGCCGGCGCGGAACTGGTTCTGACGCTAGAGGCCGAACGACTGTTGCCAGACCTGAACCGTGCGGCGGATCTGGCCGTCGGTATTGCCTGTCTGGCGCATGGCTTGGCGGAAGAGACGCCAGAAGACATCGTTCATCGTGCCGCCCGGCTGCCGATCGGCCTGATCGCACTGTCCCGCTTCGTTGGGGTGGTCGCCGTCGGCAGCATACGCGGTGCGGCACAGGCGCTGGACGTGGGCCAGCCCCAGCTTACGCGGCAAATGGGCCAGCTGGAATCGGCGATCGGCCGGCCGCTTCTCGACCGCTTGCCGACCGGTACCGTGCCGACACCGGCCGGCGAAAGACTGCGCGATCTTGCCGTCGCTCTCGATGCGCTATGGATGCGGCTCAGCCGCAATTCCGGGGCCCGGCACCGATCGGCAGAGCGCACGATACGGCTGGGCACGGTGATGCCGCTCGGCCATGAAAGCCCGATTGCCCGACACCTCGCCCATCTCGCCGCCGTCTGGCCGCAAAAGCACCCGCGCCACCCGCTGTTCATTCAGTCGACGACGGCGGAGGAACTGATCCGCGGGCTGAAAACCGGCATGTTCGACGTCGCCCTGCTCGACACGCCCGGCACCGCAACATCCCGACCGGCGACGAATGCCGGGAAGGAAGCTACCGAGCCGCAGAACATGGAGAGCATTCCGGTGTCGAGCGGGACGCTGGCACTGGTCGGCTTTGCCGTAGATCGTATTGCGGCCTCACGACCACGCACGCCATTCGTCGTGCCGAGCGCACGCAGCGGCCTTCGCCAGTGTATCAACGCCTGGCTTTCGGACGTATTGGACGATACCGGCCGCGACGCCCTGGACATTACCGAGGTGGACTCGATTCCGGTGATCCTGAACATGGTCATGGATCACGGATTCATGTCGGTGCTGCCCCTGTCCTCGGTGACCATGGTCGCACCGGATTTGCCTCACATGCCGCTCGCCCCGCGCTATGACCTGCCGTTGCGCCTGGTCTGGCATCGCCGGCCGGGGGCAGAAGAGGCCGGAAGGGCACTGGCGGCGCTTTTGCGAACCTGACACCTGCGCGCCATGGAGAGCGGGAACCAATCGGACATGGCTCAGTTTCCCAACCGGGAAGAAAAAGGAAAGTTGCCATGGCACCAAAATCGTTCTGGAAAGGATATCTGAAACTTTCGCTCGTGACCTGCCGCGTCTCCATGACGCCGGCGACCACGGACAACGAGAAAATTCAGTTTCACACCCTGAACAGAAAAACCCACAACAGGCTCACCAGCCGCTATGTCGATGCCGAAACCGGCGATGTGGTGGACGACGACGATGAAGTAAAAGGCTATGAACGGGCCGACGGCGACTACGTTCTTCTTGAGGATGACGAAATCGACGCCGTTGCGCTGGAGAGCACCCGGACCATCGACATCGAAATGTTCGTTCCCGACGATAGCGTTCGGTGGATCTGGTATGACCGGCCGCACTATCTTCTGCCAGACGACGCCGTCGGCGAAGAAGCTTTCTCCGTCATCCGCGAGGCGATGCGATCGACCGGGAAATTCGGCATCGCCCGGCTGGTCATGTATCGCCGGGAACGCGCGGTCATGCTGGTACCAAGCGGGCGGGGCATCATTTTGTGGACACTGCGCTATGGCGACGAAGTGCGCGACCCGGCGGAATATTTCGGCGACATCGACCGGGAAAAGGCAGACAGCAAACTGCTGAAGCTGGTCAAGGAGGTGATCGAGGAACGCTCGACCTCCTGGGATCCGGACATGGTGACCGACCCGGTTCAGGAAAAGCTGGCCGATATCATCGCGGCCAAGAAGAAGGGCCGAAAACGCCCGGCCAAAGTCAAAGCGCAGACAGAGGCCCCGGCGGTGGACAACGTCATCGACATCATGGACGCTCTGCGCAAGAGCATCGCGTCGGAGAAGAAGTCCGGCAAACGGTGAACGGTAACTGCGTGTTTTGGCATTGGACGACTCTTGCCGCCTCCCCGGAAGCACGAAGCGCTGTGAGGAGTTCACACATTCCGCGAGTATGCAGACAGTGTGGGGCCCGGCTTGGCACAGCGTCACTGTCGCGCCGCAGCGCGTCCGGGACTGGGACGTTTTCGGGAAGGGTTAGTTTTTCCTACCTCAACGTCGGCAGTGGCCGGGCGGCCGCGCGAAAACCCTCCCAGGGATCGTCCGATTGTCCGTGCACCCGTGTCGGCGCATTTTGCACCGTGAACTGGGCCGGTCCGACCGACCCGATCTCGCTCCAGTCGACCGGCATCGATACCGGCGCGCCGGCACGGGCACGCGTGGAATAAGCGGCGACAGCCGTAGCGCCGCGGCCGTTGCGCAGATAGTCGATCAGGATCTTGCCGCGCCGCTTCGCCTTGGAGACCGTCGAGACATAGAGATCCGGACTGTCCTTTGCCATCCGATCGGCCATGGCCTTGGCGAAACCCTTCACGTCCGTCCAGCCGGCTGCCGGGATCAACGGGGCGACAACATGAAGGCCCTTGCCGCCCGATGTCTTGACAAAGGTTGCCAAGCCGGCCTCCTGCAGCCGCCGGCCGACCTCGCGCGCCGCATCGACCACCGCATCCCAGGTCACCCCCTCGCCCGGATCGAGATCCATGACGATCATGTCCGGGCGTTCCCAGTCGTCAAGCGCCGCCCCCCATGGGTGGATCTCCAGCACGCCGGCCTGCACCAGTCCGAGCAACCCGTCAAAATCCTCGATCGACACCAGCGGCTCGCCGCTCTTGTCCCTGGGATCACGGATGGTTTTGATATTCTTGTTCAGACCTTTCCAGGCATGCTTCTGGAAGAAGCAACTGCCCCGGATACCGCTGGCGATGCCTCCGGGGCACCGCAGCAGTGACAACGGCCGGGCGACGATCAGCGGTCCGATCCATCGCCACATATCCGCGTAGTAATCCGCGAGACCTTCTTTCGTCACCCCGGCATCGGGCCAGTAGACTCGATCGGGATGCGACAGCTTCACGGTCCGGCGCGGCTCGCCCACCGGTTCATCCGCGCCGGTATCCTCGCGCACCACCTCGTCGGCCGGCTTGTCGTCCCGAAGGCCTCGAAACGAGGCGTGCCTCAGGTTGGCTTCGCCGGTCCAGCCCCGGAATTCGACTTCGGCGACAAGTTCCGGCCGCACGAATTGCACCTTGCGTCCGGCTTCGGCCGACAGCCGATCGGCAAACGGGCTCTTATCGACAGCAATCTCGTCCAGGCGGCGATAAAGATCGCGGGCGACGGCGGCGCTGAACCCGGTCCCGACCCGGCCGACGTGGCGCAGTGACTTCCCCTCATAGACACCCAGAACCAGCGAACCGATCGCGCTCTGCGTTGTCGTGGAGGGAACGAAGCCTGCAATCACAAACTCCTGACGCAACGCGCATTTCGACTTGATCCAGCCCTTGCCCCGGCCGGACCGATACGCCTGGTCGCGAAGCTTCGACACCACCCCTTCCAGACTCAGCCGGCAGGCATGGCGCAGCACCAGATCGCCGCCCTCGTCGAAATGCTCGCTGTAGTGAAGCGACGGCGGCGGATCGTCCATGATCTTGCGGAGCGCTGCCTTTCGGTCGACCAGCGAGGCGGCGCGCCAGTCGACGCCATCCAGATAGAGCAGATCAAAGCCGTAATAGACGAAACGGTCGACGCGCTCTTCGGACAGATCGGCCTGCAGCGCAGAAAAATCCGACGCGCCACTGGCCGTCTCCACTATTAGTTCGCCGTCGATGATGGCGGTGTCGACCGGTAGGGATTTGAGCGCCTCCGGCACTGCATTCCCGAACCGCGCCGTCCAGTCATGGCCCCGCCAGGTCAGCAGTTTCACGCGGCCGGACT
The DNA here is from genome assembly GCF_040712075.1 of Fodinicurvata sp. EGI_FJ10296. Lineage (NCBI taxonomy): Bacteria > Pseudomonadati > Pseudomonadota > Alphaproteobacteria > Rhodospirillales > Rhodovibrionaceae > Fodinicurvata > Fodinicurvata sp. EGI_FJ10296. The sequence goes on from NZ_JBFCVL010000008.1 coordinate 210,322, forward strand.
CGATCCGGGCCTGCAGACGATAGCCGTCAAACTTGATTTCATGCAGCCATCGCTTGCCGGTCGGCGCCCTGGAGGAAAGCGTCGCCAGTGTCGGCTCTACGAAATCCGGCATCTTCGCCTTTTTGGCCTTCGCCGGAACCTTGATCGTGGCTTTTTCGGCCTTTGCTTTCCCGGCATCAGTGCCGTTCGCGTCATCCTCGCTGAGCGTTTCGGCCTCAGGGTCGGCGCCGACGGCCTCGATCGTCATCCCGCTCTTTACCGATTCCGGTCGTTCGCTGAGGATGTCGGGGTCGTCGGCCGTCCGGGCGTCATCGTCTTCGCCCTTGATCAGCAGCCAGTTCTCGCGCTTCTCGCGGGGCTTGCCGGCCATCCGCACCAGATGCCACCGGCCCCCCAGCTTCTCGCCCGACAGTTCGAACTCGATGTGGCCCTTCTTGTAGGCCGCTTCGGGTTTCGGAGCGGACTTCCCCGCCGTTCTGGCCACGGGCGCCCAGGTGCCGCGATCCCAGACGATGACGGTGCCGGCGCCATAGGCGCCCTTGGGTATCGTGCCTTCGAAATCGCCGTATTCCAGCGGATGGTCCTCGACATGCACGGCCAGCCGCTTTTCGCCGGGTACGAGGCTCGGGCCCCGCGTGACCGCCCAGCTTTTCAGAACGCCACCCATCTCCAGCCGCAGATCATAGTGCAGGCGTCGCGCGGCGTGCTTCTGGATGACGAAACCGTTTCCCGACGCTGCCCCCTCCTTACCGACTGGCTTCCCGGGAGGTTCGCGCGTCGAACCGAAATCGCGCCGCTTTCGATAGGGCTCAAGGCTCATCAGCCCGCCTTGCGGCGCGGCTGCCGCTTCTTGGACGCTGGTCGGGACGGCTTCGATCCATCGGCGGCCCTGGCGCTCTGCCGCAGCGCCTCCATGAGGTCGACGGTCTTATCGTCCTTCTGCAATTTGGGCGGTTTGATCTTCCGGCCCTCGGCCTTGGCCTTGACCATTTCGGCCAGGGCCGCGTCGTAGCGGTCGTCGAATTCGGCCGGATCGAACTCCCCCGCCTTGGTGGCGATGATATGCTTGGCCAGTTGCAGCATCTCGTCCTGAATTCTGACGTCGGCAATGGGCTCGAAGGCTTCCGCCGCCGACCGGACCTCGTAGTCGAAATTCAGGGTGTTGGCGATCAGCCCTTCGCCGTGCGGGCGGATCAGCACCGTGCGGCAACGCCGGAACAAGACCGTACGCGCCAGGGCGGCGACATTCTTAGCGCGCATGCCCTCGCGGATCAGCACATAGGCTTCTTCCGCTGTCCTGTCGCCGGGCGCCAGATAATAGGGTTTGTCAAAGTAGACCGTATCGATTTCGCCGCAGGGCAGAAATCCTCTGACGTTCAGGATCTTGTCGCTTTCCGGCACCGCAGCGGATATCTCTTCGGGCTCCAGAACGATGTATTCGTCCTTGCCGATCTCATAGCCCTTGACCTGGTCGTCGCGATCGACCGTTTTCCCGGTCCCGCTGTCGATGAATTCGCGCTGAACCCGATTCCCGGTACGGCGATTGATCGTGTGAAAGGCGACGCGCTCGGAAGTCGACGCGGCCGTGAACAAGCCGACCGCGCAACTCAGCTCCGCCACTTTCAGATGTCCGCGCCAGTTCGCCCTCGGCGCCATAGCGTTGCCCATTCCCCTCGTGTCGATGCGCAATCAACATTTCCGAGGGGCACAGAGTTCCAGAACCACGGTCAAGGCGCGTGATTCAGGCCATCGCTGACCATTCGGCCATGGCAATCAGTCGGGCAGCGCGGCGGCTCCGCTTTCGACAAGGCCGGCGATTTCGGCGTCGGAGAGGCCCGCCGCCGACAGCACGGCCCGTCCCTGCTGGCCCACACGCGGCGGCTGGGCGGTTTCCGGGCGATCGGGCGGTGGCGGCAGACCGGGAAGACGCGCGGCTGGCATCGACCCCAGACCCTCGATCTGTGACCAGGTGATGGCCTGAATCTCGCGCACCTGTTCGTCTTCCATCAGGTCGCCATAGTCGAAGACGGGCGCGTGCAGAATGTCGGCACTCGACAGGATATCGGCCCAATAGCGCGTCGGCTGCGCCTTGATCAGCGGCTCGACAAGTGCATTCAGGGCTTCGGCGTGGCTCAGGCGCGACTGCTCGCTGCCGAATCGCTCATCCGCCAGCCATTCCGTCCGCTCCAGCAGTTTGCAAAGTGCTTCGAAGTGGTTGTCTCGCCGCGCGTTCAGACTGAGATAACCATCGGCCGTCTCGAACGTGCCGACCGGGGCGCCGACGGCTTTGACGCCCGGCCCCTCCAGCGCGTATTCGACGATCCGCGATTCCTGGAACGCCATCGCGCATTCCAGCAGGCTGGTACGGATATGCTGACCGACGCCGTGCACCGCCCGGCGATAAAGAGCGGCGGATACGGCCTGTGACAGATAAAGCCCAGTGGACACGTCGATGGCCAGCATGTTGACCCGCCGTGGGATGCCGGCGGCATCGCGGTTGATCGACATGAACCCGGTATAGCCCTGCATCACGGTGTCGGTCGCCGGATGGTTCCGGCGCGGTCCGATCGGCCCGAACCCGGTGACGGAGGCATAAACGACCGACGGGTTTTTGGCGCGAACGGCTTCATAGTCGAGGCCGAGGCGTTCGGTCACGCCCGGGCGGTAATTCTCGATGACGACATCGGCCTGTGTGGCCAGCCGGAAGGCGAGATCGCGGCCTTCCGGCTTTTTCAGGTCGAGCGCGAGGCTGTTCTTGCCGCGGTTGAGGACGATCGATTCCGAGGAAAAATCACCGCGCCGGCGGCCGAGCCCCCGGCTCCAGTCGCCATAGCCGATCGGCTCGATCTTGGTGACGTCGGCACCGTGTTGCGCCAGCAACATGCCGCAATAGGGTGCGGCGACGCCTTGCGCCAGTTCCAGCACCTTCAGACCGGTGAAGGCCGGCATCACGTCCGGCGTCGCGCTCTCATCGGCGGCGCTCATGACTGCTCACCCTTTTTGGCCTTGCTTCCCTTGTCGAGGAACTGCTGGATCGAATCACGATGTTCATCGGTCGTATAGCAGATCGACTGCGCTTCGCCGCCAAGGGCAAATACCTGCTCCACCGGCAGATCGAGCGACCGGTTCAGGATCGATTTCGCCAGCGACAGGGCGATCGGCGATCCGACGGACAATTCCGCCGCCCAGGCTTTCGCCTCGCCCAGCAGGTCCTCGCTCTCGGCCAGACGATCGGCCAGTCCGATCGCCAGCGCCTCGTTGGCGCCGACCTTGCGCGCGGAATAGATCAGCTCCTTGGCGCGCGCCAGACCGACCCGTCGGGGCAGGAAATACAGCCCGCCGCCATCGGGAATCAGCCCGCGCTTCAGATAGGCCATGGTGAAGGATGCTGCGTTCGACGCCATGACGAAATCGCAGGCGAAGGCCAGATCGCAGCCAAGGCCCGAGGCGGCGCCGTTGACCGCCGCGATGGTCGGCTTGTCGAGATTGTGCAGGGCGTTGATGGCGCGATGGGTCGATTTCTGGCGCTTCCAGCCGTTATAGCCGACCCGGCCGATCGGCGCGTCCAGACGCTGGCGCATGCCCCTGATGTCGCCCCCGGCACAAAAAGCCGTGCCCGCACCGGTGAGGATAACGGCGCGGATATCCTCGTCGGCACCCAGACCCTCGATCGTGTCGATCAGCGTGGTCCGCGTGGCATCGTCGATGGCGTTGCGCACATCGGGCCGGTTCAGGGTAACGATGGCGACATTGTCGTCGATCGTCGTGGTGACGGCCGCATCCCCGGCCGAAGGCGCTGTGCTCTGCATTGTCGGCAATCCATCGGAACGAAAAATTGCCGACAACCAAGGATGCCGGCAATCTTTATCTACGAGATCGCCGGGCGCGGGCCGTCAGACGGGCCGAAACCCGCCTGCCTGACCCGACTGCCCGACGCTTGGATCAACGGGCCCCGCTCAGCTTGCCCAGGGATTTTCGTCCCAGATGGCCTGCATCTCGTCCAGCGTGCTCTGCATCTGCTCGCGATAGGCATCCGGCGCCATGTAGTTCAGCGGCAGCACCTGATCGCGCGCATCCTGACGGAAATCTTCATCCTCGATCATCTGCGCGACCGCCTCGACCAGCTTGTCACGGACGTCGTCCGGAATACCGGCCGGCGCAGCCAGACCGCGGTCGGAACCGGCGACGATGGGATAGCCCAGCTCGCTGAACGTCGGCACTTCAGGAACTTCTTCCCAACGCTCGGCGGCCATGGTGCCGAGAATGCGCAGATCGCCCTCAAGGTGGTACGGGCCGGCTTCGCCGATGCCCATGACGCTGGCCGCGACGTGGCCGCCGAGGAGGGCCGTACGGCTCGGTGCCGCGCCCGGGAACGGCACATGCGTAACCTGGAGGTCTTCGGCGTGCAGGAAGCGCAGGAAGCTGGTGTGGGTCGCGCCGCCGAGCGAGGAGTTGCCGACTGGCATCGCGCCGGGATTGGCTTCGACATAGTCGATGAAGTCTTCCAGTGTCTCGAACTCGCTGTCGGCGCGGACGACGACCGAGGTCGCATCGGTGACGATGTTGCCGATCGGCTGGAAGCTGTCGAGCGTGTAGTCCGGATCCCGCTGGATGATCGGATTGATGAACGACGGGATGTTCAGCATGCCGATCGTGTATCCGTCGGGCTCAGCCTGCGCAATCGCGGTGAAACCGAGTTCGCCGCCGGCACCGGGACGGTTTTCGACCGTGATGTTGACGTTGCCGCCGAGATATTCCTCAAGGTACGGAGCCACGGTACGCGCCATGACGTCCGTTCCGCCGCCGGCGGAATACCCGACGAGCATCGTGATATCGCGGTTTGGATAATCGCTGTCGGCATAAACGGCCGGCGCGGCCAGGATGGACGAGGCCATCAGGGCGGCCGTAATAGCCTGTGTATTCATTTTCATTGGTCGTTCCTCCTAAGCTGGGCTCTTTAATGCGGCGTGCATCGCCTGAATTGATGAGCAGAAACCAGCCGATTCAGGCAGTTCCGTACGGCGGATTGCATACCAGACTCGCGTCATCATAGGGGGTTCGGACCCCACAATACAATAGTATACATTGCCTCTATGGGAATTTGCTCGTTGCCGGTCGCACATCAGGCGGCCCTCCGCTCCTTCGCCGCACGCCGGGCACACAGTCAGAGAACCGCGTCCAACGTCCGGTCAGGCAAATGGGAAAGGTAGGGGCTTGCATTCTGTGCGCAACTGCATACAATTGCGAGGCGAAAATATATGTCGTTTTGGCGATGACCCGGGCCATTTACGACCGGCGCAGCACCGGTGTTATTGGCTGCGCGACCCTGACCCCGTAGTCTCTTGTATTCGAAACTCGGGAAAAAACCGAGACAGTCATCCGCCCGGACGTGCCCACTGATGCAGCGGCAGAACGGCACTATGGTGGCTGAATGATGAAAGGGGAGGCATCCGACTTGCTGGTTTCATCAGCGCAACCGGCACCAATGCCCGCTACGGGGCCGAGGTGTGCGGCAGGCCGAAAAATCCTGGCCCTTCAGCGAAACGGGCGGAGCCGCGGCCCCGCCCATCCCGTGATCAACCATCGTCGCCGTGGATCAATCGGCCCAGGGCGCGACTTCCCAGACTTCCTGCATCTGGGTCAAGGTCGATTCCATATGCGCCTTGTAGTCGTCCGGGGCCATATAGGAAAGCGGCAGAACCTGCTCGCGCGCCTCTTCCCGGAATTCCGGATCTTCGACGGTCTGACGCAGCGCCTCGACCAGCACTTCGGTGATTTCGTCGGGAATGCCGGCCGGTGCCGCCATGCCGCGGTCGGAACCCGAGACAATATCATAGCCGAGTTCGCGGAACGTCGGCACGTCGGGCACTTCCTCCCAGCGATCGGCCGCCATCGTCGCCAGAATGCGCAAATCGCCTTCCAGGTGATAGGGACCCGCTTCGCCGAGACCCATGACCGACGCGGCGACGTGACCACCCAGCAATGCGGTCCGGCTGGGCGCGGAGCCCGGGAACGGCACATGGGTGACTTCCATCCCTTCCGCCGTCAGGAACCGCAGCAGACTGGTGTGCATCGACCCGCCAACGGCGGAATTGCCGATCGGGAGGGCGCCGGGGTTTTCCTCGATATAGGTGAGGAAATCCTCGAGGTCTTCAAAGTCGCTGTCGGCCCGCACCACGATCGAGGCCGGATCGGAAACCACGTTGCCAATCGGCTGATAGCTGTCGAGTGTGTAAGCCGGATCGCGCTGAATCAGCGGTGTGATGAAGGCCGGGATGTTCAGCATGCCGATGGTGTAGCCGTCGGGCTCGGCTTCTGCCAATGCCGTGAAACCGATCTCGCCGCCGGCGCCCGGACGGTTGTCGACAGTCACATTGACGTTGCCGCCGAGATACTCCTCGAAGTATGGAACCATCGTCCGCGCCATGACGTCGGTACCGCCGCCCGCGGAATAGGCGATCACCATGGTGATGTCCCGTTCCGGATACTCGGCCTGCGCCGCGCCGGCGACGGCAACCAGCGCCGTGGCCGAAACGACCGAGCCGATAATGCTCTTGAACGTGTTCATAAGAGCGTTCTCCCTGAAAATTCTTCGCAGAAAAGCCGCAGTACACCTGCGTGCTTGCAAAACGATATGCATCCGATGATGGTTATGTCAAGATACAAATGTATACAACCAAGACCGATATGGCTGAACGTATGACTCTATTAATTAAAAATATTTCGCCCTATCGTAGTAAAAAAGTACGACAATTAAATTTGTTGTGTTGACACGCGATTTTCAATATGTGCAGACACTCCAACGGCTGCGGATTGTCGCTAATGTGGACGATGATACGGATGAGCGCCTGAAGTGGCCCGAAAGTGGGAGGAGACGTAAACGTGCCTTACGCAAAAGACCGAATCGCATCGGCGATATTATTATGTTTTGCTATTGGAGTTTTCATCGCCAGTGGCAACTTTAGATTCGAGTCTTCAATTTTTCCTCGGATGGTATCGCTTATCATGGCGATCTCGTCGATCATGATGTTTCTGAGGACAGTATCCTTTAACAAGGATCTGGAGCCTCAGGCCGCCAAGGACCCCAACGTCGACAGCCCCTTCTTCCGGAATCCGGTGAACTTCTTCATCGCGTCGTTCGGATTCATCATCTATCTCGTTGCGATCGGGATACTGGGCTACTTCGTTTCGACGGCGATCATGATCGTATCGATCGTTCTGCTGCTTGGATTCCGGGATTACAGGATGATCGCAATTTCTGGCGCGGCCTTCATGCTGCTCGTCTATGTCGTATTCCGACTTATATTCGAAAGACCGCTTCCACGCGGGCTCTTTTTCTAGAGGTCTATTTCATTGATAACATATATCGGACTATTTATTAATCTGAAACCGCCCCAGTGTGCCAATCCATTGGAGAAATCAGGTGTTTGAACCCCTACTGCACGCACTGCCCATCGTCTTTCAGCCGATGAACTTGTTAGCGATGATCGCCGGCGTCGCCATGGGCATCGCGATCGGTGCGCTGCCGGGGCTGAGCGCGACAATGGGCATCGCGGTCCTGATCCCCCTGACCTTCGGCCTGGATCCGCTGGTCGGACTGGGCATGATGGCAGGGATCTATAACGGCGCGATGTATGGCGGCGCAATACCAGCGGTTCTGCTCAGAATCCCCGGAACGCCCGCATCGATCGTCACGACATTCGACGGCCACGCCATGGCCAAGAAAGGCGAGGCCGGGCGTGCGTTGCAAATCGCTGTCGTATCGTCTGCCATCGGCGGTATGGCCAGCGCCGTCGCCCTGATGGCCTTTGCGCCGCCACTATCCCGGGTGACACTGGCGTTCGGACCGGCGGAATATTTCTGGGTCGGCGTTTTCGGCCTGTCCAGCATATCGGTCTTTCTGGGCAAGAGCCCGATCAAGGGAATCCTGTCGGCGTGCATGGGCCTGATGATCGGCATGGTCGGCATCGACCAGATCACCGGCGGTCAGCGCTTCACCTTCGGCACGGTCAACCTCGTCGATGGCTTCCACATTGTCGTGCTGCTGACCGGCCTCTATGCCCTGCCACCGGCGATCGGCATGGCAGAGGAGGCGATCAAGACCGGCATCAGCAGTGCGGAACTGAAGATCGGCAAATCCCGGCACATCTTCTCCGACTGGCGCATTCTGTGGCGCACCTGGGTCCGGTCCTCCGGCCTCGGCATTCTGGTCGGTCTGCTGCCGGGCGCCGGCGGGAACATCGCCGCTTTTCTCAGCTATAACGAAGCCAAGCGCGCCTCGAAACACCCGGAGACCTTCGGCCATGGCGCGCCTGAGGGTGTCGCCGCCGGCGAATGCGGCAACAACGCCGACAATTCCGCCGCTCTCGTGCCTGCCCTGACACTGGGCGTTCCCGGCAGTTCGGTGGCCGCGGTCATTCTGGGCGGTCTGCTCATCCACGGTCTGCGCCCCGGACCGGCGCTGTTCCGCGATCACGCCGACATCGTCTACGGCTTCATGATCCAGATGTTCGCCACATCGTTCCTGCTGATCGTGATCGGCGGCTTCCTTGGGGCGAAGGTCTTCGTGCACCTGCTCAGGCTGCCCCGCGTCATGCTCGTGCCGCTGATCGTCGGCCTGACCGCCGTCGGCGTCTACTCGATCAACAACAACATGTTCGATCTCTACATGATGTTCGCGTTCGGGATGCTGGGCTATGCCATGGAGCGGCTGGACTTCCCGCTCGCGCCAGCGGTGCTCGGCCTGATCCTGGGGTCGATGTCCGAAGAGAACATGCGCCTGGCGTTGCTTATTTCTCAGGGCGACTGGACGGTGTTCTTCACCCGGCCGATCTCGCTGACCATCGCAATCCTCACGGCCGTGGTGCTGCTGTTCCCGGTGGTACGCACCATCCGCGACCGGCGGCGCGAAGCACGCGAGGCCGCAACGGCCTGATCCGTCATCCGATTTGACGGGACCATCGGCAAAAAAGCGCCGGGAGACGAAAGCCGTCTCCCGGCGCTTTTGCGTTCGGCCGACGGCGATACAGGCGGGATTTGCGAGCACTACCCTCCCGATCGTCCCCGCCTCGAGCGGGGACCTCGCGCGGTGGCTCCCGGCGGGCTGAAACGCAAACCGGGCTTATCCGTCTCGGGGCTCCCGATCGACGTCGGGAGCGGTCAGGCCGGGGGTCATACGGTCAATGATCTCGCTTAGGTTGTGGACCCCGGACAACGCTTCGCGTTTCCGGGGAAGGAATAAAGAACTGATATCGCAACAAAAAACCCCTTCCCCGGACGCGCTGCGGCACGAAGTGACGCTGCGCAGAGCCGGGGTCCACACCATCAACGCTCTCGCGGCACGTGTGGACCCCGGACAACGTTTTGCGTTTCCGGGGAAGGGATTAGGGGTGTAAGGGACAATGCCGGGGGGCGATCAAAACGTCACGGGCGTGTCGAGACAGCCTAACCCCGCTGAATGGTGACGATCCGCTCTGCCGACATTTCCCGGATCGCGTAATGCGGTCCTTCGCGGCCGTTGCCGGAGTCCTTCACGCCGCCATACGGCATCAGGTCGACGCGCGACGAGCTGGTGTCATTGATATGCACGCCACCGACCTGCATACGTTCGGCCAGGTCCAGCGCGTGGTTCAGGTCGCGGGTAAAGATGCCCGAGGCCAGCCCATACGGCGTTGCGTTCGCATCGTCGATCGCCGCCGACAGATCGTCGAACGGCACGATGTTGACCACCGGCCCGAAGATCTCCTCGCACATGACGTTCATCGAGGCATCGACGCCGGTCAGCACCGTCGGCTGGACGACCGCCCCTTCGCGGGTGCCGCCGGCCAGCAGGGTTGCACCACCGCTCACCGCGTCCTTGATCCAGGAGTCTGCGCGTTCGGCTTCGGCCGGGGCGATCATGGGTCCGACGACCGTGCCGGCGGCAAACGGATCGCCGACACCAAGCTTTGCGGTCAGTGCCAGAAAGCGCTCGGTGAATTCTTCCAGAACAGGACGGGCGACATAGAGCCGCTGGATCGAGGTGCAGACCTGCCCGGCCTTGCGGAACGCCGCCGGCACGCATTTCGCCGCCGCGCGATCGAGATCGGCATCCGCCGCGACGAAAGTCGTCGCGATGCTGCCCAGTTCCAGCGACGTCTTGCGCAGCCCCGCCCGGTCCTGGATCAGACGTCCGACGCCGGTCGACCCGGTGAAGCCGAAGAACGCAATATCGGGGTGCGAGAGCAGCGCGTCGCCGGCCTCCGACCCGCTGCCATGCACGACGCTGAGCAATCCCGGCGGCAATCCGGCATCGAGCAGGCATTCCGCCAGCAGCGTCGCGGCCAGCGGCGTATAGGTCGCCGGCTTCAGCACCACGGCATTGCCCGCGGCAAGTGCCGGCGCGATCTTGTGGGCCACGGTGTTCAGCGGCGAGTTGAACGGCGTGATGGCGCAGACGACGCCCAGCGGCACGCGCAGGGTAAAAGCCAGCCGCCCGGACTGGCCCGGCGCGCCGGCGATCGGAACCATATGCCCGACCAGCCGGCACGCTTCTTCACCGGACAGCCGCAGCGTCTCGGTGGCGCGATCGACTTCGCCCAGCGCGTCGCCGATGGTAAAGCCCGTTTCCACCGCGATCGTGCTGGCAATTTTGGCACGGCGCTCGCCGACCAGACGCGCGGTTTCACGCAGAATGCGACCCCGCTCGGCCGGTTCCGGTGTGCCCGCCAGAAAGGCGCGCCGCGCCGCCTTGACGGCGGCATCCACATCGTCCCGGTCGGCCATGTCGATGACGGCGGCGACCTCGCGCGTGTACTTGTCGTGGACCTCCGACGTCTTCCGGCCGGCGCGCCACTCGCCGTCGATCAGCAAGCGTGCGCGATCGGGTACGAGATTCCGGCCAGTTTGTTCCGTCATGATTTCCGTGCCTCCAGGATCGCTTTGACCACGTCGCTATAAGATTTCGGGGGGTTCTGCTGGAATTGGGCCTGTACGCCCAGATCGGCGACTTCCTGAATCCGGTGCGCCGACGCCAGCGCCATAAAGGGTTCCAGGTTGACGGCGCGCAGCGTGTCGGCGACCTCTTCCATTTCATGTGCCCGCCGCTCGGCATGCATGGCCGTGCGGCTGGTGACCCTGTCGGCGAATTTCTGCCAGTCGATCTCGGGAATGCTTTCCTGAACCGATTGCAGCACGCGGTCTTCCATGCCGTAGCTGCCGGCGCCCAGCAGGCATTCCAGCACGATCGCCTCCAGCCCCTTCATGATGATGCTGCGGAACATCTTGGTCGCCGATGCCTGACCCGTTTCAGGGCCCAGCACCTCGATCGCCATGCCGTACGGCGTCATGTGCTCGGCAAAGGCCGAGGCACCCGGCCCCGAGGCCAGCAGCGGCACCTTGTGGCCGTGCGGCGGCACCGCCGCCATGACCGCCACGTCGACATAGGCCGCGCCCGTTGCAGCGACATGCTTTTCCGCCGCCAGCTTGATCTGCGGCGAGGCCGAGTTGATGTCGAGAAAGAGGTGGCGGTTCTTGAGCCACGGCGCCGTCGCAGCCGCGACTTTTTCCGCCACAGACGACACGACCGCCGATACGACGATGTCGCAGCCGCTGACCAGGGATTCGGTGCTGCCGGCAACCGCGATCCCGGCCGAGGCGACCTTTTCCTTCAGCGCCGCGCCGTGTTCAGGGTCGGTAAAGCGCAGATCGAAGGCCGAGACCGTGGCACCCTGGGCGGCGAGGCCGGCGGCGATGGCAAAGCCCGCTTCGCCTTGTCCGATGAAGCCGATCCGCCGGGTCATGCCGACACCCCTTCCAGCGCCGCGACGGCACCCGGGAGATGAAGGTCGGCGACGGTTTCCAGGCTCCAGAGTGCGGATAGCAGCGCCTTCGCATCGGCCTGCGGGAGTACCGCCCCGGCCAGTTCGCTGAACTTGTCGGCCAGCTCGTCGTCCGTCAGCGGCTGATCGGGATCACCCTTGCGCGTCGGCTGCAGGAAGGTCAGTTCCTCGCCATCGGTGGTGACGATCGTCACCCGCGCCGCACGTTGGGCCGGGAAAGCCGCATCCAGTTCCGCATCGACCGACTGGGTAAAGCGCTTCATCAGATCGCGCACAGCCGGATCGTTACGACGCTCGGGCTCGAACGCTGCCAGGCGCACCTTGCCGTAAACAAGCCCCGTGCAGACCGTATAGGGCATGCTGAACCGGCATTCGAACTGCGACTGCGGGTCGGGCTTGTAACAGATATCATAGGCTGGCTGATAGGACCCGACATGGATCGACTTGATCTTGTCCGGTGTCAGGTTGTGGCGCTTTTTCAGCTCCAGCGCTCCGTCGATGGCGGCGAAGTTGTGGCCGCAACATCCGTGGTTCTTGAAGGTCATGGCCTTGATATTGTACTGACTGCCCAGCCCCGCGGTGGCCTTCGACCAGTCGGCGCTGCCGCTCATCGCCACACCCATGCCGGCAGGCCCTTCAAGCACATCGATGGCGCCGGTCACGCCCTTTTCCGCAACCATGGCGCTCAATAGTCCGGCATCGGCGGCATGGCCGGAATGGATCGGCTTGCTCATCCCGTCGGAGCGGAACGCCTGCTGAAGTCCGGCCGCCATGGTGGCCGCCGTCGCCAGAGCATCGGCGGTCTGATCCCGGTTCAGCCCCATGATCAGCGCCGAGGCCGCCGAGGCGCCGAATGTCGCCATGGTCGCCGTCGTGTGCCAGAGCTTGTAGTGCGGCTTGCCCATGGCCAGGGCGATGCGGGTACAGACCTCGAACCCGGCGATGATGCCGCGCAGCACGGTGTCGCCGTCAGCGCCCCGTGCCTGACCCACGGCAAGCGCCGCGGCGATCGTGGCGCAACCGGGATGGACCGACGCATCGCGGAAGATGTCGTCGAATTCAGCGGTGTGGGCCGAGGCGGCATTCAGGAACGCCGCCGCCCGCATGGTCGCCCTGGTGCCCGACGGGTAGACCACCGCGCTGCCGTGGCCGAGATCCTCCTCGAACGCTGCGCGCAGCATCGGATTGGGATCCTGAACGCTGCCCGGATACATGGCAGCGAACCAGTCGATGACCGCGCGCTTGGCGTGATGGATCGTGTCCGGGTCGAACTTGTTGGTCCGCTCGCCGACAACGTAGTCGGCTATCTGGTGCATCAACATCCTGAGCTCCTTCCCTTGCTATGGCCCGCTATCGGAACGGAGTCCGATCAGAATTGGGCCACATACTGAGCCGGATCGACGACTGCCTGAACGACCAGCGGCCGGGTCAGGCCGGGCGCCTTGGCAACCACATCGGCAAGCGCCGCCGCCGTCTCGACCTTGACGCCATCGCAATCCATGGCCTCGGCCAGCTTGACGATGTCCGTCGGTTCGATGCGGGTCAGTTCGCTTGGGTATTGCTTGTTCATCTGCTTCAACTCGATCCGGTTGAGGCTGTTGTCGCAGAACACGATGACCATGATACCCAAGCCGCGGCTGGCCGCGAAGCGCAGTTCGCCCTGGACCATCGAGAAGCCGCCGTCGCCCGTGGTGCAGACGACCGGCTGATCCGGACGGACGATCTTGGCGGCGATGGCGGCCGGCAGGGAAAAGCCCATGCTGGAAAGGCCATTCGTCATCAGGAAGTTCTTCGGCTGGCGGGCCTGCCAGCCCTGCCCGACCAGAATCTTGTGCGATCCGACATCGGTGGAAACAATGGTATCGGCGGGCAGCGTGCCGTTCATGGCGTCGACCACGTCGGTCGGATTGATGCGCCCCTCGACCCGGCCGGCGTAAAAGCCCTCGGTCAGTTTCGCCCGGTGCGTCCTGACCCGCGCTTCGCCATCCTTGGCCGAACCATTGCCGTAGTCGCCGGTCAGCGCATCCAGGATGTTGGGAATGTTGCCGACCACTTCGGTATCGGCGGCGTAGATCTGGTCCGTGTTCGGTGTGCTGTCGATGTGAACGGACGGAACGTTCAGCTTCCACGGCTTGATCAGTTCCACGGCATCAAAGCCGACGATGACCAGCAGGTCGGCCTCGGCCAGGAAGTCCCACACCACCTTGTTGCACGCCATGTCGACGGTGCTGGCATAGAGCGGATGATCTTCGGGAAACACGCCCTTGGACATCGGCGACACGACGACCGGCGCGCCGGTGGCTTCGGCAAACCGCTTCAGCGCGGGCGTTGCGCCGGCGCGAAGGGCGGAAATGCCGGTCAGGATGACGGGCTTCCGGGCGTTCCTGATCCGCCGCGCGACATCGGCATTGGCGGGGTCGGTCGCGAAGACCTGCGGGGTCTGCGTCTCGGTCATCGGCGGCAGGAACACCTCGGAATCTTCCGACGGCGCCCCGACCACATCGGCTGGCGTCGTGATATGGACGGGGCCCGGGCGTTCGGAGACGGCGACCCTCAGCGCCTTGCGCATGATCTGACCGGCTGAGCCCGGGACCATGTTGACGGTCCATTTGCTGATACTGGAGAATATCTGATTGTGGTCGGCGACCTGGTGCGTGAAATACGGCTCCATGCGCGTGTTCACCTGCCCGGAAATGGCCAGCATCGGCACGCGGTCGAGATGGGCGTTGGCCACGGCATTGACCATCGACGTCGATCCCGGGCCGAGCGTCGACATGCACACGCCGGGACGGCCCGTCAGCATGCCATAGGCTTCGGCCATGAATCCGATCGTGCCCTCCCGGCTACCAAGGACGAGCTTCATTTCACGGCGGCGGGCGGCCTCGATGAAATCGATGTTCGGATCACCAGGGTATCCGAAGATGCAATCGATGCCGGCAGCCACCAGATAGTCAACCATGACTTCGGACGTATTTTTGATCTCAGACACGTTTCCTCCAAACCTTCGATTTCGGCCGGCACAGCCGCCCTGGCAGGGTCGGATGATCGGCGCCGATTGCTCACGCTACGCGAGCCGGGTGCCCGATGCCCCCGACTGTTTTTCCCAGGGCCGCCGCCGTCAATCGTGACGGAATCGCGATCCCGATATCGACCAATCTCTGTCGACTCTTGTATACTCATTAAACGCCGGATTAACATGTCTGGTCAACCGGACATTTGTCCGGATGTATGGCCGAGGACCGATGCGGGGCCGGTGAAGACGTCAGAACGAATGCTCTACGGGTCGACAAGACCCGGGGCGGTAGAAAAATTGGAAGGAATACACCATGAAGCTCCTGGTATTGCCGGGCGACGGAATCGGACCGGACATCGCCGAGGCAACACGGCTGGCGCTGGCGGCGCTCGACCGGAAATTCTCACTCGGACTTGAGATCGAGGAAGTGCCGATCGGCCTCGCCAGCCTGAAGACCGAGGGCACCACCTGGCCGTCGCTGGCCAACGACCGCCTCCACACGGCCGACGGCGTCGTCATGGCGCCGGTCGATACCTATGAATACCCCGAGGGTCAGGTTAATCCGTCATCGATGGTGCGCCGCTCGCTCGATCTCTATGCCAATATCCGCCCTGCCCGCCGGCGACTCCCCGCCCAGCCCGGCGAAAAGCCGATCGACCTCGTACTCGTGCGCGAGAACACCGAGGGCTTCTATGCCGACCGCAACATGGCCATGGGGTCGGGTGAATTCCGCCCGACGGAAGATGTCGCCCTGGCGGTCCGCAAGATCACCCGTTCCGCCAGCACGCGGATTGCCCGGACGGCATTCGAAGCGGCCCGCAAGCGCCGCAGTCATGTTACGGCGGTCCACAAGGCCAACGTGCTCAAGCTCAGTGACGGTCTGTTCCTGGAAGCCGTCCGCGCGGTCGCAAAAGAGTACCCCGACGTGGAACTGGACGAGGTCATCATCGACGCCATGGCGGCGCTGCTGGTGCGCGATCCCGGCCGCTTCGACGTCGTGGTAACGACCAATATGTACGGCGACATCCTGTCCGACGAGGCGGGCGAGATCGCCGGCGGCCTGGGCATTGCGCCGGCCCTGAACGCCGGCGCCGATCATGCCGTCGCTCAGGCCGTCCACGGCTCTGCGCCCGACATCGCCGGCCAGGGCATCGCAAACCCCTCCGCCCTGATGCTGTCGACGGCGATGCTGCTGACCTGGCTCGGCGATCGCCACGGCAAGTCGGCCTTCACCGAAGCAGCCCAGGCGCTCGATCAGGCCGTCGATATGGCCCTGGCAAATCCGGCCACGCGCACGCGCGATCTCGGCGGCAGTGCCGGGACCATGGCGTTCGCCGAAACGGTGGCAACGGCCGTCTCAGGGGGCTGACCCCGGGATAAGCCGTGCACGAGCCCGCGACAGCGTTGCGGGCTCAACGCGGCATTGAGGAACAGCGGCGCCCGACGCCGATGACGGGAAATGACTTGACGGGCGTCACCGATTTGGCGATCCAGTCGTTGCGGACAAAGCCCATCCGGCCGGAACGTAAGGATACGCCACGACATGCCCCTGGACAGACCAGCGCTCGTCGCCGATCTCGGCGCCACCAACGCCCGCTTCGCCCTGGTGTCATCGGCAGGGGTGGCGGATATCCGCATTCTTCCGTGCCGGGACTTCCCGTCGCTGGAAGCCGCGATCGAAAGCTATCTCGATCAGGTGGCCCCGCCGGCGCGGCCGGCGGCGGCGGCAATCGCCATCGCCTCGCCGATTACCGGCGATCAGGTGACCATGACCAATCAGGCATGGACCTTCTCTATTTCCGGCATGAAGGCCCAGTTCGGTTTCGACCGGCTCGAAGTCGTCAACGATTTCACCGCCGCCGCCTTGTCGGTGCCGCAGCTCGGCCCCGGCGACTTTCGTCAGGTTGGCGACGGCAAGCCCCTGCCCGGCCGCGCCGTCGGCGTCATCGGGCCGGGCACCGGTTTGGGGGTTTCAGGTCTTGTCCCGACGCGCGAGGCGTGGCAACCGCTGGCCGGTGAAGGCGGGCACGTCACCATGGCGGCGGTCACCGCGCGCGAAGAAGCCGTCCTGACATGGCTGCGCCAGAAGCACCGGCATGTCTCCGCCGAGCGTGTGCTGTCCGGCATGGGGCTGACCAACCTTTACGAGGCCATCGCGGCGCTGGAGGGCGAAGAAGACGCGCCCATGCGCGACCCGCCCGGCGTGACCGAGGCCGGGGTCGCCGGCCGGGACCCGATCTGCCGGGAAGCGGTGGATATGTTCTGCGGCATGCTGGGAACGGTGGCCGGCAACCTTGCCCTGACCATCGGGGCGTTCGGCGGCATCTATATCGCCGGCGGTATCGTGCCCAAGCTCGGCCCCTATTTCGATCAGTCGCCATTCCGCGAGCGCTTCATCGACAAGGGCCGGTTCCGGTCCTATCTTGACGAGATTCCCACCTATGTGATCACCCACCCGACCCCGGCGTTTCTGGGCCTGAAGCTGGTGCTGGAGCGTCCTTGAGGAACGTGCCCAGCAGGGTATCGGCCGCCCCCGACGGCGTTATCGTGCCGTCGGCGACGGCCTGCTCGATCTCGGCCAGCCGCGCGCGGACACCGGCATCGGCGCGGAACCGCTCCAGCAGCGTGTCGCGGATTTCCGACCACATCCAGGACAGCGCCTGACGCTCGCGGTTCTTATGGAACAGTCCGGCGGAGATCCGCGCCTCCCGGAAGGCGGCGACGCTCTCCCAGACGCGGTCGAGCCCGCGCTCCTCAAGGGCTGAACATTGCAGCACCGGCACCTTCCAGCCATCCTGACGGCCGCGCAGGAAGGTCAGCGCCCGGCGGTATTCCGACGTGGCCTCGTTCGCCGCAGCCGTCATCGCGCCATCGGCCTTGTTGACGATGACGATGTCGGCCAGTTCGACGATGCCGCGTTTGATGCCCTGCAGTTCGTCGCCGCCGCCGGGCAACAGCAGCAGCAGAAAGGCGTCGACCATGTCGGCGACCGCCGTTTCGGACTGTCCGACGCCGACCGTTTCCACGATCACGACATCATAGCCGGCCGCCTCGCACGCGAGAATACTTTCACGCGTCCGGCGCGCGACACCGCCCAGATTGCCGCCGGTCGGCGACGGTCTGATGAAGGCGTCCGGGTTGCGGGCCAGATGCTCCATTCGCGTCTTGTCGCCCAGAATGCTGCCGCCGCTGCGCGCCGAGCTGGGATCGACCGCCAGTATGGCGACCTTGTGCCCCTGCTCGATCAGGGCCGTGCCAAAGCTTTCGATGAAGGTCGATTTGCCGACACCGGGAACGCCGGTGATGCCCAGCCGCATCGTCTCCGGCGACCCGGCCTCGGCGTCGGCGGCGGCCTGTTCCAGCACCGCGCGGGCCTGTGCCCGCTGATCGGCGCGCGTGGACTCGATCAGCGTGATGGTCCGCGCCAAAGCCCGGCGATTGCCGGCGCGAAGGCCGCGGGCGAGGGTTTCCGGGTCGTTCTGAGCGGGCATGGACTGGATCGGGCCTGAAGGTCGTGCAGTGGATGATCGAATAGGAGCTGATCGGGACCGTCAGCCTATCAGGCCGGCGTCGTAGGGGCTATCCCCCCCCACCCGGAGACGCCGGACCATTCCCCGACCGGCGATCGGCGGCTCTCGCTCATGAAAGGATGGACGGCAGGAACGTGACCAGTGACGGGAACAGGATCAGCAGTGCGATCACGACAAAGATCGGGATCAGGAACGGCGCCACGGCCTGCACCACCTCTTCGAACGGCATACCGGCGATGCCGACCAGCACATAGAGGACGTTGCCGAAGGGCGGTGTGATCACGCCGACGGAAAGCGTCAGAACCATGAGCACACCGAAGAACACAGGGTCGATGCCCAGAAACTGGATCGACAGCATGAAGATCGGTGTGAATATCAGCACCGCTTCGACGACGCTCATGAAACAGCCGATGATCAGGAAGAATAGGGCGATGCAGAACAGGATTCCGGTCACGCCGATGTTCAGATCGGTCAGCATCACCGCCAGTTCCTGGGGGATGCGCAGCCGCACCAGCAGCCAGCCGTAGAACGTGGCGATGGCGATGATGAACATGATGATGGCGGTGAAGGAAACCGTCCGCTGCAGCACGGTCACCAGATCGCGCACGCCGACATCGCGATAGACGACCGTGCCCAGCAAGAAGGCATAGATGCAGGCGATCGCCCCGGCCTCGGTCGGCGTGAAGAATCCCGTCCAGATGCCGCCGATGATGATCACCGGCGTCAACAGCGGGAAGAACGCCCTGAGGAACAGCCGCCGGAGTTCCCCCAGGCGCGCGCGTGGCGACAGCGGCAGGTCCAGCCAGTAGGAGGCGATGAAGCTCGTCGCCATCAGGCTGAGGCCGAGAAGAACACCCGGTACGACGCCGGCAACGAACAGCGCGGCAATGCTGGTGCCCGACAGCCAGCCATAGACGACCATGGCGATCGACGGCGGGATCACCGGGCTGATGATCGACGCCGCGCCGGTGATGCCAACGGCGAACCGCATGGGATAGCCGCGATCGCGCATCGCCTTGATCTCGAGCTGGCCGATGCCCGCGGCATCGGCGACCGCGGTTGCCGACATGCCGGCGAACAGCATGCTGGCCACGACATTCACATGCCCCAGCCCGCCACGGATATGCCCGACCAGCCCGTTGGCGAAGTCGAAGATCCGGGTCGCCGCCGAGCCGACATTCATCAGCGACGCCGCCAGTATGAAAAACGGTATCGCCAGGATCGGAAAGCTGTTCAGCCCGCTCAGCATCTGAAAGGCGAACAACTCGACCGGAATGGCCGACAAGCCGCCGTCGATGACCAGCACCGCCAGACAGGTCAGCCCGATCGACACCGCGATCGGAAAGCCCAGCGCGAAGAGCACGACCATCAGGCCTAGGAAGACGACAAGGTACTCCATTCACCCCCCTCGCGGCCATCGTCAAGCGGTCCGCCGGCCCGGATCAGGCGGACGAGATGCGCAATGCTGAACAGGATCATCGACCCGACGCCGACGACGAGGGCGAGATAGAGATAGCTGTAGCTGATCCCGAGCGCGGTCGTTGCGTTGTTCGCGCTGACGAACATCATCGAGAACGACCCGGCGAAGATCAGGACGAAGAGCAGCAGCGACGCCAGTTCGATCGCGATCAGCGCACCGAACCGGATCCTGACCGACATGCGTTTGAGCAACACATCAATGGCGATGTGCCCGCGCCGATACCATGCGGCAGCGGCGCCAAGAGACACCATCCAGAGCAGCAGGCCGGCGCCGACCTCCTCGGACCATGGGACCGAGATGCGCAGCACCTGCCGGGCGAACACGGAATA
Source organism: Fodinicurvata sp. EGI_FJ10296 (assembly GCF_040712075.1). Classification (NCBI taxonomy): domain Bacteria; kingdom Pseudomonadati; phylum Pseudomonadota; class Alphaproteobacteria; order Rhodospirillales; family Rhodovibrionaceae; genus Fodinicurvata; species Fodinicurvata sp. EGI_FJ10296. Next base: position 230,493 of record NZ_JBFCVL010000008.1, read on the forward strand.
GCCGATGACGACCACGAGGGTCGCCATCATGGCCAGGGCGATGCCGTCGAGCAGGCGGGACCAGAGCCGCTCCGCCCGATCCACGAACGCGCCCATCAGCCCGCTACTCCGGTTGGCACCGTTACAATCGCGATCCGCCTGACTGGCATCAATCGGCGGTCGCTTCGATGGCGGCGTCGATATCTTCGGCAACACCGTCGGCCATGTCGGCCAGCGCCCGATCGATGGCCGGCTGCGCCGCTTCCCGGAACGGAGCGGTATCGACCTCGATGAACTCCATTCCGTTTTCGGTCAGGGCTTCGCGATAATAGGCGTCGTTCTCGTCCTCGACCTGCATCCCGTGCTGGCGGGCTTCCTCGACCGCCTCGGTGATCAAGGTCTGCTGATCTTCGCTCAGCGTCTCCCACCACTGTGCGGAGGCGACCCAATGCCAGGGGAAGGACAGATGGTTGGTCATGATGATGTAATCCTGGACCTCCCACATCTGCCGGGTATAGGGCGAGGCAAGGCTGTTCTCGTGAGCTTCGACCTGTCCGGTGCGCATGGCCAGATAGATATCGGGAGCCGGAATGACCACGGCCTGAACGCCCAGTTCCTCCCAGACATCGACCCAGACAGGAAGCTGGGGCAGACGCATGGTCAGACCTTCCAGATCTTCCGGGCCGTGGATCTCGCGATTTGACGTCATCTGGCGAAAAGCGCGTTTCTGCGGCGCCAGATAGACCAGCCCGCCGTCTTCGCGCGCGATTTCCTGCATTGCCTGACCGGAATCGCTGTCCAGGTAGTGTTCTACCGCTTCAAAACTCGGAAACACGAAGGGCACGCCCACGGCGTCGTATTCCGGCGCGTACTGGCTCATGAACAATCCGCCGGTGAGTGCCATCTGCGTCTGCCCCAGATTGAGCAATTCCAGAATTTCGGTCTCGTCGCCGAGCTGGCCGCCAAGATAAGGCCGGACCTCGAATTCGCCTTCGGCCCGCTCGGCCAGTATCTCCTGGAAACGCTCCAGCGCCGCGGCTTCGGCGCCGCCTTCGCTCATGGTGTTGTGGACTTCGATTACAGTCTGCGCCTGCGTGGCACCGGCGAGACCGATGACGGCGGCCGTGGTCAACAGGACAAAGCCGGTCCGGCCCCCGCGTGTGAACATCTTCATCTCGTTTTCCTCCCTATTGTTATACTGATTGTCTCGATGGGCGCCGTCAGCCAATGATCCCCCGCTCGCGGTACGCGCGCAAAGTATCGGCCGAGATGCCGATCCCGCTCAAAACGTCGTCCGTATCCGCCCCCAACTCGGGCGCTGGCCGGACAATTCTGCACGGCGTTCCCGACATCTTGATCGGGAATCCCGTCATCTGCACACTACCATGTCCTGGATGCTCGACATCAAGCACCATCTCCTGCGCGGCGATCTGTGGATCGGCCGTCACCTCGGCCAGATCCATGACCCGGCCGCATGGCACGCCGGCACCGTTAAGCAACTCGATCCAGTGATCGCGCGTTCCCGTGGCGATCCGGTCGGAGACGATGCCGTTGATCTCGCCCCGCCGCGCCACGCGCTTGTCGTTGGTGTCGAATTTCGGGTCCGACATCACCCATGGCAGATCCAGGGCATTGAACAAGCGGGTCAGAAGCGTGTCGTTGCTGGGGGCGATGGCGACCGGCCCGTCGGAGGCCTGGAACAGGCCATAGGGCGCGACCAGCGGATGGTCGTTGCCGCTGCGCGGCGGCGCCTTTCCGGCCGCGAAATATTCCGAGGCCATATAGGCCATCATCGCGAACATCGAGTTAACCAGGCTGGCCTCGATCCGCTGGCCGGTGCCGGTCCGCTCGCGCCCGACCAGCGCCGAGACGACGGCAAAGGCCGCGTTGGTTCCGGCGATCAGATCGGTCAGCGGCAGGGCGCTGCGCATCGGTTCCTGATCGGCGTCGCCATTGACGCTCATGAACCCGCTCATCGCCTGCGCGACGAAATCCACGGCAGGCCGCTGGGCATAGGGGCCGGTACTGCCGAATCCGTTGACGCTCGCCACGACCAGACGGGGATTCAGGCTTTCCAGCCGCTCGGCGCCCAACCCCATGACGTCGAGCACGCCGGGGCGGAAATTCTCCACCAATACATCGGCGCCCCGGATCAGGTCGTCCAGGATGGCCCGCCCCTCGTCGGTGCGCAGATCCAGCGCGACCGAGCGCTTGTTGCGGTTGAAGGCGGCGAAATACCAGGACAGGCCGTCGCGGATCGTCCCCTGCGCGCGGACCGGATCGCCCTTGCCGGGAGTTTCGATCTTGATGACGTCCGCACCCATGTCGGCCAGCAGCATGGTGCAGTACGGTCCCGCCAATACGCGGGTCAAATCGACCACCCGCACTCCCGATAACGCCACGCTCGCCCCCTGCATACGGATTGTCACATACGAATCGTCGATCGAGCATTAGAGGGCGAAGTACCGCTTGTAAAGAAACCAGCCCTCTCTGACGGGCCGGAAGCCGAATCCGGTGCCCAAGGCGCTGGACCCCTGGTTGATATGCGGCATATCATAGCACTCGAACATCCGTCGGGAGAGCAGAATGACAACATTGAACTCCTTGCTGGTTGCGCCGTTCAGCCAGGCGTCTCTGCTCGGCCGGCACTATTCGGACGAAGACGCTTCGCTGGCGCAGCGGCAGGCGGAACGGGGCGTATGCTACGCACTCACCGCCAAATGGATAGCGCGCCACCGCGCTTTCAAATCCGAGGGCCCAACCAGGCGGATCGAATTTCTGTCGACGGAAGACTCGATCGTCGACGCCATGCAAACACAGATTTTCGCATTCCAGAACAAGACGGCATTATTGCTGGTTCAGGACGAGGCGGCCGAAGTGATGGAACGCGGACGGAGTGGTATTGCGCCACCGCCGGGATTTGTCCCCAGGGTCAGGGGCCTGATGGCGAGAATGGGGACCGACCGCGGAGAGGCCATGATGTCCCAGGCGTTCGAAATGCACGGGTTGGCGCGCACGCCGACGCTCGTCGACGGCGCCGCCCTTACCGATACCTCGCTGACAGACCGCGTCCGCGACGTTCTGGCCAGGACGAACAGTGTCCACACGTACCACCAGATCAGCGTCGAAGGACCGGGAAAGGGCCACGCCATCTGTTGCTACAAGTCCGGCGGCGGCTTCATCAGTTCAGCGCATCTCTATTTGTTCGATCCGAACTACGGCGAGTACAAAATCAAGGAAAGTCTGATCCAGGGCGCGCTCAAAGTGATTCTTGAGCGTTTCAGCACAAACGGCTATGACAAAGTCTCCGTGGCCCAGATTAATTGACCAGATAACTTGAACTGCTGCCTGCATTGCCGGCACGGCCATATGCTGGTACGAATGTTTCAATGCTAATCGATAATACGCAAAAGATCGCGCGACGGCGCGACGGCAAGGGAGCACGCATTCATGGACTACAGACGCATTCGCGGCACGGATCTCGACGTATCGACCGTTTGCTTCGGCCCCATGCGGTCGGCCGGCGCGGACGACAGCGACCCGCGCTCGGCCAAGGGTCGCGCCGCGCTGTCGGCAGCCCTGGATGCCGGCATCAATTTCGTCCATTCCAGCTATGAATACGGCGTCCGCTGGATGATGAACGAAGTGCTGCGCGACCACCCCAAGCGCCACGACATCCATCACGTCATCAAGGTGCCGGTACCCGACTGGGACGATGAAGGACGCTTCGATCCCGACAAGGTGCGCGGCATGATCGACGAGGCGCTGCGCGATCTGGCGGCGGACCGCATTGCGCTGGTGCAGTGGATGTGGCGGACCCGCCCGCACGAGGACGGCCCACGTCAGGAGACGCTGGCGGCAATCCGTGACGACGTCGGGGAAACCTTTGGCCGCCTGCGCGACGAGGGCAAGATCGGTTACGTCGGCGTCTTTCCCTACACCTCGGCCTCGGCCCGCGCCGCCATCGATACCGGCAATTTCACCAGCGTGATTGCCTATTACAATCCGCTGGAAATGGAGATGGCCGAACTGTTCGGCGCGATGGACCAGCGCGAAATGAGCCTGCTGGCGATCCGGCCGCTTTATCAGGGCGTTCTGACCGACAGCCGGCCGAGCTGGGAGGCTCTGCCGGCCGGCGACCGGCTCAAGGCGGAAAAGCACAAGGACCTGTTCCGCCACCGGGCGGGCATGGCCGAGGCGCTGGCCGACGCGATCGAGGCCGAAGGATCGATGACCCGCTTCGCCATGCGCTTTCCGCTTTATGCCGAGGCCGTGGCCAGCATCATCGTCGGGCTGAATACGCCTGAACAGGTGCATCAGGTCGTCGAGCAGACCGACAATGTACCCTATAAGCCGGATGTCGTCGCCCGGGCATTGTCCTATTGGCAACAATCCATCGACGGCGGATCGTCAGGCTGACTTTTCCTTCCCCGCCCCCTTGTTCACCGGCCGGCTCGCCAGCGCGACGCCAGCGGCGGCGAGCGCCATGCCCGCCCAGGCCAACGGCGGCATGGTCTCGCCGATCAGGATCCAGGCCAGCACGGCAGCGGTTGGCGGGACAAGGTAGAACAGCGCCGACACCCGCGACGCTTCGCCGTGGCGGATCATGGCGAGCAACAGCGTGATCGCGATCAGGGAATTGCCGATCACCAGATAGGCCAGCGCCCCGGCAAGCGCCGGCGACCATGTCACGGCCATACCCTCAAGCACGAGGGCGACCGGCAGTGTCGCCGCCAGCCCGACGGCATATTGAACCAGATTGGACGTCACCGGGTGGTGGCCGCGGCCGAAACGTTTTTCGTACAGTGTCGCCGTGCACATCCCCATCAAGGCCCCGACGGCGCACAGAACGCCGATCGCCGAGGTGCCGTCGACCTCGGATCGGGCGGCGATGACAATCACCGCACCGCTCAGCCCCAGAATCAGCCCGACCCACCGGCGGCGTCCGATCGCCTCGCCGACGACGCTGGGCGCCAGCAACGCTACGACGATCGGCTGCAGCGAGACGATAAGCGCCACGGCACCTGCCGACGCGCCAAAGGAAAACGCCACATAGCACAGACCGAAATAGACCGCCTGGATCAGAAATCCGACGATTGCCAGATCCGCCCAATCGCGTCCCCGCACCGGCAGCGGCGGCCGCAGCCAGAACGCCAGCGGCACCAGCACGGCCAATACGCAGACGAACCGCAGCACCAGCAGGGTCATCGGCTCTGCATAGCGCACGCCGATCACCGCAACCGGAAACCCCAACGACCACAGCAGCAGGAATATTCCCGGCGCGCCGCGCAGCCAGACCGGCTTTGCCTCGCCGTTTTGCGGGTTCGACAGGCTCATTCGACCTCGCCGTTCGCCGCACCGCTTTGCTGACGCTGCCACAGCGTGTAATACGTTCCTTCCCTGGCGATCAGGTCGCCATGAGTGCCGCGCTCAACGACCCGTCCATCCATCAGCACGACGATCTCGTCGGCATCGACCACGGTCGACAGCCGGTGTGCGATGACCAGCGTTGTACGCCCCTCGGCCACCTCGCGCAGATTGGCCTGGATTTCCTGCTCGGTCCGCGTATCCAGCGCCGATGTCGCCTCGTCGAAGATCAGGATCTGCGGCTGTTTCAGGATCGTGCGGGCAATGGCGACCCGTTGCTTTTCGCCGCCCGACAGCTTCAGCCCGCGCTCGCCGACCATGGTTTCATAGCCGTCGGGCAGGCTGGACACGAAGTCGTGAATTCGGGCCATACGGGCGGCTTCCTCGATCGCAGCCCGATCCGCCCCCGGCCGGCCATAGGCAATGTTGTAGGCGATGGAATCGTTGAACAGCACAGTGTCCTGCGGCACGATTCCGATCGCCGCCCGCAGGCTCTCCTGCGTAACGGTGCGGATGTCCTGACCGTCGATCACGATGGCCCCGCCGCTCTCGGCATCGACATCGTAGAACCGATACAGCAAGCGGCTTATGGTCGATTTTCCGGCCCCCGTCGGGCCGACGATCGCCACCGTCTTGCCCGGCGGCACGTTGATATCGACGCCTTTCAGGATTTCCCGCCGGCGATCATAGCTGAAATGGACATTGTCGAACCGAACCGCACCGCCGTGAACGACCAGCGGCTTTGCGCCGGGCTGGTCCCTGACTTCACGGTCGACGGCCAGCAGGTCGAACATCGCGCGCATGTCGACCAGACCCTGCTTGATCTCGCGATAGACGAAGCCGAAGAAGTTGAGCGGCTGATAAAGCTGGATCAGATACGTGTTGACCAGCACGAAGTCGCCGACCGTCATCGAGCCGTCGACGATCCCGGCCGCCGCCATATACATGATCAGGGCAAGCCCTGCGGAAATGATCGATGCCTGGCCGATATTCAGCAGGGACAGCGACGTGCGCGACCGTACCGCCGCCGTCTCATAGAGGCCGAGCGCCCGGTCGAAACGGTCGATCTCGTGGCGCTCGTTGCCGAAATACTTCACGGTTTCATAGTTGATCAGGCTGTCGATGGCCTTTGTGTTGGCCTCCTGATCGTTCTTGTTCATGGCCCGGCGAAAGCTGAGCCGCCACTCGGTCACCCACATGGTGAACGCGATGTAAGAGATCACCACCGTCAGGGTGACGGCGGCGAATCGGAAGTCGAACATGTACCAGAGGATACCGGCCACCAGCGTGATCTCGACCAGGGTCGGAACGATGTTGAACAGCATGAAGCTCAACATCGTTTCGATGGCGCGGGTGCCGCGCTCGATCACCCGCGCGAGGCCACCCGTTTGGCGGTCGAGATGAAACCGCAGCGCCAGCGCATGCAGATGCTCGAATACCGTAACGCCGGCGCGGCGGATGGCCCGCTGCGCGACCTTGGCAAACACGCCGTCGCGCAGCTCCGAAAATGCCAGTGACAGCACCCGCGCCAGCCCATAAGCAAGAATCGCCGCTACGGGAATCGCCAGAGCCGCCGAGACCTCTGCGCCCTCGCCGGACAATGCGTCGACCGCGTCACGATAGAACAGTGGTACATAGACGGTCGCGATCTTGGCGCCGATCAACAGCGCAAGCGCGACGATCACGCGCGCCCGCAACCCCCACTCTCCCGGCGGCCAAAGATAGGGCAACAGCGTGCGAACGACGGCGGCATCATCGCGCAGGTTCGACGGCGGCGGTGCTTCGGTGGGGCGGGAGGCTCTGACCATGCTGGCGAAGCTAGATCAAACGGCGGGCGAGGGAAACCGGTTTACCGCATTCATCTGCCTCGTTATTCCCCACCGGTCGAGGGGGGCGATCGAGGGGGGCGATCGAGGGGCCTGATCGAGGGGCCCGATCGAGGGGCCCGATCGAGGGGGGCGAGTGCGTGCGTTGGCTTCGGCTAGCGCCGCGCGCGGTCGATAGCGCGGCGCTGTTGATAGTCCTCGCGCAGCAGGCCGAAAAGCAGATGATCGCGCCACGCGCCGTTGATTTTCAGATAGGCGCGGGCATAGCCCTCCTGCTCGAAGCCGGACCCGAGTAGCAGTAATCGGCTTGCCTCGTTCTGCGGCAGGCAGGCGGCTTCAACGCGGTGAAGGCGAAGATCGGCGAAGGCAAAGCCCAGTATGGCGGCGACCGCTTCCGTCATATAGCCGCAACGGGTGAATCGCTCACCGATCCAGTATCCCAGGCTCGCCGTCTGAGCCACGCCGCGACGCAAATTCGACAGACCGATCCCGCCCATGACGGCCTCGTCACTCGCCCGGAACACCAGGAACGAATAGGCCTCGTCTTCACGCCATTCCAGCGCCTGGCGCCGAACGCGGCGAAGAAACAGCCCGCGCGACAAGGCTTCCGGCGGCCAGGTCGGTTCCCAAGGCGTCAGGAAAGCCCTGCTTTCTTCTCGAATAGCCGCCCAGTCGCGCCAGTCAGACGGGCGAGGCGGTCGAAGGAACACCCGCCTTCCCGGCAGCACCACCGTCGGGAAACCCCGCATGCCGGTGGCCAGGAAACCGATCATTCTCGTACCCGCCGCCCGATCACCCCGACGCTCCCGCTCTGCTACGCCGCATGACGCAGGCGGCCGGCAATGCCGTCATACGACTCCAGTGCCGACGCCGGGCCCAGCGCTCCCAGCGTCGGCCGCGACGACAGAAGACGTGTTGCCACCCGGCGCACCGCGGTCGCATCGACCGCCGCCAGCGATTCCAGCTGCTCCTCCATGCTCAGCACGCGGCCATAGATCAGCATCTGCTGGCCGGCCTGTTCGCATCGGGCCATCGTGCTTTCCATGCCCATAACAAGTCCGGCACGGAGTTGCGCGCGGGCCCGCTCGACCTCTTCGTCGGTCACTTCGCCGGTGACCGCCATGAGCTGGTCGCACAGCACCGGCACCAATTCTGTCGCATCCTCACCGCCGGTACCGGCATAGACGCCGAACAATCCCGAATCGCAATAGGACGAACTGAAACTGTGAATGGTGTAGACGAGGCCGCGCTTCTCGCGGATCTCCTGAAACAGACGCGACGACATTCCGCCGCCGAGCAGCGTCGCCAGCACGTTCATCGCGTGGAAGTCGGGATCGTGGTAGCCGACCCCGTCGAAGCCGAGCAGCAAATGAAGCTGCTCCAGATCCTTGTTCTCGCGATATTCGCCGCCACCGTAGCGGGCCGGCGTATCGGGGACAGCCGGCGTTGACGGCAGATCGCCGAACAGGGCCGCCGCCTGTTCCACGATCCGATCGTGCTCGACCAGCCCTGACGCTGACAGGACCATGTTGGGTCCGGCATAATGCTGGCGCAGATAGGCAATGATCGCCTCGCGCGGCAGGCTCGAAACGACATCCGGCAACCCCAGCACCGGTCGTCCAAGCCCCTGATCCGGGAATGCCGCCGTCTGGAAATGATCGAATATGATATCGTCGGGCGTGTCGTTCGCCTGGCCAATTTCCTGCAGCACGACGGAGCGTTCGCGCGCCAGTTCCTCGGCGTCGAATAGCGAATTCTGCAGAATGTCAGCCGTCACATCCATGGCCAGGGGTACGTCTTCGGCCAGAACCCGCGAATAGAACGCCGTCACCTCACGGCTGGTAAAGGCGTTCATATGGCCGCCGACGGTCTCCAGCGCCTCGGCGATCGCCGCCGCGTTGCGGCGCTCGGTCCCTTTGAAGACCATATGCTCCAGCAAATGGGCCACGCCGTTGACCTCGGGCGCCTCGTTGCGGGTCCCGGCCCCGACCCAGAGTCCGACGCTGGCGCTGCGCACGGTCTCGATGTGGTCGGTGACGACGCGCAGCCCGCTCGGTAATGTCGTAACTTTGATATCCGTCAACACGATCGTATCGTCTTCCTTTCGCAACGATGACTGACGCCAACGGCGCTGGTTTCAGGCGAACACGCGCCCATGCTGCTTGATATGGGATTGCAGCACCGCAAGATCAGCCGGCAATACCGCCGATCGCTCCTCGCGATCGAAAAGATCGGCCAGACGGGGCGGCAACGACGGGCGGAAACCCGTCGCGCGTTCCACGGCGTCCGGGAACTTGGCCGGGTGGGCGCAAGCCAGGGCGACGATGGGTGTCGGGTCCGGGATGTCGGCTTGCATTGCCGCATTCACGCCGACAGCCGTGTGCGGATCGATCACCTGCCCGGTCCGCTCATGGATGCCGCGTATGGTCGCGATAATGCCGTCGTCGTCCAGCTTGTGGCTTGTGAACAGCCGCTCAGCACGCTCCATCTGCGATCGGCCCAGATTGAAACGACCCGTGCTGCGGAACGATTCCATGTCGTCCCGTACCTTTGCGCCGTCACGGTCGTGCAGGTCGAACAGCAGGCGCTCGAAATTCGACGATACCTGGATATCCATGGACGGGCTGAGCGTCGGAACCACGGCGCTCGTTTCCATGGCCCCGGACCGGAAAAAGCGGTCCAGAATGTCATTCGTATTCGACCCGATGATCAGCTTTTCGACCGGCAACCCCATCTGTATGGCGGCATAGGCGGCATAGACATTGCCGAAATTTCCGGTCGGCACACTGAATGCGACGCGGCGGTCGGGCGCACCCAGCGCCAGTCCGGCGGCGAAGTAATAGACCGTCTGGGCCATGATCCGGGCCCAGTTGATACTGTTGACAGCGGACAGTCCGGCGGCGTCCCGGAAAGAACTGTCGTTGAACATCGCCTTGACCAGCGCCTGACAGTCGTCGAACGACCCCTTGACGGCTATGGTGTGGACGTTTTCCGACGCCACGGTCGTCATCTGGCGGCGCTGGACGTCGGATACCCGGCCTTCGGGATAGAGAATGAAAATATCCAGGTTGTCGCGATCGCGGCAGGCCTCGATCGCCGCCGATCCCGTGTCGCCGGAGGTCGCGCCGACGATCGTGATCTTTTCGCCGCGCTGCGCCAGCACATGATCGAACAACCGCCCCAGCAACTGAAGCGCGTAATCCTTGAAGGCGATGGTCGGGCCATGAAAAAGCTCCATCAGCCAGAGCCGATGGTCAAGTTGAACCAGCGGGGCTACCGCCTGATGAAGGAAGCCGCGGTCGGGATCGTCGCCGTACGTTTCGTCTGCGATCCGCTGGAGCGTATCGTCGTCGATCGTACCACCCACGAATGGTCTGATCAGGCGCGCCGCAAGCCGGGGATACGGCAAGCCGGCCAGTTCGCGCAGATCCTGTGCCGTCAGGAACGGCCATTCCTCGGGTACGTACAATCCGCCGTCGCGGGCGAGTCCCGCGAGCAGAACGTCGTCGAACGACAATGCGGGGCCCGTGCCCCGGGTGCTGATGTATCGCACTGTGTTGCCGCTTTCGTATGCCAGAGTCTCTAGAGACGGGGTGTCGAATTCCCTCTACCGTATACGACGGGGGCGTTGCGCGGCAACCGCTGGCAACGCGCCACACCCGCATGCCTGCCCGCCAGTCGATTCCGGCTCGCTGGCGCAGCCAGCGCGACCGTCACGCCGTGGTACGAGCCGGGGCGTGGTATCGCCGCTGAAGATGCACCTTGAAAGCGGTCGCATTTAGCGGACGTCCGGTTGCCCGCTGAATGATGCCGCCCGTACTGTCGGAAGCGCCGACGCTGTGAATGTTCGACCGCAACCACTGGACGATCGGCGCGAACCGTCCCTCGGCGACCAGTTCTTCAATGCTGCAACCCTCGGATTGCCGCAGTGACTCGTCGGCCGCCTCGGCAAACTGTGCGGCGGCCAGGGCGCCGAGGGTATAGGTCGGGAAGTACCCCCAGATACCCGCCGGCCAATGAATGTCTTGCAAGCACCCCAGGGTATCGTTCGGCGGCACCAGCCCCAGCAGGTCGCGCATGCCGTCGTTCCAGGCACCCGGCAGGTCGCCCAGCGCGAGATCGCCCGCCAGCATCGCCTGTTCCAGGCGGTACCGAAGGATCACGTGCAGCGGGTACGTCACTTCGTCGGCATCGACGCGGATATGACCGGGTTCGACCCTGATCGCACGACGGTACAACGTCTCCTCGTCCCAATCGCCACCCCGTCCACCGAAAGTGTCGATCAAGAGCGGCCGAACGAATGTCTGGAACGCGCGGCTTCGGCTGATCTGCATCTCGATGAACAGCGACTGGCTCTCGTGCAGGGTCATTCCCCGCGATTCGCCGACCGGCTGGTCGAGCCAGCCTGTCGGGCGACCCTGTTCATACAGCGCATGACCGGTTTCATGGAGTACGCCCATCAGGGCGGCGCTGAAATCGTTTTCGTCATACCGGGTGGTGATGCGGACATCGTTCGTCGATCCCCCGCAGAACGGATGGATGCTGGTATCCAGCCGGCCCCGCTCGAAGTCGAACCCGAGCCGAGCCATCAAAGTCTCGGCGATGTCCTTCTGAGAGGGTAAAGCGAAGGGTCCCGGAGGCGCCGGCGCGTCGGCCGTTTGCCGTTGCGCCTCCAACACCGTGGGCAAGATCTCGGGTATATAACCGGCCAGATCGGCAAAAACCGGATCGATGGCCGCCGCCCGCATGCCGGGGTCGTGCCGGTCCAGCAGGGCATCGTATAGCGGCAGATCCAGGGCAGCGCCGACCGCCGCGCCAATTTCCCGCTGATGATCCAGGACCGACTGCAAATATGGTTTGAGCGTTTTGAAGTCAGCATCACACCGGGCCGATCGCCATGCCATTTCGGCAGCGGAGACCGCTCGCGAACTGGCTGCGACGAGATCGGCGGGCACGGCCGTCTCGTGACTGTGAATCCGGCGCATTTCGGCCAGATTGGCACGATCTCGGGCGTCGAGATCGCGCTGATCGGCTTCGGCACGATCCAGGTCGTCAGCCAGCGCCGGTTCCGACAGGATTTCATGCGCCACGACCCGCAACGTGGCCATCGACTGGGAGCGCCGGTCCGCCGCGCCGGTGGGCATCATCGACTCGGTATCCCAGTGAAGTGTTCCCAATGCATCGGAAAGCGCGGCATGGCGGGCAAAGGCCGCTTTCAGCCGGCCATAGGGCGACGCCGGATCGTCTGCTCGGTCTGTCGTCATCGGGAGTCCTCGGGCTCGTCGCCGGGTTCCCGACGCAGAAAGGTGACGAAATAAACGCCGATCATCGTCAGCGCCAGCGCATACCAGGTCAGCGCGTATTCAAGGTGATTGTTGGGGATGTTCATCCTGGTCTGCCCGGCTATCGGCAGCGCCCCGTCCGGCATGGATGGCGAGTCCCGCACTTCGAATATCAGCGGTCCGGGATTATCGATGCCGGCTTCGCGGGCCATGGCCGCGAGGTCGGGCCAGAACCAGTCGTTGCGTTCCGGGTCGTTGTCAGGCTGCATCCATGCCTGATCGCCCGGCACACGGGCAATGGCCGTGAGCGACACCGGGCCGTCGACCAGCCCCTCTACCCTATCGCTTTGCGGGCGGCGATCGATCGGCACCCAGCCACGATTGACCAGGACGAACGAACCGTCGGGGCGTTCCAGCGGCGTAACGACATGAACGCCGGTCTGGCCGTCCCTGGTTCGGGCAACCAGATGCATTTCGAGATCATGGAGATAGCGCCCAGCCAGCCGGACGGGGCGGTAGTCCCAGTCGTCGGCTTCGCCCTCCGGGACCGTCGCCGGCAATTCGACGGGCTCGGCGCCGGCCCGTTCCTCGATTCGGTCCAGCAGATCAGACTTCCAGTCCAGTCGGTAGACCTGCCATGTTCCGAGCCCGATCAGGATGACAAGCGCAACGATGACCGAAATCGTGGCCGAGATCGGTGGCCGGAATCTATGTCCCATCATCGTCGCCCGCACCCCGTTCGAATTCGGACCGGCGATAGCGAAACTGAAGCGCCGTCATATAGGCCTTTATCGGCCGCAGCAGGACCGCCGTCAGACCGAAGACCAGACCGCCTCCGGCAAGGGCGTGAACCCAAATCGCCGGCGCCCATCGGGCCTCGATCCAGAGAACGAAGGGCACTGCCAGAAAGCCGAGAATGAAGATCATGAAAACGGCCGGCCCGTCGCCGCTGTCGTTTTCGGCCAGTCGCAGACCGCAATGGTCGCAGCGGTCGACGACCGTCAAATAGCCCCGGAACAACGAGCCGACACCGCAGCGCGGGCATTTGGCGCCCAGCGCTGCGGATATGGGAGAAACCGTGTCGTGATACGCCATCCGCTATCCGACCGCTGCCGGGATCAATGGGCCAGATCGCCGCCGCCCCACCAATAGACCGAAACGAAGAGGAACAGCCAGACGACGTCGACGAAATGCCAGTACCAGGCGGCCGCCTCGAATCCGAAATGGCTGTCTTTGGTGAAATGGCCCGGTCGGGTCGTACGCCACCAGCACACCGCCAGAAAGATCGTCCCGATGATCACATGGAACCCGTGAAATCCGGTCGCCATGTAAAAGGTCGACGAATAGATGCCGTCCGCAAATCCGAAGGTCGCGTGGCTGTACTCGTATGCCTGGAGACATGTGAAAATGACGCCGAGCAGCACCGTTATCCCGAGAGCCTGGCTGGCCTCGCGATTGTGACCTTCGAGCAGGGCATGGTGCGCCCATGTGACCGTGCATCCGGAGAGCAGCAGCACCAGCGTCATCATGAACGGCAACGAAAAGGGGTCAAAGGTTGCAACGCCTTCCGGCGGCCACACACCGTCGGCCGGATAAAGCGCAGCCCCGAAGAAGGCCCAGAAGAACGCGGCGAAGAACATCACTTCGGACGCGATAAACAGCAGCATACCGTACCGCAGCCCCAGCTTGACGACGCTGGTGTGTGCCCGCTCGTGAACCGATTCCTTGATGACGTCGGCCCACCATCCCGCCATGCAGACAAGAACCGCGACAAAGCCGAGGACCAGTAACCACGTCCCCATGTCGTGCATCCACATCACGCCGCCGGTCGCCATGATGCCCGCTGCCATCGCGGTCACGAGCGGCCAGGCGCTTGGGCTCAGCAGGTGATATGGATGGGGTGGGCCGGATTCCATGTCCGGTCCGCTGCCGTCCTGATGGTGGGCGGTGGTCTCGCTCATATCCCGTTCAACCCCGATACAGTTTAGGTTCGCGGCTCCGGCGCCGTCGCCGAAGCCGATTGTTCGACCGATTGATAATAGCCTTCAACCGCGTCGTCCAGTTCCTCGCTCTCGGTCGGATAGAATGTGTAGGAAAGGGTCACCGATGTGACGTCGTCAAGCGTGCGTTCGTCGGCGATGGCCGCGTCAATATAGAAGTAGACCGGGAGCTCCATCGTTTCGCCCGGCTGGAGCGTCTGCTCGCCGAAGCAGAAGCATTCCATCTTCTGGAAATAGGCACCGACCTGGAACGGCGAGACATTGTAAACGGCCATTCCCGTAACCGGCCGATCGGAAGTATTCTCAACGCGGTAGTATGCGAGATTGGGTTCTCCGACCCGGACCGTCATGCGCCCTGTCTCGGAAGTGAACTCCCACGGCAATGCGGCGTCGGCCCGCGCCACGAAACGCACTTGTATTTCGCGGTCCAGGATCTCGGTTGAGTATCCCTCGGCGACCTGAGTCGTGCCGCCATATCCTGTGACCCTGCAGAACAGATCGTACAGCGGCACGGCGGCAAAACTGACCCCGACCATGCCAAATACGAGTCCGAACAGCGACACCATGACGGTTTTGTTGCGGCGGCGCAGGCGATCGGACATGGCGACTACAGACCGCTTTCGAAATTGACCATGGTGATGATCCAGACCAACGCCACCCAAGCCGCCAGGGCGAGCGCAAGGGCAGTGTTCTTGCCGCGTCGGCGCCGCTCCATGGCATCGCGCTCCGATTCGGCATTCATTTCGATACTCCGACCATCAGACATTCAAACCAGTCCCCGCATCCAGATGATATTGTCGGCGATCAAGAGACCGAAAACGCCGAACAGATAAATGATGGAATACCCGAACATGCGGCGGGCGGCTTTGTGGTTCGTTGTCGCGCCGTTCTCAAGAAAAACCGCCAGCGCATACCGGATGAAAACCAGGCTCAGCGCGGCAGCGCCGACTCCGTAAATGGGGCCGGTTGCGCCAAGCAGCCACGGGGCGACGGCGACCGGCGCCAGTGCGACCGTATAGCCCAGAATTTGCCGGCGTGTCGCGCTTTCTCCGGCGACCACGGGCAGCATCGGGATGCCGGCTCGGCGGTAGTCGCTGCTGCGATAGAGGCTCAGGGCCCAGAAATGCGGTGGCGTCCAAAGAAAGATGATCGCGAAGAGCAAGAGCGGAACGACCGTTGCATCACCGGTAACCGCCGCCCAGCCGATCATTGGCGGAAAGGCGCCGGCTGCACCACCAATAACGATATTCTGCGGCGTCCTGCGCTTCAGCCACATCGTGTAGACGAAAACATAAAAGCCCGAGGCAAACGCCAGTATGGCCGCGGCAAACCAGTTGACAGACAACCCCAGCAACAGGATCGACGCCACTGTCAATATAACCCCGAACGCCAGCGCATCATCGGGCGAAATTTTTCCGGTCACGATCGGTCGACGTTGCGTTCGCGACATGACGGCATCGATGTCGCGGTCGAACCACATATTGATGCAGCCGGCCGCACCGGCGCCGACGGCGATGCAAAGGATTGCCGTCACCGCCAGAACCGGATGGATCGAGCCGGGCGCGGCGATCAACCCCGCAATGCCGGAAAATACCACAAGCGACATGACACGGGGCTTGAGCAGTGCGACGTAGTCGCGCCAGGTGCCGTCGCCGGGGATTGGACCGCTGTCAGGAGAATTCCCGAGAGTCGACGCGGGGGACGATCCGGCGGATGATCCCACGGGCGAAAAGCCGGTCGGCGCCGTCGCGCCGCTGTCGATCACGATATCGGACATCGAAGTCATCTCATCCGTCAAAAGGTGAAGCCGCCTGCACCGCAAGAATGCGGTGCAGCGGCGGCTTCGCCGGTTTGCTGCCCCAATCCCGGGGTCTTTATCGGCCAAAGCCGAATGGGAGCAGGCGAGATCGATACCGACCGCCCCCGCTCCCGTGCACAGATCCGGATCAGCGGATACGGGGCAGCGTCTCGAACTGGTGGTACGGTGGCGGCGACGTCAGCGACCATTCCAGAGATGTCGCACCCTCACCCCAATAATTGCTGGCCACGCGCTTGCCCCAGACAAGGGTATAAATCGCGATGCCCACGAACAGGAACGCCGCAGCCACGGAGATATAGGCGCCGATGGAAGAGACATAGTTCCAGCCGGCATAGGCATCGGGATAATCCGGAATCCGCCGCGGCATCCCGGCCAATCCGAGGAAGTGCATCGGGAAGAACAGCAGGTTGACACCGATGAACGTCATATAGAAATGCACCTGCCCCCAGAACTCAGGGTATTGCCGGCCCGACATCTTCCCGACCCAGTAGTAAAAGCCGGCGAACATGGCAAACATGGCGCCCATCGAAAGCACGTAGTGGAAATGCGCCACCACGTAGTAGGTGTCATGGAGAACAGTGGTCACGCCCGCATTCGCCAGCACGACGCCCGTGACACCGCCGACGGTGAACAGGAAGATGAATCCGACCGCCCACAGCATCGGCGTCTTGAATTCGATCGAACCACCCCACATCGTCGCGATCCAGCTGAAGATCTTGATGCCGGTCGGCACTGCGATGATCAGGGTCGCGGCGGTAAAGTAGGCTTTGGTGTCCACCGACAGTCCCACCGTGAACATGTGGTGAGCCCAGACGATGAATCCGACGACACCGATCGAAATCATCGCATAGACCATACCCAGATAACCGAACACGGGCTTGCGCGAGAAGGTCGCGACGATGTGGCTGATGATGCCGAAGGCCGGCAGGATCATGATGTAGACTTCGGGATGGCCGAAGAACCAGAACAGATGCTGGAACAGGACCGGATCACCGCCGCCGGCCGGATCGAAGAACGCCGTGCCGAAGTTGCGGTCGGTGAGCAGCATAGTGATGGCGCCGCCCAGCACCGGGACTGCGAGCAGCAGCAGGAAGGCCGTCACCAGCATCGACCAGACGAACAGAGGCATCTTGTGGAGCGTCATTCCCGGCGCACGCATGTTGAAGATCGTCGTGATGAAATTCACGGCACCCAGGATGGACGATGCCCCGGCAAGGTGAAGTGCGAAGATCGCCATATCCACCGAAGGCCCCGGATGACCCAGTGACGACGACAGAGGCGGGTAGATGACCCAGCTCGTTCCGGCACCGGGTCCGACGAAGGCCGAGCTGATCAGCAGCAGGAACGCCGGCGTGAGCAGCCAGAACGAAATGTTGTTCAGACGCGGGAAGGCCATATCCGGCGCCCCGATCATGATCGGCACGAACCAGTTGCCGAAACCGCCGATCAGGGCCGGCATGACGACGAAGAACACCATGATCAGGCCATGGGCCGTGATATAGACGTTCCACTGCTGACCGTCAGAGAAGATGGTCATGCCGGGATTGGCCAATTCCATCCTCATGATCAGCGAAAAGATGCCGCCGATCAGACCCGCAATGATCGCGAAAATAAGATAAAGCGTGCCGATATCTTTGTGGTTCGTCGAAAACAGCCACCGCGCCACGAAACCGGGCTTGTGATCGTGATGGTCGTCGTGGGCGTGCGCACCGGCATTAGCCATGGCTGGTCCCTCTCACTTTCTTTGGGTTGCTCTGCCCGAACGGGGGGTCAGTTCGCCAACTCGGCGACCTGACGCCGAGCAACCGCTTCTTCATACGTACCGGTCAAAAGCACCGGTGGATTTTCCGGATCGATGTCCGCATCAGCGGTCTGCTCGATCACCCAGTCATCGAATTCCTCGCGGCTGACGGCGCGGACCTCCACCGGCATGAAGCCGTGGCCCGTCCCGCAGATCTCCGAGCACATTCCATAGTAGGTGCCCTCTTCCTCGATTCGAACCCAGGTCTCGTTCATGCGGCCGGGAATGGCATCCTGTTTCACGCCGAAGGCCGGCACGGCCCAGCTATGGAGAACATCACCCGCCGAAACAAGAATCTGGATGTTCGTGTCGACCGGAAGGACAACGGCATTGTCAACCGACAGCATCCGGGTCTGATCGGGACCGATTTCCTCGTCCGGGACCATATAGCTGGAATATTCGCCGATTTGCTGATCGGGATATTCGTAGCCCCAGTACCATTGATAGCCATTGGCGATCAGCGTCATTTCCGGGTCCGTCGTGCGATCCATGAAGTAGAGGACCCGGAACGAGGGAACGGCAATCACGAGCAGGATCAGGACCGGCACGATCGTCCAGACGACCTCGATCACCGTGTTGTGTGATGTCCTGGACGGTGTCGGATTGGCCGACGCCCGGAACCGCCAGCCCACATAGATCAGCAGTGCCAGAACGAACAGCGTGATCGCGGTGATGATGACGAGCAGAAGATTGTGGAAATCGTTCAGCTCGGCCATGACCGGTGACGCCGCTTCCTGAAACCCCATTTGCCAGCCTTCCGGCATCTGGGCCACCGCCGGCGCAGCAATACCCGCCAGGCCCAGGCCGGCTAAGGCAGCGGCGGCTTTTACGGCTCGATTGTTCAGTCGCATACCCCTGACCACTCTCGTTCGTTTTCCGTTGCCGGCGTTCCGGCACCCCAATCGATTCACGCCTTCCTATCAGGCCGCTGCCGCCCTGTCCTGCGAAAGAAGCAGCGCACCAAGGACAACCCCTCCACCCGGGAAAGGATATCCGGAGCAAAGGGGCGGTCCCTTTCGCGGCAGCGACCGGCCGATATCCGGCCAACGGCGCATGGCGGCGGTTATAAACGCCATAGCCCCCATGGGAGAAGCACATTTCTGCCCAGATTGCCGATAGCGGCCCAAAGGATGGCCATTTTTCCGTGTCAGTTCTACACGATCGGCTTGTGGGGAAGACACCGCCGCCTTGCCGCAGGCCGGGCGCAAATCGTCGCAGAACCGCCCTTCCCTGAGGCCGCCATCTCGCATAGGTTACAATACGGGCAAACTGGTGCCCGGCCGGCGGAGGGTTCCGGTGCACCGCTCGGCCGCGCCCCGATGCCGGCCGGCGGAGTGCCGGAAAGGTTCGTGAGTATATAGCGCCCGCTCTGGAAATGGAGGATGACGATGACCGCGCCCACCCAAACCGACAGTCTGTTTTTCGGCGCCGCCGGACTGGATCCGGATCGTGCCGCCAGGCATGTCGGCGGCGCCCTTGCGGGTTGCGACGACGGTGAACTCTTTCTGGAGTACAAGCAGTCCGAGCGTCTCGGTTGGGACGACGGACAGCTGAAATCCGCAAGCTTCGATATTTCTCAGGGCTTCGGCCTGCGTGCCGTCGCCGGCGAATCCAGCGGCTACTGCCATGCTTCGGAACTGAGTGACGAAGCCCTGAAACGGGCGGCGGACACTGTGCAGGCCGCTCGCCATGGTCATAGCGGGACACTGGCACTGGCGCCGCGCGGCACCAACCGCCACCTGTATACGAGCGCCAATCCCCTGGAAGGTGTCGCTTTCGAACAGAAGGTTCGCCTGCTTCAGGACATCGACACCTACGCCCGCGCGGCCTCCCCCAAGGTCAGGCAGGTGTCCGCTGCGATTTCCGGAGAATGGCAAGCCGTGCGCATCATGCGGGCCGATGGGTCGACCGCAGAGGACATCAGGCCTCTGGTTCAGTTGGTGGTCACGGTCGTTTGCGCGGACGGCGATCGAATGGAGACCGGCTTTTTCGGCACCGGCGGCCGTGACCTATATGATTCCTTCATTGCCGAATCGGCCTGGAAGGATGCCGTCGACAAAGCCCTGCGCGAGGCCGAAATCAAACTCGCCGCGGTCGACGCCCCGGCGGGAGAGATGACGGTCGTGCTCGGCTCCGGGTGGCCGGGCATCCTTCTTCACGAGGCCATCGGCCACGGCCTGGAAGGCGACTTCAATCGAAAGAAGACATCCGCATTCTCCGGCCTGATGGGCCAACGCGTCGCAGCGCCGGGAGTAACGGTCGTGGATGACGGCACCCTGCCGGACCGCCGCGGGTCGCTGACCATCGACGACGAGGGAACGCCCAGCGGCCGGACCACACTGATAGAAGACGGCATTCTGGTCGGATATATGCAGGACCGCATGAATGCGCGGCTTATGGGCATGGAACCGACGGGCAACGGCCGACGGGAAAGCTATGCCCACCACCCCATGCCGCGCATGACCAACACCGTAATGGAACCTGGACCTTACGCCCCGGAAGAAATCCTCGCATCGGTGTCGAACGGCCTCTATGCCGTAAATTTCGGTGGCGGCCAGGTCGACATCACCAACGGCAAATTCGTCTTTTCGGCCTCGGAAGCCTATCTGATCGAGAATGGCAAGGTGACTCGCCCCGTGAAGGGCGCCACGCTTATCGGCAATGGCCCGGATGCGCTGACCCGAGTCGGTATGGTCGGCAACGATCTGGCCCTGGATCGCGGCATCGGCACCTGTGGCAAAGAGGGGCAGGGTGTGCCCGTGGGGGTCGGTCAGCCGACGCTTCGAATCGATGGCCTGACCGTCGGCGGCACGGCTTCGGGCTGACCGCGTCGGCGTTAGCGGCAATAATCGTCTGCGGCTCAGATTGACTTGTCCGGCAATCGGGGATAAAAGCCCGGCACTGTGAAGATTTCGGCCGCCGAACGGCCATGACTGGGAACGGAGCAAAGCCGTGAAACGCACCTACCAACCGAGCAAGCTTGTCAGAAAACGCCGCCATGGCTTTCGCAGCCGAATGGCGACCGTCGGCGGACGTCGCGTCATTCAGAACCGGCGTGCCAAGGGCCGCAAGCGCCTGAGCGCCTGATCCGGCGGCTCTCGGCACCCCGGCCAAAGGAACGCGCTGCGGTCTCGGGTTTACCCGAGGCCGACATTGCACGTACCAGCTTTCGGCGGATCGATGACCACGAATAACCAACCGCTCGAGCGTGACGATGGGGCCGCCAGGCGCGCCCGCAGGGAGCGGAAGCGGTGGCATCGAACCCTTGATACCGCTGCCCTGCTCGATCGGCGGGACTTCGTCGCTGCCACGCGATTTGGTGTCAAGCAGGCCCGCCCGGGCATCGTCTTGCAGGCGCGCCCGAATGGTCGCCGCGAAAATGCGATCCGTTGTGATATGACGGCTTGTGATAATGCGGCCGGCGAAACCAACGACGACAAGTTGTTGGCCGAGCAGAGGCCTCCTTGCCAGCCGTCTATTCGTGTCGGACTAACCGCAAGCCGAAAGGTCGGCAATGCTGTCGCACGCAACCGCGCAAAGCGGCGGCTTCGGGCTTTGGCCCGCGATATTTTGAGCAACGAGGCCGCGCCGGCGCATGACTATGTGCTGATCGCCCGGGGTGCGACTGTCGATCGGCCGTTCTCCCGCTTGGCTGCGGATTTGCGCGGCTGCCTCAAGAAACTCGGGTTGCAGCGATCCTCCCGGCAATCGGTCACCACGCATGCCGACTCCAGCGACCGCGACCGGACCATGCGGAAGAATTGGGGACCATGAGCCCGCTCGCTCACGCAATGCGAGCCGCCATTCTGGTGTATCGCTATACTTTCTCAGCATTCCTTGGTAACGCGTGCCGGTTCCGTCCGACGTGTTCTGAATATGCGCTGGAAGCGGTCGGCAGGCATGGCGCATTGCGGGGCGGCAGTCTCGCTGTGCGCCGGTTGTGCCAATGCCACCCCTGGGGTTCTTCAGGCTTCGATCCTGTTCCCGGCACGGGCGAATCACCGGAAGGGATAGACCCATCGCATGGCTCGGCATCGGGCCGTCGACCGAACGAAGGATGTCGGTGCCGTGACTGAATACTGATCGACGTCACGCCCCAATACTGCGCCGCGCTCGTATAGGGCGGGCGATACATAGGGTTGTTGTCCATTTCGGATTGGGACATCAACCTGCTCACTGTTTCAAATCCTCAGCCGGAGCAAGGCATGCAGGACCAGAGAAATCTTCTTCTGGCGATCGTCATTTCGATAGCGATTTTGTTGGGGTTCCAGTTCTTCATTGCCCAACCGGACCTTGAAGACCAGCCGAGGGAGCTTGCCCAGACCGAGTCGTCCGGCACCGGCGATTCCGATCCTGCGGCCGACGGCGGCGCGACGCCCGAAGGCGTGGCGCCTCTCGCGGGCAATCAGTCCGCCGAGGAACTGCGCCAATCACTGCTCGAACCGGCAACACGGTCTGAAGCACTGGCCCAGAGCGACCGGGTTGAGATCAACACCGGCCGCGTGAGCGGGTCGATCAATCTGACGGGCGCACGCCTGGATGACCTGACGCTGCTCGATTACCGCGAGTCTCCGGACCCGGAAAGCCGAGAGATCGTATTACTGTCGCCGCGCAACGCCCCGGCGCCCTACTACGCCGACTTCGGTTGGCTTGCGCAGGCGGGAATGGATGTGCCGGACACGCAGACGGTGTGGTCGGCCGATGGCGAGGAACTGACAGCCGACAATCCCATCACGCTGACCTGGGCGAATGATTCGGGCCTTACCTTCGAAAAGACGATTTCCATCGACGAAGATTTCATGGTCTCCGTCACCCAGCGAGTCACGAATGAGTCCGGTGACCCAGTGACGATATCGCCCTATGGCCGGGTCGTCCGGATGGGAACACCGGAAACGCTGGGATTCTTCATTCTCCATGAAGGCCCATATGGCGTCTTCAATGAGACGCTGCAGGAATACAATTACGATGATCTCCGTGAAGAAGGGCGCACCGAGCACGAGACGACCGGTGGCTGGCTGGGATTCACGGATAAATACTGGCTGGTCGCACTTGCTCCGGACCAATCGATGTCTTTTGACGGCGCCTTCATCCATCAGGCGGCCGAAAATCGGGACCAGTATTTCGCCACTTTCCAGCATGAAAGTCGCGTCATTGCAGCCGGTGAGTCTTTCGAAGAAACAACGAATCTGTTTGCTGGCGCCAAGGAAGTTCGGCTCATGGATCAGTATCGTGATCAATACGGGATCACGATGTTCGATCGGACGATTGATTTCGGCTGGTTCTACTTCCTTACGAAGCCCATTTTCTATGCGCTTGCCTGGATTAACGAAGTCGTCGGCAATTTCGGCGTAGCTATCCTGGTACTTACCGTCTTCATCAAGCTGCTCTTCTTCCCGCTGGCCAACAAAAGCTATAAGGCCATGTCGCGAATGAAGGCACTTCAGCCCGATATGATGAGCATACGGGAGCGCTTTCAGGACGACCGCCAGAAGATGAACATGGAGCTGATGGAGCTCTATAAACGGGAGAAGGTAAACCCGGCCGCAGGCTGCCTGCCGATTCTGGTGCAGATTCCGGTTTTCTTCGCGCTCTACAAGGTGCTGTTCGTCACCATCGAGATGCGCCATGCGCCGTTTTTCGGCTGGATCCGCGACCTTTCCGCACCTGATCCGACATCGATCTTCAATCTCTTTGGCCTGCTGCCCTATGACGTTCCCGGCATCCTGACGATTGGAGTTTGGCCACTCATCATGGGTCTGACGATGTTCGCTCAGCAGAAGCTGAATCCGGCGCCGGCCGACCCGATGCAGCAGAAGATATTCATGTTCCTTCCGGTCGTATTCACGATCCTGCTGGCCGGCTTCCCGGCGGGTCTGGTGATCTATTGGGCATGGAACAACTCGCTGTCCGTACTTCAGCAGTACGTCATCATGCGCCGCATGGGCGTCCCGATCGGTGGGGGTGCGGCGACGCCGGCACATGCACCGCCGTCGGCTGAAAGAAAGAAACTGAAGGGCGAGAGCACCGAGGGCAAGCCGGAGCACAGCGGCGAAGAAGCCGACGAACCGGAAAGCGCGGCCGATGCCGATTCCGACTCATCCAGAGCCGCCACAGGAGGTGACGGCGCGGCAGGCCAGCCGGCGAGCGCTCCGGCAACCGGCGCGCCGGTCAAACGGTCCGGCGGCAAGAAGCGCAGCAGCCGCAGCGGCCGCAAACGCCCCGCTAGACGCGCGACTTGACAATGACCATGGAAATCGCCGTCGGCGCCTCGGCGCCGGCGGCCCACAAGGATCAAACCGTATGAACGACGACACAGGCTCCGGCGATACCAGTGGCGAGGCTCTTGCCTTCGGACACTGGCTGTTTGCGCAGGAGTGTGTATTCGAACGTGCCGTCGCTGTTCTCGACCAGTTGCCGGGAGAAGGGGCGCCGGAAGTCGCTTTTGCCGGCCGATCCAATGTTGGAAAATCCAGTCTGGTCAACGCCCTTACCGGGCGCAACACCCTGGCCAAAACCTCCAACACGCCGGGCCGCACCCAACAACTCATCTTCTTTTGCCTGGGCGAGCGGCTGCGCCTCGTCGATATGCCCGGCTATGGCTACGCGAAGGTTCCCAAACCCGTAACCGAAGCCTGGACCCAGATGCTTCGGACGTTTCTGCGGGGTCGCGTCCCGCTGCGGCGCGCCTGCGTGCTCGTCGACTCCCGTCACGGCGTGAAGGAGAGCGACCTGGATATCATGAAGCTTCTCGACAAGGCGGGCGTGGCTTATCAGCTCGTTTTAACGAAGGCGGACAAGGTACGGCCGGCAACACTCGAAACCGTTGTCGAGGGCTGCAAGGCCGCATTGGTGAAGCGCGCGGCCGCCTTTCCGGATATCCACGTCACCAGCGCTGAAACGGGTCTCGGCATCGCAGAATTGCGGGCAAGTCTCGCCGCGCTGGCCCGGGAAAACGAAACCTGACCTGATGGGCCTGCTTTCGAAGCGGGTAACCGCAGACGGACTCACAGCATTCTGGCGGGCGTCCGATGATTTGGTTATGGTTTCTCTCCAGGAACATCTTATTGTTCCGCACCTGGAATTTCATTGTCCGACTGCCGGAATGCAGGCGGACAGTATATCGGCCCCACGATAGATGACGGATGCTCATGTCCAGCAAAGACGTCGCCGACGGCAGCTTCGAATTGACGCGCGAGGAATGGCTCGCGAAGGCCACCACACTTTCCGAGGCCCTTCCCTATATGCGGCGCTATCACGGCGCCACCTTTGTGGTGAAATATGGCGGCCATGCCATGGGCGACGAAAAGCTGGCTGAAAAATTTGCGCGCGACATCGTTTTGATGAAGCATGTCGGCATCAATCCGGTCGTCGTGCATGGTGGCGGACCGCAGATCGGCCGCATGCTTGAGCGATTGAAGATTCAGTCCGAATTCATCGACGGTCTCAGGAAGACGGATCGCGATACCGTCGACGTCGTCGAGATGGTCTTGTCCGGATCGATCAACAAGGCGATCGTCACGGCCATACAATCGGTCGGCGGGCGCGCCATCGGATTGAGCGGCAAAGATGGCGCTTTGATCCAGGCCCGAAAACTCCGCCGCACGAAACGCGACCCGGAAAGTAATATCGAGAAGATCCTCGACCTCGGATTCGTGGGCGAGCCGGTCGCGATCGATCCCGGTATCCTGGAAGAGTTCGAGGACTCCAGTTACATCCCGGTCATCGCTCCGATCGGCGTTGGCGCCAACGGTGAGACGCTCAATATCAATGCCGATACGGCCGCCGGTGCGATAGCGGGCGCCCTGCAGGCCAGCCGTCTGTTCCTGCTGACCGATGTCGCCGGCGTCATGGATTCCAGCGGCTCTTTGATGCCGTCGCTGTCAGCCGGAGAAGCCCGGGCACTGATCGCCAATGGCACTATCTCAGGCGGAATGATCCCGAAGATTGAAACCTGCCTCAGTGCCGTCGACGCGGGGGTCGAAGCTTCGGTGATTCTGGACGGACGCGTGCCGCATGCATTGCTGCTGGAAGTGTTTACTGCCGGTGGCGTCGGAACGATGATCGGGAGCCCGGGCGACACGCCCATGCCCGGCGACGAAGCGGACCTCGACTAAGCGTCATCCAGTGCTGCGCTTTGAGGTCGCGATCGGCGAATGCCGGTCTACTGATTAGACTTCTGGATCAATCAGGCCGGCTCTCGGTTCGAAAACGACGCAAGGCGGCACCGACTCTGCGACCGGCCATTCGACCGAAGCCCGCCGGATCCTTCGCCGGCGGCGAATCTTTCACTGACTGAGAAACGGTCCGACCTATTGCGGCAACCTTCGGCGCCACGCGGCGATAGGTGTTGACCGCTCCATCGCGAAAGGCCGGATCCGAAATCAGGCGGCGTGCGGCTTCAGACATCATGTAACGTGCGAACCACATCGTATTGACTTCCCGGCTGACCTCTACAGCCGGATCGCCTTCAACGACCGGCCTGACACCATAAGATATGAGGTGCCGTCGGTTCGTACAAGGATATCCAGCCTAAGCGCGTGCCCCAGCCCGCTCGACGGCGGTCTTCTTGGCCTTCGCAATTGTCAGCAGGCCTGAAACCCGGACCATTTCTTCATCCGACTTGGCATCGGCCAGATCTTCTTCAAGGTCGCGGATTTCCTGATCGACTTGCGCCTGATCGATATCCTCCAGAGGAATGGCACTTTCCGCCAGAATTACGCATCGATCTGCCGTCACTTCGGCAAAGCCGCCTGCAACGAACAGGCGCTGAGAAATCGTCGGTCGGGTTTCGTAAACATCGATAACGCCGGGCAAAACCGTGGAGAGGAGCGGCGCGTGCCCCTTGAGAACGCCGAAATAACCATCGCCGCCCGGCACAACCACCATTTCCACGTCTTCTGACAGCAACACCCGCTCCGGAGAAACGAGGTCGAAGGCGGTCTTTTCAGCCATGGGGAACTTCCTTGCAGTGCAAAGCCGGGCCCGAAGGCCCGGTCAATATCCCATCGGTACGAATGAGCGGCCTAACGCCGCCGCTGCTGGATCAGGCCGCTTCCTGCGCCATTTTGCGGGCTTTTTCGACCGCGTCGTCGATGGTGCCAACCATGTAGAAAGCCGCTTCGGGAAGGTGGTCGTAATCACCCGCGCAGATGCCCTTGAAGCCACGGACCGTCTCCTCGACCGTGACGAAGACACCGGGCGTCCCGGTGAACACTTCGGCGACGTGGAACGGCTGGCTGAGGAAGCGCTGGATCTTGCGGGCACGGGCCACGACCAACTTGTCGTCTTCTGACAGTTCGTCCATGCCGAGAATGGCGATGATATCCTGAAGCGACTTGTAAGTCTGAAGAATGCGCTGCACTTCACGGGCCGTGTTATAGTGCTCCTCACCGAGAATGCGCGGATCCAGAATTCGGCTTGTGCTATCGAGCGGATCGACGGCCGGGAAAATCGCCTGCTCGGCTATGGAGCGGTTCAAAACCGTTGTTGCGTCAAGGTGCGCGAATGATGTCGCCGGCGCCGGGTCAGTCAAATCATCGGCCGGAACATAAATTGCCTGAACCGACGTGATCGAGCCTTTGTTGGTCGATGTAATGCGCTCCTGCAGGCCACCCATATCGGTCGCCAGCGTCGGCTGATAGCCAACCGCCGATGGAATACGGCCCAGAAGAGCGGAGACTTCGGCGCCGGCCTGCGTGAAACGGAAAATGTTGTCGACGAAGAACAGCACGTCCTGGCTTTCCTCGTCACGGAAATATTCGGCCAGCGTCAGACCTGTCAGGCCCACCCGAGCACGGGCACCGGGCGGCTCGTTCATCTGTCCATAAACAAGCGCCGCCTTCGATCCGGGCCCATCAACGTTGATAACACCGGAGTCGATCATCTCGTGATAGAGGTCATTACCCTCGCGCGTTCGCTCGCCGACGCCAGCGAAGACCGAGTAACCGCCATGGGCCTTCGCAATATTGTTGATCAGTTCCATGATCGTAACGGTCTTGCCAACCCCGGCACCACCGAACAGCCCGATCTTGCCCCCCTTCGCGTATGGGGCCAGCATGTCCACGACCTTGATGCCAGTGACCAGCATCTGGGTTTCCGTGGACTGATCGATATAGGCCGGCGCTTCCCGGTGGATTGGCGATTTCTTCTTCGTTTCGACCGGGCCCAGCTCGTCGATCGGATCGCCGACGACGTTCAGAATGCGTCCCAGTGTTTCCGGTCCAACCGGCACGGTGATGGATGCCCCGGTATCGCTGACTTCCTGACCGCGGACCATGCCGTCGGTCGCATCCATGGCGATGGTTCGAACGGTGTTTTCGCCAAGGTGCTGAGCCACCTCGAGCACGAGCGTCTTACCGTCGAGCTGTGTGTGCAGGGCGTTGAGAATCGGCGGCAACTCGCCGTCGAACTTAACGTCGACCACGGCACCCAGGACCTGGGTGACCTTGCCGACAGAGTTGGTTGACGATGCCGTGTTGGCCGGTTTCTTAGCCATGATTCGCTCCTGAAGCGCTCGAATTGCTTACTCTAATCGTGTCTCTGTCACGGTGCCCTATGAGACGGATCTCATCGACGCCGGTTCCGCGCCGGAACGGCGCTACAGCGCCTCGGCCCCGGAAATGATCTCGATCAGTTCCTTGGTGATCGTGGCCTGCCGCGTGCGGTTGTAGACCAGTGACAGATCATTGATCATATCCCCGGCGTTGCGCGTCGCGTTGTCCATCGCGGTCATCCGCGCGCCATGCTCGCCGGCCGCGCTTTCCATCAGTGCCTTGTATATCTGGACGGCCAGATTGCGAGGCAGCAGCTGGGTCAGAATCGTTTCTTCGTCGGGTTCGAATTCATAAGGCGCGGTGCTCTTCGTCGAACCGCCGACGCCCGCCGTCCTGCCGCCCGCTCGATCGCCCGTGGTTCCTGTAGCCGGCGCGGCCTCAGCAGCCTGACCAGGCTCGGGAAGTGCCACGGGAACGAGTTGTTCGACCGTCGGAATCTGGGTGATGGCTGATCTGAACCGGCTGTAAACCATGGTGCAGCGGTCGAAATCACCGTTGTCGTAGCCGACAAGGATCTTACGCGCGATGTTGTCAGCGGCGCCGAATGTCAGCCGGGGCTTGTCCACCTCGGTGACATGATCCGCCAGCTTGTCGGCAAAATCGCGGCGGAGATTGTCGCGGCCCTTCCGGCCCACTGTGAGGATTTTCACAGTCTTGCCATCATCGAGCAAAGACCGGATATGCCCGCGGGCCCGCCTCAGAATCGAGGCATTGAACCCGCCACACAGTCCCTTGTCCGACGTCACGACGACGACCAGATGGACATCGTCCTTGCCGGTGCCGGTCAGAAGCTTGGGCCCCTGCCCGGTCGTGCCGACGCTGGCCGCGACGCTCTCCAGCATGCGTTCCATACGCTCTGCATAGGGACGTCCGGCTTCTGCCTGGTCCTGGGCACGGCGCAGCTTGCTGGCCGCAACCATCTTCATGGCCGAAGTGATCTTTTGCGTCGACTTGACGCTGGCGATCCTGTTTCGGAGTTCCTTGAGACTAGCCATTCCCGCCCGCGTAATTTGTCTTCAACGGTCGGCCGGACGGCGTCGAACGCCCCCCGGCCCCTGTTTCAATCGGCGTCAGACGAAGGTCTTCGCGAAACCACCGACCAGGTCATGAAGCCGCTTTTCGATGTCATCGTTCAGCGCCTTCTTTTCCCGGATCTCGTTCAGCAAATCGCTGCCCTTCACCCGGGCTTCCTCAAGAAGTCTGTGCTCGAACTCGTTCACCCGGTCAGCGTCGATATTATCCAGATAACCGCGGACACCGGCAAACAGCGACAGCACCTGCTCCTCGACAGGCAGCGGGCTCCGCTCACCCTGCTTGAGCAGCTGGGTCAGACGGGCGCCACGGGCGAGCAGCTTCTGCGTCGACGCGTCGAGATCCGAAGCAAACTGTGCGAACGCTTCCATCTCGCGGTACTGTGCCAGTTCGAGCTTGATGGAACCGGCCACCTGTTTCATCGCCTTGATCTGGGCCGAAGAGCCGACCCGCGAGACGGACAGCCCGACGTTAATGGCCGGCCGGATGCCCTTATAGAACAGCCCGGTCTCTAGGAAGATCTGACCGTCGGTGATCGAGATGACATTGGTCGGAATATAGGCGGAGACGTCGCCGGCCTGGGTTTCGATGATCGGCAGCGCCGTCAGCGATCCCGCACCATGCTCGTCATTCAGCTTCGCGGCACGCTCAAGAAGGCGGCTGTGAAGGTAGAAGACGTCACCCGGATAGGCTTCGCGGCCCGGCGGACGACGCAGCAGCAATGACATCTGGCGGTAAGCGACGGCCTGTTTGGAAAGATCGTCATACACGATCAGGCCGTGCATGCCATTGTCGCGGAAATATTCGCCCATGGCACAGCCGGCGTATGGAGCCAGGAACTGCAGCGGCGCCGGCTCGGAGGCCGTGGCGGCGACGACGATGGAATATTCCATCGCGCCGCTCTCTTCGAGCGACTTGACGATCTGCGCGACCGTCGACCGTTTCTGGCCGATCGCGACGTAGATGCAATAGAGTTTTTTGCTTTCGTCTTCGGCCTTGGCGTTAACGTCGCGCTGGTTGATGATCGTGTCGATCGCGACAGCCGTTTTACCGGTTTGACGGTCACCAATGATCAATTCGCGTTGTCCACGACCGATCGGCACGAGAGCGTCAACAGCCTTGATGCCTGTCTGCATCGGCTCGTGAACCGATTTGCGCGGAATAATGCCCGGCGCCTTGGCTTCGACCCGTGTCATCTTCACGTCGGTCAACGGACCCTTGCCGTCGATCGGCGTTCCGAGACCATCAACGACGCGCCCGAGCAGCCCCGGTCCGACAGGCACCTCGACGATTTCGCCGGTACGCTTGACGGTGTCGCCCTCTTTGATATCGCGGTCGGAGCCGAAAATCACGATGCCGACATTGTCCGTTTCGAGATTGAGGGCCATGCCCTTGATCCCGTTCGGAAATTCGACCATCTCGCCGGCCTTGACGTTGTCCATCCCGTAGACACGGGCAACGCCGTCACCGATCGACAGGACCTGACCCACCTCGGCGACGTCGGCCTCGGTCCCGAAATTGGCGATCTGGTCCTTGATGATCGCGGAAATTTCGGCGGCACGGATTTGCATCAACCAATCCCCTTCATGGCGAGTTGTAGTGTACTGAGCTTGGTGCGAAGCGAGAAATCGATCATCCGGGAGCCGATCTGGACGATCATTCCGCCCAGAATGTCCTTGTCGACGGTAACGTTGACAGACACATTCTGCCCGACCGCCTTCTTTATCTGATCGACCAATGCGTCGCGCTGGGTGTCGGACAGGTCGTTGGACGTGGTCACGTCGGCCACGATCTCGCCCCGGCGGCGCGCCAATTCCTCAAGATAGGTCTCGATCATCCTGGGAAGCGCGAACAATCGCCGGTTGGCAGCCACCACCCCGACGAAACGCCGGGTCAACTCGGAAACACCGGCCTTTTCCAGCACGGCGTCCATCACGTTGCGCTGGTCGTCGCGCGACAGGCCCGGCGCGGCGATGACACGGCGAAGATCGTCACTTTCGGCCATGGCCGCCTTGACGACCTTGAGATCGTCGGCAACCTGATCCAGGGCCTTGGACTCGTCGGCCAAGTCGAAAAGGGCTGTCGCATATCGCAGAGCGATGCTTGATGCCCCTGAACTCGAAGATGCCACCGGAAACCTCGAACAGTCAGGTTTGCGCCCGAAACGAAGAGGGCAGGAGAATGCGGATCCATTTAGACGGATACACGGATGATGCGCGACCCCTGGATGGGATCGCGAACGGGCGTCATCTAACACACCCATCAGGGCCGCGCAACAACCCAACCGCCCGAACCCTGCCACAATCCGCCCACCGCCCGTGAGCGGGTCGGCTAGAACATTGACGCGGGACGATGTCGGCGCGCTGTTTCCTGCTGGTAAACTGAGCATTCGAAAACGGAGGCGTCGTGACAGGATGACATGACGCACATAAAGGGCCACTTCAAGTTCCAACGCTGAACATGACGGGACAGGGAAGCCTTCGATGATGTTGCGCAACACCACCGATCGATGGGGCACCATCGCCCAGTTGCTCCACTGGGCGATCGCCGTCCTGATCATCGCGATGATCGGCCTCGGCTGGTATATGAACAGCCTGCCGCCCGGTCCCGAGCAATTTCAGTTGTATGCCCTACACAAGGCGACCGGGCTGATCATTCTGGCGCTGGTCGTTGTTCGAATCATCTGGCGGCTGATCAATCCGGCACCGGTTCTGCCAGATACGCTCAAGCCCCATGAGCGTGTCCTGGCCGGCGTTACCCACACCGGTCTTTACGTACTGATCCTGGCAATGCCCGTAACCGGATATATCATCAATTCGGCTTCCGGGTTTCCGATGACCCTCTACGGCCTCGTCACCGTGCCTAATCTGATCCCGAGTGACGGTGATCTGCAGGACCTGGCCGAGGTCGTGCACATTTGGCTTTCGCGCCTCCTGATCGCGGTGGTTTTCCTGCATGTCGGCGCAGCGCTGAAGCACCATTTCGTTTTGAAGGACGATACCCTGTTGCGAATGCTGCCGTTCGCACGCCAATCACCAAAACGGAGAAACTGAAATGTCGGTAACGAGAATCAGAATTTTCACCGCCGCCCTGGCGGCAATCGGCCTCAGCACCGCGCCCGCTGCCGCCGACAGCTGGACCGTCGACCACGATGAGAGCCGTCTGGGCGTTGTCGCAACGCAGATGGGAAGCGAGTTCACGGCCGCCTTCGAATCGTTCCGGGCCGACATCGAATTCGATCCCGACGCCCTGGACGATGCCCATGTCCGTGTCGTCATCGATGTTGCCAGCTTTACCAGCGACAGTCGCGACCGCGACGGGAACGTTACGAACTCGGAATGGTTTGCCGCCGGGAACCACCCCGAAGCGGTCTTCGAAACGACAGCTTTCCGGGAAA
This sequence comes from Fodinicurvata sp. EGI_FJ10296, assembly GCF_040712075.1. Taxonomy (NCBI): domain Bacteria; kingdom Pseudomonadati; phylum Pseudomonadota; class Alphaproteobacteria; order Rhodospirillales; family Rhodovibrionaceae; genus Fodinicurvata; species Fodinicurvata sp. EGI_FJ10296. The sequence continues at coordinate 263,549 of NZ_JBFCVL010000008.1, forward strand.
CGGACCAGGGCTACGAAGCCGACGCCACGCTGAGGATCAAGGGCGTCAGCCGGGATGTGACCCTGCCGTTCACGCTGGAGATCGACGACGATCGCGCCCATATGCAAGGCGAACTCGACCTCGTCAGAACGGCCTTCAATGTCGGCGAGGGGCAGTGGGAGAGCGGCGACACCGTCGGCCTGGATGTCACCGTGACGGTGGATCTGGTCGCCAGCCGCGCCGACTGATCGGGATCACATAAATGAGTAAGGATCGACATCGACGGTGACCTTTACCGAAGCCGGAACGCTGACCTTGCCGATCCAGTCGTTCAGAACCTGCTGAATCGGCACCCGGCGGTCGGCGGTCATAAGCAGTCGGCGGCGATGCCGGCCGCGCAACAGAGCAAGGGGCGCTGGCGCCGGACCGACGACGGACACCGCCGGATCGCCAGCCGGCGCCGTCCGGCCGAGATCCCGGGCAACTCTGTCTGCGGTTGCTGCATCGGGACCGGAAACGATCACGGCGGCCATGCGGGTAAAGGGCGGCAATCCGTGCCGGCGCCGCTCCTCCAGCAGATCGTCGCGAAATCCGTCACGGTCACCGCTGGTAAGGGCGGCGATAACGGGATGCTCGGGAGCCCTTGTCTGCAACAGAACGGTTCCTGACGTCTCGGCCCGGCCGGATCGCCCGCCGACCTGGCTGAGTAGCTGATAGGTCCGCTCGAAGGCCCTGAAGTCGCCGCCCTCGAATCCGATATCGGAGTCAACGACGACGACCAGTGACAGCAGGGGGAAATTGTGCCCCTTGGCGACAAGTTGGGTGCCGATGACCAGATCGACATCCCGTGACTGGACCCTGGCGATCATATCAGCGGCCTGTGCCGCTGTGTGAATGACATCCGACGCCATGATAATCGAGCGCGCATCCGGGAACAGATCGGCGACTTCTTCGGCGATGCGCTCGACACCCGGACCGCAGGGCACGAAGCTTTCCTCGGCGCCGCAGCTTTCGCATTTCGGCGGCAACCGGCTGGAATGGCCGCAATGGTGACACATCAGGCGGCCGGAAAGCCGGTGCTCGACCAGCCAAGCAGTGCAATTCGGGCATTCGAGCCGATGTCCACAGGCGCTGCACAGCGTCAAGGGCGCATAGCCGCGGCGATTGAGGAATATCATCGCCTGCTCTTCGCGGGCCATGGTCTCGCGGATCGCGTCGACGACGCCGGGCGCGATGAAGCGGCCGCGCGGCGGCCTGTCGCGCCGCAGATCGACGGTCTCCACATGAGGCAATACCGCCTGCCCGTGCCGGTCGGGCAGCACGAGGTGACGATATCGCCCGGCCCTGGCATTGCCGAGCGTCTCAAGACTGGGGGTCGCGGAGGCCAGAACGACCGGACAGCCGACCATCTTGGCACGCACGACCGCCATATCGCGGGCATTGTAGACGACGCCGTCTTCCTGCTTGAACGCGCCGTCATGCTCCTCGTCGACCACGATCAGGCCGAGTTTCGGCAATGGCAGGAACAGGGCCGAACGTGCCCCGACCACGACGGACGCCGTTCCTGCGGCGGCCGCGCGCCACGTCTCCCGCCGACGCGCGCTGGTCACTTCGGAATGCCAGGCGCGGGGATCGAAACCGAATCGGTGGCGAAAGCGCTCCAGCCATTGTGTAGAAAGTGCGATTTCCGGCAACAGGACAAGGGCTTGGCGTCCCTGCCGCACGGCTTCGGCAATCGCCTCGAAATAAACCTCTGTCTTGCCGGAGCCGGTGACCCCGTCGAGAACGAAGGGCTGGAAGCCAGCCTCATCCTCGGCACCGGCATTATCGGCGCTGGCGGGGTCCGGGCGACGCCTTACGGCCTCGACCAGGGCATCGGCGCAGGCTTGCTGATCCGGGCCCAGCTCCGGACCCGGCGGCAGATCTGTTGGCGGGCCCTCAACCGCGCTTTGGGGCGTCCGGACGAGTCGCTGCAGCAGTCCGTGATCAGCCAGGCTTTTGATGACCCCTGCCCCGACCCCGGCTTCCGCCGCCAGATCGCTCGCGGTCAACGGCGGCAGACCCGCCGCTGCGGTCAGAACGCGTCGGCGCGCAGCGGTCAGCCGCACGCCCCCGACGTCGCTGGCCTCGCCATCGGGCGATGGCGACTCCTCCGGCAAAGCATACAAAGTTATGGGCCTTGGCGGATCCATGAGCGCCGGACTGCCGATCGCCAACCGGAGCACCGACCCCGGCGGCGCCATGACATATCGCGCCACCCAATCGATAAATGCACGGAACGAGCGCGTCAGCCGTGGCAGATCCAGAACGGCGACAATATCCTTGAGCCGGCCCGGGGCCACGTCGTCGCTTCCCGGCCCCCAGACGACACCGACCACTTCGCGCCGACCCAACGGCACGACGACGACGGTGCCGCTGGCAAGGGGGCTGATGCCGCCGTCGACGCCGGCCATGCCATCGGGCACACGATAGTCGAAGGCGCGCGGCAGAGGGGCAGCGACCAGCACCGAAACGCTCACGCCACTGCTTTCCGGGCAACTATCGAATAGCGGGGAGTCGATCATCGGTGACGGCCTCGGAGAACGGAATCCGGCATGGGCGGACACTGGCACGCGTCTGGCGCCAGAGGAATGCCTAACCGCCACCTTTTCAGCGATACGACCCATGGAAGCAAAAAACACCCTTGCCGTGACCGCCGCCAGGATGTTCATTGTCTGGATGGAACCCGACGGCTGGGACGAGGCGACGATCGTGAGCGAAAAGGCGAAATCACCGAGCGGCGGCAATGCCGACCCCAATTCCAGCGGCCAATCCGTCAGCAACGGAGGGGGCGGCGATGGGGGAAGCACGGAGAACGGGCTGGCCGGCAAAGGCGTCGCCAGGCAGGCTGAAACGGGCTCGACGTTGTCCACCGAAGAGGCCGTTGGCTTTTTTCTGCGGCGCAACCCGGACTTTCTGGCCGGTTTCCTGGACGAAAATCCGGACATGCTGCTGAAGATCCGGCCGCCGGAAGCCCCGAAATCTGACGGTGTTGTCGATCTTCGCCATGTGATGCTGGAGCGGCTCCGGGACGAAGTGACCCGCCTGAAAGAACAGCAGCGCGGTATCATCAGCGCATCGCGGGCCAATCTGACGATACAGAACCGGGTCCATTCTGCGGCGCTGCATCTGCTCGACGCCGACAGCTTTCAGCGGCTTATCGATACGATCGCGAACGACCTGCCGGCAATGCTCGACCTTGACATGGCCGCCCTCATCATCGAGCGGAGCGGCAATGATAGCGAACCGCATGTCGACGCCCCCGGCGTCCGCGTCGTCCCGCCGGATTTCATCGATAATCGGCTGGAAGGGCAGGAAATCCTCCTGCAATCGGAAATCGGCGGCGATGAACATCTGTATGGCGATTCCGGGAAGCAGGTGCGCAGCCAGGCGCTCATCCGGCTGACGGTTTCCTCCCAGACACCGCCTTGCCTTCTTGCCCTCGGGTCGAGCGAACCCGACATGTTTCAGGACGGCATGCGCACCGACCTGACCGCCTTTCTGGCGCGGATCATGGAGCGGTGCATACGACTGTGGCTGGACCTGCCGGAATGACGGGCCGGGCCGCGCCTCCCCCGGCCCGATCACCGGCCCAATCCCCGGCCCAATCCCCGGCCCCGCCAACGGATGAACGCACTTCCGCATCGCAGAATCCCGCCTCACACCCATCGACCAGAGAGAGCAGCGACGATTCGGCCGGGTATGCCCCGGACGTCGCGGCACCGGATCTGGCCGCCGCCCTCGGGCAGTGGCGTCGATGGCTGACAACGGAAAAGCAGTACGCCGACCATACGGTTCGAGCCTATTGCAGCGACTGCCGAAAATTCCTTTCATTCCTCATGGCCTATCGCGGCTGCCAGCCCTCCCTGGCGACATTGGCTGGTCTGTCGCTGACCGATTTCAGGGCGTATCTTGCCCGGCAGGCCGGCAGCGGTCTGGGCGCAGCCAGCCGGGCCCGCGGTTTGTCCGGCATACGAAGCCTGTTCTTCTATTTTGACCGCCGCGGCATTCTTCACAATCCGGCCATCGCGGCCCTCACGACCCCGCGCCACAAGCCGCCGCTACCCCGCCCGTTGACTGTCGCGGATGCACTGGAGACCATCGATCAGGCTCCTTGCCTGTCACGGATCGCCTGGATCGGCCAGCGCGACGTTGCGCTGCTCAGCCTGCTGTATGGGGCCGGACTGCGCCTGGGCGAGGCTCTGGCTCTCGATTGCCGGGCCTTCTCCGGATCCGACAACCTCGTCGTCGATGGCAAGGGCGGCCGCCAACGCGTGGTCCCGCTGCTGCAGACCATTGCACGGCGGGTGGATGTCTATCTGCACGCAAGGCCCTTTGCCCGAACACCGGAAAGCCCACTTTTCGTCGGCCTTCGGGGCGGACGGCTCAATCCGGGCGTCGCGGAGAGACAGGTCCGGCGGCTGCGGGAGGTACTGTCATTGCCGGATTCGGTGACACCGCACGCCATGCGCCACAGCTTTGCCAGCCATCTGCTGGCCTCTGGCGGTGATCTGCGCACGATCCAGGACCTGCTGGGCCACGCGTCGCTTTCGACGACGCAACGCTATACCGATGTCGATGACGCCCGCTTGCTGGAACTGCACGCTGCGACCCATCCTCGTGGCGGCGCAAAACGCAGGGGAGAGCCGGGAAAGTGACCGGCAAATTTCATGAGCACTTTTCTGAGCGCGCGTTATAGTGTAACAAGACAGGATCGGGCACGATGATCATTGCCGGGGCAATTCTGCTGCGTCAGGTATCATGCCCACCGCCGGGACGTTTTCAACCCGGTGCGGATTGAGCCCGGTTTGGGACGAGGACGGTACCATGTGCCACGAAAAACAGCTTGGCGAAAAGGAATGCCGGTGCCGGGCCGCCGTCGCTCAAGCCTATGATGGCATGAGGCGCAGCGGCGCACCGGAAATGGTGGCGCTCGACGTCGCCAGCCGCGTCTATCGGCATTATCATCCGGAAAAATGTCCAGCACAGTCCCGGCTTGAGGTCGAGCTCTGGGTGCTTGAAAAGACCATCCACTAATCACGTATCGCCAGGCGCCCCCTCGAGAGAGACCGGCAACGGGCACATGACCTGCCGACAACTCGATGCCACTGGTCAAAGCAACGATCGGAACGGCGCGTTCGGCCTCAGATCGATCAGCGACCGGGCATGGGCCGTGTGAGCCGGTGTCGTTGCCGGGCCGCCGCCGATGATCGACGCGCCGACATCCAGCCAATCCTCTATCCAGTACCCATACGCATCAGGCGCCGCAGCCGGACCGACGGGAAACGCGGCAGGCCCGTCGCCGTCGACACCGGCACGGCCGCCGAAACGCGTATCCGCCAGGGGTGCCAGACGTCGCAATTCAGGTGCCAGCCGGTCCGCGTCCGCCGACTGCAACAGGATCGCGTCAACGGGCAGCCCTTCGACGGCAGCGATGGCGTCGGCCAGAGGCTCGCCACCGGCCAGCGCTGCCGGGCGGCTGTCGTCGACAGCGAAACAAAGCCACACCGGCCGCCCGGTCATGGCCCCCGCCAGCGCCGCGGCCTCGGCCTCGCGGACCGACGTCATGCCGGTGCAGAAAATCAGATCGGATTCGGTCGCCATCATGTGCAGCAGATATTCGTAGACCCCAATCAGTTCAGTTATGGGTCCCTCGTAGCGCCGCGTATCGGCCACCAGCGGCCCGAGACACGCCGCAACGCGGATCTCCCTGGAGGCCGCATCGCGCGCGGCGCACGCAATCCCGCAGGCCGTGAGAAGCAGATCGTCGAGCCTGCTTTCAAGACCCAGATCGTAAAGGCGGGTCGGCGTCAAAGGCGCGGTCGCCATGGTGATAATGTCGGCCCCGGCGGCAATATATGCGTCATGCACCGCGCGCAGCCGATCGGTGTCGGACATCAGCACGTCGAGCAGCGACAGCGGCCCCGCCGACAGTCCGGCCGGATCGGGCGGCTCGCTGGCGGCCTCGGTGTTGCCACCGGACGGCCCGCCCCATTGGCTCCCCCGCCGCCCGCCCCATCGGGCGATATCGCTGGCCGGATCGCCGTCCATGACGAATATCTCCGTCAACGGCATGTCCTCCGCGTTCCTGACCTCCGGCCGATCATCAGATCACTCCGGTCGCTCAATCCGCCGCGTCCGTCGTCTGACTGGGATCGGATCTGAATGAATGGGCAGGATAGACACCCATGATGCGCACTGACTTGGTAAAGAAGTCCAATTCTTCGAAGGCACGGCGCATCGGCGGATCCTGGGGATGCCCTTCGACGTCAGCATAGAACTGTGCCTGCGAAAATCGTCCTTCGACCATATAACTTTCCAGCTTTGTCATATTGATGCCGTTGGTTGCGAAACCGCCGAGGGCCTTGTAGAGGGCAGCCGGTACGCTGCGCACCTCGAAGACGAAACTGGTCAACAGGCCGGCCGTCCCGGCCTCGGGCCATTTCGGCTCCGACGCCATGACAACGAACCGCGTGGTGTTGTGCTCGGCGTCCTCGATATCGCTTGCCAGGACCTCAAGACCGTAGATCTCGGCAGCCAGCGTCGATGCGATGGCCGCACGTCCGGGCTCGGCCGATTCCGAAATCATTCGTGCCGCGCCGGCGGTGTCGGCATGGACCACGGGCGTCAGTCCATGAGCGCGCAGAAACTCCTTGCACTGGCCGATGGCATGGACATGGCTGTGAACCTCGCGGATTTCGGCCAGACCCGTCCCCGGTCGGGCCAGCAGGTTATGGCGCACTCGCTGAAAATGCTCCCGGACGATGTGCAGACTGGAATGCGGAAGCAGATGATGAATGTCGGCGACACGCCCTGCGACCGAGTTGTCGATCGGTATCATCGCGAGATCGGCACGCCCTTCTTCAACGGCGCCGATCGTCTCCTCGAACGTGGGACAGGCGTGCGTCTGGTATCCGGGATAGAGCGTCCGACAGGCCATGTCGGAATTGGCTCCGGCCCAGCCCTGGAACGAAATGACGTTCGTTTTGCTATCCATGCTTTTCATCGTTCGAACTCAACACCGCTTTTCAACCTGGCCATTCTATCCGCCCCCGAACGCGCTATGTCGGAATTCGGTGCCGGGGGTCCAGCAGCACACGCACCCGGTCGAGATCCGCCGGCGTATCGACACCGATCGGGACGGTATCGACGAAGGCAACATCCAGTCGCATGCCGATTCCCAGCGCCCTGAGTTGTTCCAGCCGTTCGCGCTGCTCAAGATGGCCGGGCGGCGCGGCAACGAACCGCCGCAGAGAATCCCGCCGGTAAGCGTAGATGCCGATATGATGATACATCGGGCCGGATCCCGTCGGCACCGTTGCTCGCGAAAAATAAAGCGCCCTTCCGCCTGTCGCTCCGGGCGCCGCCTCGACCACGGCCTTGACGACATTGGGATTTTCACGTTCCGCCGGATCGACGATCGGCGCCGCGATCGTGGCAATATCGACGGCTGTATTCTCGAATGGTCTCAGAACCGCGCCGACCACGGCAGGATCGATGGTCGGTAGATCGCCCTGCAGATTGACGACGTCAGTGAAAGTCCCGTCAGGATCGATGATCTCAAGCGCCTGGTTGATCCGATCCGATCCGCTGGGCAGATCGGCCCGGGTCAGGACGGCTCGGCCGCCGGCCGCCTCGACCGCATCGGCGATGCGCCGATCATCGCAGGCGACGAACACGGGGCCGATATCGGCCTCCTCGGCCCGGCGCATGACATGCACGATCATCGGCTCGCCGCAGATGTCGGCGAGCGGTTTTCCCGGCAGGCGCGACGCCGCAAGCCGGGCGGGAATCAGAACACAGCAGCGGCTCATGACAAGGCGTTCCACCATCGTTGCAGGTGTCCACTGCCTGCAATTCCCATCACGCGTCAAGCGTCAATGCAGCGCGGACGTCGCGGGGGACTTGCCTTGACGTGCCAGACCGCATAGAAATCCGGGCGTAAAATGAATCCTGGGGCTACGCCGGTCAGTCCACTCAAGCCCCGCATCCAGGAACAAGGGTCCAGTCCGGTATGGAACTGAATAAGATTTTCGCCTCGGTGTTGCTGGCGGGCATTATTGCCATGGCTGCAGGCTTTATCGCAGATCTGCTTGTCGCCCCGGAGCAGCCGGCGCTCAGCGAACTGCAAATCGATACCGAATCCGGGCCGGCAGCACCGGCCGAAGAGGAGCCGGAAGGATTGCCGGATGTTCGGCCGCTGCTTGCCAGCGCCGATCCGTCGGCCGGTGAATCCCTGACCAGGGCATGCACCACCTGTCACACCTTCGAGGAAGGGGGACCCAACCGCGTCGGCCCGAATCTCTGGGGCGTCGTCGGCGGTGCAATGGCGCATGCGGCCGATTTCAATTATTCTTCTGCCGTGCAGTCGCGGGCAGACGAAGGCGGCGAGTGGACATTCGAGAATCTGAATGCCTTCATCGAAAATCCACGCGGCTATCTGCCGGGCACCAACATGTCCTATGCGGGCATGGGCGACGCCGAGGATCGGGCCAATCTGATCGCCTGGATGAACGAGCAAAGCAGCGACCCGTTGCCGCTTCCGAGTGCGGACGAGGTCGAGGCCGAATCGGCTGACGACGCTGAAAGTGGCGAAGGCGAAGCCGAAGATGCCGGTGGCGGCGAAACCGACGCCAGCGAAACCAACGACGGTGCCGAGGGTTCGGAAGCGGAAGACCCGGGTTCAGACGAGACCGAAGTCCAGAACAACGGCTGACCCGTCTTTCCGGCCATCCGCAGGGGAAACGGTCGTTCCGGGGGGCGCGCCAGGCACTGGGGCGTCCCCCTTTTTCGTGACAATAAGCCGATAGCACCCGAAGCATACTCGCGGGTTTTCACGGAGGGTCGGGCCACCATGGACAAATCCGCCGTGACGGGGGCGACCACGAATACCGCCACCTGGATCGGCTTTGCAGCGGTTCTGATGTGGGCTTTGCTGGCGATTCTGACCGCCGCGTCCGGTGCCGTACCACCATTCCAGCTCAATGCGCTTTCCTTTGCCGTCGGTACGGCTGTCGGCTTTCTGTGGATGGCCATGACCGGACGCTGGCGCGACCTCGTCCAGCCGCTTCGCGTCTGGGCGCTCGGCGTCGTTGGCCTTTTCGGCTATCACGCGTTGTATTTTACGGCCTTGCGCAACGCACCGCCGATCGAGGCGGGCCTGATTGCCTATCTCTGGCCGCTGCTGATCGTGATATTCTCTGCCGCCCTCCCAGGCGAACGATTGCGCTGGTTCCACATTGCTGGTGGGCTGCTGGGGTTTCTCGGGGCCGCCCTGATCGTGACGCGCGGGGCCTCGCTTTCGTTCGAGGCGCGTCACGGCGCCGGCTATCTGGCGGCCGTCGCCTGCGCGCTGACATGGTCCAGCTACTCCGTCCTGTCGCGGCGCAATGCGACCGTGCCAACCGGCGCGGTCGTCGGATTCTGCGCCGCCGCCGCGCTGTTGTCGGTCCCCTTTCATCTGGCCCTGGAGACGACCGTCTGGCCACGCGGCGGCGGAGAATGGGCAGCCGTGCTGGGCCTCGGCCTGATGCCGGTTGGCGCGGCGTTCTATGTCTGGGACATCGGGGTCAAGCGGGGCAACATCCAGCTTCTCGGCGTGCTGAGCTATGCAGCGCCGTTGCTGTCGACCGTGATCCTTATCCTGTTCGGCTATGGCGTGTTCACCTGGCAGGTCGCGGCGGCAGCGCTTCTGATTACCCTGGGGGCCCTGACGGCGTCACGAGCCCTGCGCATCCCGACCAGATCCGGAAAAGAGGCGTCGGCGGGACGCTGACCGGTGTTCCGACTGCATTGTCGTCATAAATCGACGCTAGCAAGGATCAAATTGGCGAATTTGGGATAAATCAGCAGAGATCGCGGTCGGTCGGGAGAGTGGATGCTGCGCAAAGCTATATTGATCGTGATTGCCCTTTGCTTTGGGTACGGCGGCTATGTCGTTTATTCGGAATACGCGTCCGCATTCTATTACCTCGCGGGCCGATACGATCGCATGATGAACCCTTATGGCCTCGACCCCGAGGCGCCGAAACCGACAGCGGATGAAACCGCCTTTCATGAATCCATGTTCGTCGCCGATCTTCACGTCGACACGTTGAAATGGGAACGCGACCTGTTGGAGCGTTCGACCTTTGGGCATACGGATATTCCCCGCATGCGCGAGGGCAATATTTCAATGCAGGTGTTCACGATCGTCACGAAAAGTCCAATCCGTTCGCCGTGGCGCGATTGCGTCAACGGCGGCAATCCGGACGCGAACACGTTGCTGTCGGCGATGCAGGGCCGCCCGACCTTCGATCTGCGGGCGCGGGCCTTTCACCAGATAGACCGGTTCAAGGACGCTGCCGCCCGATCCCTGGAATACGAGGGTCCGGAACTGCGGCTGATCGAATCCGCCGACGACCTTGAAACATTCCTGGCCGACTGGTCCGCCGGCGAAGAGATCGTTGCCGGTATCATCGGCATCGAGGGTGCGCATTGGATCGGCGGACGCGGTCGGAGCGATGACGACGTGAGAGCCGACGTCCGGGATCTTCACGATGCCGGCGTGCGGCTGTTCGGACCCGTTCACCGGTTCGACAATTCCCTCAGCGGATCGAGCGAAGGCTGTCAGGCCTATGGTCTGACCGGGCACGGACGTGCGGCCGTCACCGAGGCCCAGAATCTCGGAATGACGATCGACCTGGCGCACATGTCTCCGGCTGGCATTCACGATGCGGTGGAGATCCTGGAGAAGCCCTTCACCGTTTCGCATACCGGAATCAGGGCCGAATGCGAGGAGCCGTGCCGGCCCGACCGCAATCTCGGCGACGACGATGTCCGCCTGATCATCGAGAACGGCGGCCTGATCGGCGTCGGCTACTGGCCACAGGCGATCGGCCCCAGCATCTGGCGTCTGCCCGAGGTCATGGACCACATAAAGACCATTGCAGAGGACATCGGCCAGCAGCCGTCGCGGCATGTCGCGCTGGGGTCGGATTTCGATGGATCTGTCGCGCCGCTGATCGAAGTCAGCCGGCTCGATACACTCACCGCCCTGATGGAACGCGGCCCCGCCCCGTTCGATCGCGAGACGATTCGCGATATCAGCGGACGCAATGTCTGCCGAATGTTCGCCACCACTCTGCCGGGCGGCTACAGTGAACTGGGCTCGATGCTGTGCGACGATCTCGGCACGTCCGTAGAAACGCCCGTGGCGCTGCGCTAGCAAAGCGGCCGGACAGCCGTGACCCGAGTGGAGCGTTATGCCGGGTGTCGCAACGGCTGAACGGAAAGATGGGTCAGGCTGCGCCACACCCACTCGAACGGGCCATAGCGAAACCGCCGCAACCACGCATGACTGGCGGCCACCAATCCGGCATAGAGGCCGATGGTGATGGCGAGAACGGCCAGGTCCCCGACCGAGGCCAGCAGTCCGAAACCCCAGCCGTAGAAGATCGCTTCGCCGAAAAATCCGCCCAGCAGATACAGGGTCAGCGCCATCTGGCCAGCCGGCGCCATAACGGCCCGCAATCCTTCGCCCCACCCGCTGGTAAGGAACAGGGCCCCGACGGCGACATAGCCGATAGCAAGGATCGGCGTTCCGACGAGCAACGCCATCGACCATGGGCTCGTGCTTGGCACGAAAAATTCCACGGTGGAAAGCGACAGCCCGATCGGCAAGGCAATGCCGGCGATCCGGGCCAGTAGCGGACGATGGGCGGTTACGTTCCCGGCGATACCGGCCCTCCCGACCCAGAGTCCGAGCAGAAACAATCCGGTGATGGTCGCGTAGCGCCATATACCGACGGCGGTGCTCGCCCCTGCGGCATTCAGATAGCGATCGATGTTCACACCAATTGTCGCCCAGAACGAGGACTGGCTGAATCCGAAAAGCGTCGCAAAATCGCTTAGCGGACTGGCGAGCGCGCCCCGCACCTCGCCGAACATGGCCAGGATCAACGGCGTGCAGATGATCAGGCCGCCAGCAACGGCAAGAACGATGCGTTGTGAAAAGAAACTCGCCGGCAAAAGGACAAGCCCCAATACGGCATAAGTGACGAGGATATCACCCCAAAAGAATACTGCAATATTCAGGATGCCGAAGAGAAAAAGAACGAACAGCCGCCGCAAATAAAACGGGACGGTCGGTATATCGCGTCGGCGGCAACTTTCAATAATCAGGGTAAAACTTATCCCGAACAACAAAGAAAATGCCGATAGTGACTTCCAATCCACAAGTATTTCCAAAAGCGCCTCGACCAGAGCGTCGACCGGCGTCTGAAGACTTACACGTTCATAGGGACCGAGAAGCGTCAGCCCGCTGATGTCGCGCAGATTCATTACCAAAACGCCAAACAGCGCAATCGCCCTGACGGCATCGATCGCCAGCACCCGGTCGCCCTTGCCCGGCGCCCCGCGCGATTCGGTCAGCGGCGCGCGGGCGGCGTGACCCGCTTTTTCGGACGAAACAGTTTCTGTCATTTTGTCTTTGCCATGGCTACGGACAACGGACACCGCCACCGCCCCATTCTATCCCGCAAGTGCAGCAAAATCCCGATCGGCGAGAGCATCGTGGACGGCAATCTTGGGCTGGACGGAACAGATCCAGACAGACCCATTGGCCTCGAACTACTCTGCGGCTCAGCTCCTCTTCGCTATATAAAAGCCGTAGCCGACAAAGTCGGCATACCGTTCATAGAGCGCGATTTCATTTTCCTCTGCCGCCACGATGGCGGCTGCAGCCTCGGAGTTGCCGTTGCGCGAAAGGAATTCCGAGAAGCGCGCTTGCATCGGACGGTAGTAGTTTTCCAGCCAGCATCGCGGCGGAAGTGGGAAGTATCCGACAGGAGAATACCCGTTTTCTTCAAGAATCGCCATTTTGGCCGATGCGGTATCCACCTCCGGGTATTCCTGCATCCAATGCTGCTGCAGCTCGGCGGGTCTTTCATGCGTCAGCCAGGTCAGCTCGGACACGGCCAGGATACCGCCCGGCTTCAGAAAACGGCGCCAGGCCTTGATCCCGTTGGCAAACCCCATGCTGTAAATCGCTCCCTCCGACCAGATCGCGTCGAGGGAGTCCTCTTCGAACGGAAGCGCGTCCATCGACCCTGCCAGCGTCTCGATCCGGTCGCCAAGTCCCGCTTGAGCCGCGACGATTTCGAGTTGCTGCAAAAACTCCGGAATAAAATCGACGGCGGTTACCGAGGCATCGAGGGCTTGGGCCAGAACGAGCGTCGGGGCGCCGCTCCCGCAGCCAATGTCGGCAATTTTCAGGCCTTTCGCTGCGCCCAGACCAGACAACGTGACGGCAAGTCGCGTTTCATCGTCGCCGCCGGGCCCCTGGCGTTCGGCATTCCGATGCAAGTCGATGATAAGGTCGAGATCGTTCAATTGCCGGCTCCGATCGAGAATTCCTAGATGGTCCAGCCGTACCGCACGGCGTGAAAGAACACAGGCGCGGCGAAGACAACGGAATCCAGCCGATCCAGCATACCGCCATGCCCCTCGATCATCCGGCCCCAGTCCTTGACGCCGCGGTCACGCTTGATCGCCGACATTACCAGACCGCCGAAGAAGCCCATGATCGTCACGACAAGCGCCATGGCGGCCGCCTCGGCGATGGAGAACGGCGTGATCCACCAGAGCGCAGCGCCGATCGCGGTCGCGCTGGCAACACCGCCCACCAGTCCCTCCCAGGTCTTGGAGGGCGAAAGCGTGGGAGCCACCTTGTGCCGGCCGATCAGTTTCCCCCATACATATTGCAGAACGTCGCTTGCCTGAACAACCAGGACCAGAAACGCGACGAGCAAAAGATTGTTGCCGTCGAATTCCGGAATTTCAAGGGTCAGCAATGCGGGCACATGGGACAGGCAATAAACGGTGACCATGACGCCCCACTGCACTTCGGCCACCCGCAGCATGAAGCGGCCGGTATCGCCCCGCAGCGAGACGAGAATCGGTTGCAGCAGGAACACATAGACAGGGATGAAGATCGCATAGAGGCCGTACCACTCGATCCATATCAGCCAGTACTGGAGCGGCAGGACGACGAAGAACATGGCCGCCAACGCCATATGATCGCCCCGGCGCGTATCTGTCAGCGTCAGGAATTCGCGCAGCGCGGCAAACGACGCAAGCGCGAACAGGACGATCACGCCGCCCTCCCCGACCAGAAATGCCGCCGCGATGAAGGCGACCATCACCCACCAGGCCTTGATCCGGGCGTTGAGGTTTTCAACCGCGGGATTGCTGTCACCGCCGGGCGCCCTTGCCAGCCGGCGGCCGATCACGGATGCAACCGCCAGGGTGAGGGCGATGCCGCCGAACAGCCACACGGCCTGGTGTGTCGCACTCATACATGCCGCTCCGAATAACGGGTTCCCAGCGCCAGAAGCCCGTCGCGCGCGCGATCGAGGAACGCCGACTTTTCCTCGCCCGGCAAAAGCCGGATCGGGGCTCCGAAGGTCACGGTACACAACAACGGTACGGGAATGACTTCGCCCTTTGGCAGCACGCGGTTGAGGTGTTCGATCCAGACGGGCACGAATTCCACCTCGGGACATCGCCGGGCCAGATGATACAGCCCGCCCCTGAACGGCAGTAAACGCTCGTCCGTCGTGTTGCGTGTGCCTTCGGGAAAGAGAATGAGGCTGGATCCCGCCTGCAGCACGTCAGTCATTTGCTGAACGGGATCGGTGCTGCGCCCCGTTCGATCCCGCTCGATCAGCAGCGCATTGAAGACCGAAGCTCCGATGTACCGGCGCACCCAATCGCGCTGCCAGTAATCGGCCCCTGCCACGGGACGGGTCCGGCGGCGCAGCAAGGCCGGCAGAACCGACCATATCAGCACGAAGTCGCCATGGCTGCCGTGGTTGGCGAAATACACGCGGGGGCTGGCCGATGGCGTGCAGCCCTGCCAGTTGGCCGTTACACCGGTGACGACCCAAGCCATCGCCGTGATCAGTTTCGCGGTCGCGGCGGCGAGAAATCGCGCAATCATCATTGTTCATTTCCGGAGGCGCCTGCGGTAACGGCGCGCACCCGGTTGATCGTCGTCATCAGCAACAGAACAGCCATTGCGGGCATTATCCACCAGAGCCAGACCGGCAGGGCCCCGCCGACCCCGATCCACAATCCGAGCAACCCGAGGACCAGGGCACGGTCGCTTTTGCCGAATGGACCGTCATAGCGCCGCCCTGCGCCGACGGCCCAGCCCAGCACACCGGCATATTCGGCGACCAGGGTCATGACGATGACGAGACCAACCCAGAAGGCACCGAAAACGTGCAGCACCGCGAAAGGCAACAGCAGCGCGGCATCGGAAACAATATCGCCGATTTCATTCAGATAGACGCCCAGCGGGGTTGCCTGGTCGAACTCCCGGGCCAGCATGCCGTCGATGGCGTTCATCGCCATGCGCAGAAACAGCCACACCGGCAACAAAATGAACAGCGGATGCGGCTGGCCCAGCACGGCGAGCCACACGCCCAGCAGAACCGACAGGACCGCGGCCGCCACGGTCACATGATTGGCCCTGACCCCGGCTGCGGCCATCCGCGCGACCATGGGCCGCAGCATTGCCTGAAAACGCGGTTTCAGATCGTAGAGCGTCATATCCGATTCCCGCACCCGTTACGCAGGCGGTGCCCCGCCAGCCCACGATAAGCTCGTAACCGTGGCGACAGGAATGCTAATCTTGCCCGATGATAGAGTGCCTATCGAAATCGCGCTGCAGATCCGCGCAGCGCCACCGCAATGAGAGGCCGCCCTTGACTTCGCTTCCCGCCGGCACATCGCGCTGCCCCGACGCCCTGATCAATCTGGCCGATCGTCTCGCCGATGCGGCGGCGGCAGCGATCCGCCCCTATTGGCGGACACCCTTTCCCGTCGATATCAAGGCCGACGCCTCACCGGTTACGGCCGCCGACCGCGACGCCGAAATGGCAATGCGCCGAATCGTGGCGGCCGAACGACCGGACCACGGCATGATCGGTGAAGAATTCGGCGCCGAACGGGACGACGCCACCTATGTCTGGGTGTTCGATCCGATCGACGGCACCAAGGCGTTCATGACTGGCAAGCCTACCTTCGGCACATTGATCGCATTGCTTGAAGACGGCGTTCCAATTCTGGGTGTCATCGACCAGCCGATCGTGGGCGACCGCTGGATCGGGGCTGTCGGACATCGGACCCTGCTGAACGGCGTTGAGACCGGGCCGCGATCGTGCCCCACGCTGGCGCGCGCCGTCATTACGACAACGGCGCCCGATCTGTTCGACGACGCAGCCTATCGGGCTTTTCGCACGGTGGCCGATCAATGTGCCGTCAGGGTTTATGGCGGCGACTGCACGAATTACGGCTTGCTGGCCTCGGGATTTGTCGATGTCGTGATCGAAAACGGCCTCAAACTGCACGATTTTGCTGCCTTGGTGCCGGTCATCGACGGGGCCGGCGGTCTTCTTGTCGACTGGCAGGGGGCGCCGTTGCGCCGGGGTTCGGACGGCACGGTTCTGGCATTGGGCGATCGATCACTGCTGGCGCCGTGTCTGGAAATCCTGTCGCAATGATCGTTCGGGCATCCGGCGAGGCATTCGGCAAATGTCGCAGAAATTTCGCGTCTTGTAATCGTCTGCCCTTTTCAGGCCACTCTCCGATATCAATCATACTGGGCTTGGAGCCCCAATCGCAGTCGAGCAGGGAAGGCCAGATCGCGCAATGAACCGATTGCCCCTATCGAATCCATGGAAAACCGGCCCGGCGTCTGCGGGCGGCATAAGCTGCAACGCCGCCAATTCCGCGCGGGCCGCCGCCTTGATCGTCTTCGTGGCCATCCCGACCACGACACCCGCCGCGCTGGCCGATGTTTTCGAGGCTGAGGATGTCGACCGTGCGTATTACCTGTCCGAATTCGAAGAGCCGGGTTACGGCCCGGGTTTCGAGCATTTTGCCTATGCCGATCCGGATGCACCCAAAGGCGGCAGCATCGTGCTGTCGTCTATCGGCACTTTCGACAGCCTGAATTCCGTCCCGCTCGGCGGCGATTCGCCGCGCAATCTGGGACTCCTCCACAGCAGTCTGATGACCGGATCGCAGGACGAAATCGGGGTCGTATACGGCCTCATTGCGGAATCGGTGTCCTATCCGGCGGATCGCTCGTCAATTACCTTTCACCTGCGCGAAGAGGCCGTCTTTCACGACGGTGAGCCAATCACCGCCGACGATGTCGCCTGGACATTCGAGCAGGTCATGCAGGTCGGCCGCCCTTTCCTGAAATCGTTCTATGACGATGTCGAGGGCGTCGAGGTGCTGGACGACCAAACCGTCCGGTTCTCGTTCACGACCACGGATTCAATGAAGCCGCTGGCCCGAATAGCCGGGCTGACGGTCTATCCCCGCCACTGGTGGGAGGACGGCGACCGGGATATCGGATCCTCGACGCTTGAGATCCCCCTTGGCAGCGGTCCCTATGAACTGGTCGGCACCGAGACCGGGCGCAGCATGACCTTTGCGCGGGTCGACGACTGGTGGGGCGCCGATCTGCCTGTCAACCGGGGACACTATAACTTCGACCGCATACGTTATGATTTCTACCGCGACCCGACGATTGCCTTCGAGGCGTTTCTTGGGGGCGGATATGATTTCCGGTGGGAGAACTCGGCGCAGAATTGGGCGGTCGGCTATGACAGTCCGGCGGTCGATCGCGGCGAAATCGTCACCTACGAAATTCCCGAACGTCAGATCGGCGGCATGTACGGCCTGATGATGAACCATCGTCTCGACAGGTTCGAAGACCGGCGGGTGCGCCGGGCGCTGACCTGGCTGTTCGACTTCCAGTGGCTCAACGAGAACGTCTTCTACGATCAGTATGTCCGTCAGGAGACATATTTCGACGCCGAGGGATTCAGTGCCGAGGGCGTGCCCGAGGGGCGGGAACTGGAACTGCTTGAACCCTTCCGCGACGATCTGCCACCGGAACTGTTCGAGGAGCCATTCGAACTGCCGGTGACCGACGGCAGCGGCAATATCCGGACCGAAACCCGCCAGGCCCTGCGGCTGTTTCAGGAAGCCGGATGGGAGCCGCGAAACGGGCAGCTCGTGAATACGGAATCCGGCGAGCCGTTCGAATTCGAAGTGCTGATTCGAAGCAGCACGATGGAACGCGTCATTCAGCCCTATGCCCGCAACCTGGAGCGGATCGGAATTGATGTCTCGATAAGACTGATGGAGCCGGCGCAGTGGGAACGGCGGATGCGGTCACGCGAATTCGAAACCGCCGTGCTTGCCTATACCTTCTTTCCGCCGCCGGGCACCGAACTGTTTTCCTATTACGGCTCTGAAGCGGCGGAAGTCGAAGGGTCGGCGAATTACATGGGCATCGCCAGCGACGCCGTCGACAGCCTGATCCGCGAGGTTGTGGATGCCGGGAGCGCGGAAGATCTGCGGGCGGCGAGTGCCGCGCTCGATCGGGTCCTGTTGTGGGGGTATCATGTCGTGCCGTTTTTCGGGGCCGACATCGCCCGCATCGCAGCCTGGGACAAATTCGGCATGCCCGACACCCATCCGGACTATTCGATCGGGCTGCCGAACAGCATCGGATTTCAACCGACATGGTGGTATGACGAGAATGGCTCCGGAACCGACGGCTAACCTCTGGTTGCCGGCCACAGGGAAGGCCATGCATGCGAAAGACGGTGAGCGCGACAATGGGGAGGCAGGCGAAATGAACGGCCAATCACGCCGGCACGCATACGGCTTAGGGCGCGGCATTCAAAGGCGGCCATCCTGGATGCTCGCGGCAGCCATCGCGCTGACCGCGCCGCCGTCAATCGCGCTCAGCGACCAGAGCGGCAACGAAAGCGACGGCGCCGTTACGACCCACGGCCTGGCCATGCACGGCGACGTCAAATACGCACCGGATTTCGAGCACCTGGATTATGTCAATCCCGATGCGCCGGTCGGCGGATCGGTCCGGATGTCGGCGTTCGGCAGTTTCGATTCGCTGCATCCGTTCATCATTCGCGGACAGTCCGCCGCCGGGCTCGGCCTCATTTACGATAGCCTGACCGTCTCGACCAACGACGAGGCTTTTTCGCAATATGGGCTGGTTGCGGAATCAATGACCGTGCCCGAGGACCGGTCCTGGGTCTCGTTCACCTTGCGCCCGGAAGCCCGCTGGCAGGATGGCGAGCCGATCACCGCCGACGACGTCATCTGGACATTCAATACCCTGCTCGAAGATGGACCGCCATTCTACCAGTCTTATTACGGGGATGTGACCGAGGTCACCGCAACGGACGACCGCACCGTGCGGTTCGAATTCGGCAGCACCGACAATGCCGAGCTGCCTCTGATCATGGGCCAGATGCTGGTTCTGCCTCAGCATTACTGGGAAGACCGCGATTTTACCCAGACGACTCTGGAACCGCCGCTCGGCAGCGGTCCCTATCGGATCGCGTCGGTCGACCCGGGACGATCGATCACATACGAGCGCGTCGAGGACTGGTGGGCGGATGACCTCCCGATTACCCGCGGCCAATACAATTTCGGCGAGATCCGCTATGACTATTATCGCGACGATGCGGTGATGCTCGAAGCATTTCTGGCCGGGCGGTACGACTTTCGTCAGGAAAACACCGCCGCCAACTGGGCCACCGCCTACGATACCGAGGCGGTGCGCGACGGCCGCATCGTTCTGGAAGAACTACCGACGGAAGACCCGCGCGGCATGCAGGCTTTTGTCATGAACACCCGGCGCGACGTGTTCAGCGACCGCCGCGTCCGCGAAGCCATCAATCATCTGTTCGACTTCGAATTCCTGAATCGAACCATCTTCCATGGCGCTTACGAGCGATCCAACAGCTACTTTTCAAACTCCGAACTGGCGGCAACCGGTCTGCCCAGCGACGAGGAACTGGCGATCCTGGAGCCGTACCGGGATCAATTGCCCGAGGAAGTCTTCGAGCAACCTTTCCAGTCGCCGACCACCGACGGAAGCGGCCGCAGCCGCGACAACGTCCGCCATGCTCTCGGCCTGCTGCGAGAGGCCGGCTGGGTTCTTCGCGACGGTACGCTGGTCAACGAGGAAACGGGCCAGCCGTTCCGGTTCGAACTGCTGCTCGTTCAGGCCAATCTCGACCGGATCGCCAGTCCCTTTGCCCGCAATCTCGAACGGGCCGGCATCGACATGGATATCCGCATCGTCGATACGTCCCAGTATCTGGCCCGTATCGACAACTTCGATTTCGACATGGTTTCGACGACGTTTCGCCAATCCCTGTCGCCCGGCAATGAACAGCGCGACTTCTGGGGAAGCGACGTGGCCGACCAGCCCGGCAGCCGCAATCTGATCGGCGTCGAGGATCCGGTGGTCGACGCGCTGATCGGCCGGATCATCGCCGCAACCGATCGGGACGACCTGATAACCGCAACCCGCGCCCTCGACCGCGTCCTGCTTTGGAACTGGTACGTCGTGCCGCACTGGCATTCCGATACCTATCGGATCGCCTACTGGAACAAGTTCGGAAGTCCCGAGACCCCGCCACGGTACGGTTTGCCCTTCCTGACGACATGGTGGGTCGAGGAAAACTCCCAATGATCCCGCCCGTCCCGGCCGCCAAGGCGGCCGGCGCCGCAACCCTCCGGATCAAAAAGGACCGATAGCCGGCCCATGTTGTCCTACATCATCCGCCGCCTGATCCTGATGGTCCCGACCCTTTTCGGCATCATGGTCCTGACATTCGTCATTGTCCAATTCGCACCCGGCGGGCCGGTGGAACAGATGATCGCCCGCGTCCAGGGAACGGCGACCGATGCCACGGCGCGGTTCTCCGGCGGGGGCAGCGGCGATTTCGACGCCTCCAGCTTTGAGTCCGACGGCGGCTCGTCGAACTCCCGGTATCGAGGCGCGCAGGGCCTGGATCCGGCGTTCATCGCCGAACTGGAGGAAATGTTCGGCTTCGACCGCCCGGCGCATGAGCGCTTCTTCATGATGATAGGAAATTTCCTGAGATTCGATTTCGGCGAGAGTTATTTCCGGGACCGGAAGGTGGTCGATCTCGTCATCGACAAGTTACCGGTCTCGATCTCGCTCGGGCTCTGGACGACCGTCCTGACCTATCTGATCTCCATTCCCCTGGGCATCCGCAAAGCGGTAAAGGACGGGTCCCGCTTCGATGTCTGGACATCGGGTGTCGTGATCGTCGGCTACGCGATCCCCAACTTCCTGTTCGCGGTCCTGCTCATCGTCCTGTTCGCCGGCGGCCGCTATTTCGACCTGTTTCCGCTGCGCGGCCTGACATCCGAGGGCTTTGCCGACATGACGACGGCGCAGCAGATCGCCGACTATCTGTGGCACATCACGCTACCGGTCCTGGCGATGGTGATCAGCGGCTTCGCGACCCTGACATTGCTGACGAAGAACTCGTTCCTCGACGAAATCGGCAAGATGTACGTCATGACCGCCCGGGCCAAGGGCCTGACCGAGAATCGCGTTCTCTACGGCCACGTCTTCCGCAACGCGATGCTGATCGTGATCGCCGGCTTTCCCTCGGCGTTCATCGGCGTTCTGTTTACCGGGGCGCTGCTGATCGAGGTCATCTTCTCGCTCGACGGCCTGGGACTGCTTGGCTATGAGGCCGCCATCAACCGGGATTATCCGGTCATGTTCGCCACGCTTTACTTCTTCAGCCTAATCGGCCTGCTGCTCGGCCTCCTGGGCGACATCATGTACACCGTCATCGATCCGCGGATCGATTTCGAGTCCCAGAGGGTGTGAACCATGGCGCTCTTTTCCTCCCTCAGGTCCTCCCCCGGTGCTGAACGACGCGATGTCCGCAGGATCATGGGCATCCGCGTCACGCCGATCACATGGCGGCGCATCCAGAACTTCAAGGCCAACCGCCGTGGGTACTGGTCGCTGTGGATATTTCTCGTCCTGTTTTTCATATCGATGTTCGCCGAGTTCATCGCCAACGACAAACCGCTCCTGGTGAACTACGACGGGGGCTATTATGTCCCGGTGCTGGTGGACTATCCCGAAACGGCGTTCGGCGGCGAGTTCGCGACCACGGCCGATTATCGCGATCCTTTCGTCCAGGACCTGATCGAGGAGGACGGCTGGATCGTCTGGCCGCCGATCCCCTATAGCTACCAGACGATCAATTACGACCTTCCCTCGCCGGCGCCGTCGCCGCCATCTCTGGACAACTGGCTGGGGACCGACGATCAGGCCCGGGATGTTGCCGCCCGCGTCATCTACGGATTCCGGATTTCGGTGCTGTTCGGCCTGGTGCTGACGGCGGCAGCCAGCGTCATCGGCGTGGCATCCGGCGCGGTTCAAGGATATTTCGGCGGATGGACGGATCTGATCTTTCAGCGCTTCATCGAAATCTGGTCGTCCCTGCCACTGCTGTATCTGTTGATCATCATGGCCAGCGTCATAGAACCGGGGTTCTGGTCGCTGCTGATCATCATGCTGCTGTTCAGCTGGATGTCGCTGGTCGGCGTCGTCCGGGCGGAATTCCTGCGCGCCCGAAACTTCGATTACATTCGCGCGGCCCGGGCGCTGGGCCAGCCCAACCGGGTCATCATGTTCAAGCACACGCTGCCGAACGCGATGGTGGCAACGATAACCTTTCTGCCATTCATCCTGAACGGGTCGATCACGACGTTGACCAGCCTGGACTTTCTGGGATTCGGCATGCCCCCGGGTTCGCCCTCGCTCGGTGAATTGCTGCAACAGGGCAAATCGAACTTGCAGGCGCCGTGGCTGGGCTTTACTGGATTCTTTACAATCGCCGTAATGCTGAGTCTGCTGATATTTATCGGAGAAGCTGTGCGCGACGCCTTCGATCCGCGGAAATCCGCGGCGTCCCTGCCCGTCCCCGGCGCCAGTACGCTTCAGGCCCCGCAACAACAAAGCAGCAAGGCCACCGCCTGATGACCGTGACCGATATCGATCCATCCTTTGCTACGGCCGGCAATCCCAAGCGCATGACCGCGGATGCGCCGCTGCTGTCGGTCTCCGATCTGCATGTCAACTTTGCCGTGCCGGGCGGGAGCGCCCCCGCCGTGCGGGGGGTTTCGTTTCACATCGACAAGGGTGAGAGCGTGGCGCTGGTCGGCGAAAGTGGATCCGGCAAATCGGTCACGGCGCTGTCGATTCTTCAGCTACTGCCCTATCCATCGGCCAGCCACCCCAAAGGCTCGATCACGTATGACGGCACCCAGATGCTCGGCGCCCGGGAACCGGTCCTGAGAAAAATCCGGGGCAACAAGATCTCGATGGTATTCCAGGAGCCGATGACCTCGCTCAATCCGCTCCACACCGTCGAAAAGCAGATCAACGAAGTCCTGTTCATTCACAAGGGTCTGTCGAAAGCGGCGGCGCGCAGACGGGCGCTGGAACTCCTGCATCTTGTCGGCCTGCCCGAGGCCGAACGCCGCCTGAACGCCTTTCCGCACGAACTTTCGGGCGGCCAGCGCCAGCGCGTGATGATCGCCATGGCCCTGGCGAATGAACCCGACCTCCTGATCGCCGACGAGCCGACCACGGCGCTCGACGTGACCATCCAGGCACAGATCCTGGAACTGCTGAAATCGCTGCAACAGCGGTTCGGCATGGCACTCTTGCTGATCACCCACGATCTGGGCGTCGTTCGCCGGATGGCAGACCGGATCTGTGTCATGAACGATGGCCTGATCGTCGAGGAACAACCGACCGAGAAGCTGTTTACCGCGCCCCAACACGCCTATACGCGACGATTGCTCGAAGCCGAGCCGAAGGGGCTTCCCGCCCGCCCCCCCGAAGGTGCCGCAACCGTTCTTCAGGCCGATGACCTGAAGGTGTGGTTTCCGATCAAGAAGGGCCTGCTGAAACGGACGGTCGATCACGTCAAGGCGGTCGACGGGATCAGCCTTGCCGTCCGCGAGGGGCACACGGTCGGCGTCGTCGGCGAAAGCGGCTCGGGCAAGACGACGCTCGGGCTGGCGATCCTGCGCCTGATTTCCTCTGTCGGCTCGATCAGGTTCGACGGCCAGGAATTGCAGGGCCGGCAATTCAAGGAACTTCGTCCACTCCGGCGCCAGATGCAGATCGTCTTTCAGGATCCGTTCGGCTCCCTCAGCCCCCGCATGTCAATCTCCGAGATCGTGGAAGAAGGCCTGCATGTTCACCGCATCGGCCAGCCGGGCCGCGAGCGGGAGCAGATGATCATCGACGTCCTGACGGAAGTAGGCCTCGACCCCGACGCCCGGCACCGCTATCCCCACGAATTTTCCGGCGGTCAGCGCCAGCGCATCGCCATCGCCCGGGCAATGGTGCTGCGGCCGCGCTTCGTCGTTCTGGACGAACCGACCTCCGCGCTCGACATGTCGGTCCAGGCCCAGATCGTCGACCTGCTCCGCGATCTGCAGGAGCGCTACCGGCTGGCCTATCTGTTCATCAGCCATGACCTCCGGGTGGTCAAGGCGCTCTCCGACCATCTGATCGTCATGAAGGACGGTCTGGTGGTCGAGCAAGGCGCGGCGGCCACGATCTTCAACGCGCCGCAACACCCCTATACTCAGGCCCTGCTGAAAGCGGCCTTCGAGATCAAGGCCACCCACGCCCATGACATGGCGACCTGACGGGCAATCGCATTGTGTTGATTGATGATCATTTCTGCCGGCCCAGGGCTCCGGGGACGGCGCCGGGATTCGCACGGGGGTTCGCACCGGGAATGCCGTCTATGCCCTCGCGCTGCAGCCAGAGCTGAAAGTCCCGTTCGGCGATCTCCAGGCTCTCGACATTGATCGCCCGGATGCTCAGGGCCCGGGTGATGGCCCTGACCCGTTTGTTGATCGGCACGTCGTCCAGTTCATGATCGAGCACCTCGACGCCCAGCTTGTCGTAAAGCGATAGCAGCCGGTTCTGCACCGTGCGCAGCGACATGCCCTGACGTCTGGCGATCCATTTGTCGGGCAGGCCGAGCGCCATGTCGATCATGACGGCATATTCGCTGTCCGTGAGCGTCTGGTGGGTGCGGGTATGACGCTGCTGCACCTGATGAATTTCCCGGTCGACCAGGATCTGGCCTTCGAGCAGGACGGCGCGCAACGCCAGATGCAGCTTTTCGGTCGTCGCCGTCTTCAGCACATAGCCATAGGACGATTCCGCCGGCACCACGCGCGCGATGCCGCGCAGATAGGCCTCGTCGGAATAGTTGGACCAGAACAGGATCCGCGTCTGCGGGCGTTCGGCCCAGATCGTCCGGGCGGCGTCGATGCCGTTGCGCTCCTTCATCTGAAGATCCATGACCACAGCCAGGATCGGCCCGCGTCGCGCTTCGGCCTCGCCGTCACGGCCGTTGACCGCGTGCAGGATCTCCGTTGCCTCGGGCAGCGCCGTGCGGACGGCGTCGATCAGAAAATTCGCATGCAATTGGTCATCCTCGACCAGAAGCACTTTCATCCGCTGGATTCCACTTCGGTAAGCGCCGCGGCGCCGGCGGTGCAGCCGGGTCGGCCCGGCAGCCACACGTCCACGCGCGTGCCGTTGTCGGTTGTTACCTGGAATTCGGCTGCAATAAGGCGAGCGCGCGTGCGCATATGCGCCAGGCCGCCCGTTGCCTTGCCGGCCGGGGTACTGCCGTCGCGGTCCGGAATGCCGATCCCGTCATCAACAATCGTCAGCACCAAGCCGATATCGGTCTTGCCGACATGAACCGAAATCCGACTGGCACGGGAATGCCGCGCGGCGTTGTTGATCGCCTCCTGCGCAATGCGGAACAGGGCAATGCGGATGGTCTTGTCGACATCGTCGACGGCGCCGCCGGTCGCGTCGACGACCGATATCACCACCGGGCTTTCCTCGCCGACCGCCCGTTCCAGATGAATGCGCAGCGCGTGGGCGAAACCGAACAGATCGAGAAGTGTCGGCACCGCCATATCGATGATGCGCCGCAGATCCTGAATGCAATTTTGCAGCCGGTCCAGCACCGCGCCGGAATCGGGTTTGGCCTCGCTGCGCTCCAGGTCCCGGACGATGTGCGTCAGATCGGCCAGGGTCTGATCGTGCAGATCCATGCCGATGCGCTGGCGCTCCTGTTCCAGTGCCCGTGTGAGTTCCAGCGCCCCCTGGCGCAGCCCCTCTTCGCGGGCGTGGGTCTCGGCCCGCACGATGGCGGCCTGCTTGGCTTTTTCCGCGGCGCGCAGGGAATAGCAATAGGGGGCGAGCACGTCGGCGACGTGCCGCACGCGCTCCAGGGTGTCCTTGTCATAGATGCCGGCCTGGCGCGACGAGCAGTTCAACGCCCCGATGGTGCGGCCGAGCACCTTCATCGCAACATTCACCCGGCTGCGCAGCTGGTGGCGGAATATCGGCTGCGACAAGGCGCCCGGATATGTATAGCGCGGATCTTCCATGGCGTTGTCGGTCAGCATGAAATCCGTCTCGCTCAACAGGATGCTGCGCACCGGCGATATCTCGACCAGCGTCCGGCGCAGGCTCCACCGGGTGCGGATGCCGACCTCGTAGCTGGTATTCCAGACGGCGGCGTCGTCGATCAGACAGACATCCAGATGATCGACCGGCAGGATGTTCTCGACTTCGGCCTTCACCGATCGCAGCGCGGCGCGGATCTCCACCTGGCCGGCAAGCTGGCTCGATATCCGCAGCAACGAATCCAGCGGGCTGGCGGCGGCCGTCCAGGCGTCTTTCCGTTGTGTACCGGCCATGACCGCCGAATTCCTCCCGCCGATTTTTTAGTCTGCTTCAATTGGCAGTCTGCTTTACCGGCTCAGGCGCGGCAAGCACTGGCGTATGACGTCGCGCGCAAGTCAGTTGCGGGATCCCGCAAATAACCTGCGTCATCCCTGCTTTACCATGGTATGACCGACGCGCAGGGTACCAATGACGCCTCATGAGAAGGTGTTTCAGGATCAATGCGGCGCGCGCGAAGCACGCCAAGGGAGGGAAAAATGAAAACCACGACCAGAATCGTCGGAGCGATGGCGCTGCTGTCGGCTTGTGTGCCGGCCGTCGCCAATGCCGATACCTCTGATGCCCAGATCGCGCTGTCGAACAACTATGCCGGCAACTCCTGGCGTCAGGCCATGCTCGAAAGCTGGGAGACCGTGACCGAACAGGCGGTTGCCGACGGCGTCGTCGCCGCCGCGGACGCCTATACCACGTCGGAAAATCAGGCGACCGAGCAGGCCTCCCAGATCCAGAACATGATCCTTCAGGGATACGACGCGATCGTGCTCAACGCCGCATCGCCGACCGCCCTGAACGGCGCCGTGGCCGAAGCATGCGCAGCCGGCATCATCGTCGTCTCGTTCGACGGCGTGGTGACCGAGCCCTGCGCCTGGCGCATCGCCGTCGACTTCCGCCAGATGGGCTATGAGCAGATCGAATACATGGCGTCGCGCTTCCCGGATGGCGGTAACCTGCTGGAAATCCGCGGTCTCGCTGGCGTCTTCGTCGATGACGAGATCCATGCCGGGATCGAGGCCGGCGTCGAGGACTATCCGCAGTTCGAGATCGTCGGCTCCGTCCACGGCGACTGGGCCGGCGATGTGGCGCAGCAGGCCGTCGCCGGCATTCTGCCCAGTCTGCCGGAAGTGGTCGGCGTCGTGACCCAGGGCGGCGACGGCTATGGCGCGGCTCAGGCGTTCGAGGCCGCAGGGCGCGACATGCCGCTGATCATCATGGGCAACCGTCAGGACGAAATGCAGTGGTGGGCCGACGAGCGCGATGCCAGCGGCTACGAAACGCTGTCGCTGTCGATCGCGCCGGGTGTCGGCACGCTGGCCTTCTGGGTGGCACAGCAGATTCTGGCCGGCGAAGAAGTGCCCAAGGATCTGACCGTTCCGTTCCTGGTCGTCGATCAGGAATCGCTGGACGACGTCCTGGCCGAAACCCCCGAAGGATCGGTGGCCAATGTCGAGTACAGTCTGGAAGACGCCCGGGCCGTGATCGAGGACGCCCGATAAGGGCGCGGCCATAGCTGCCATAATAACGAAAGCCGAGCCGTTGGATAACGAAACCGGCAATAGCCGCGATGCCGGCAACGCGGTTCCGCTCGTCGACCTTGCGGATGTGCGCATGGCCTTCGGGGCCGTGCGCGCGCTCGACGGGGTAAGCCAGACCATCCGGCCCGGCGAATGCGTCGGGCTGGTCGGCCACAACGGCGCGGGCAAATCGACACTGGTCAACGTGATCAATGGCGGCCTGACGCCGACCGGCGGCAGCGTGACCTATTGCACAGCGGACGGCCGGACCGGCACGGGCGCACCATTTGCCCGCGCCGCCGGTGTTCGCAGCGTCTTTCAGGAACTGTCGCTGTGCGGAAACCTGACGGTCGAAGAAAATCTGCGCGTGGTTCAGGGCGATCTGATCGGGCCCGGCTGGCGCCGCCGCGCCCGCAAGCGCATCGAACAGGCACTCGACATCGTTTTCCCCGGGCACCGCATTCGCGCCGGCATGACCGTCGGCGATCTCAGTCTGGCCGAACGCCAGATGGTCGAGATTGCCGTCGGCTTTGCCGAAGGTGCGCTGCCGGCGCGCCTTGTCATTCTGGACGAGCCGACATCTTCGCTGGATGCGTCCATCGCCCGGCAGTTGCTGTCGCATATCCGGCGATTCTGCGATGACGGCGGCGCTGTTGTCTTCATTTCGCACATGCTGGGCGAAGTATACGACGTCGCGACGCGCATCGACGTGATGAAGGACGGGCTGATCACCGAAAGCCGCGCGGCCGGCAACTTCACCCAGCAGGGTCTGATCGACGCCATGGGCCATGTCGCCAATGCCGAGGCTGACGACCGCCGGACGCGCGCCGCCGAGGCCGACCGCATCGGCGACGAGGTTCTGCGCACCGAAGAGGGTCTTGCGGCACGTCGGGGCGAAATCGTCGGCCTCGCCGGACTGGCCGGGCACGGTCAGGCCGAGGCGCTGGCGCGGTTCTATATGGAGCGGTCGGCAGGACTGGGACAGGTACGCGCGCCGCAGGTGGCGTTCGTCGCGGGCGACCGGGCGCGCGACGGCATCATGCCGTTGTGGTCGATCCTGCGGAATATCACGCTGGCCCATTTGCCGCGCCTGACCCGGCGGGGTCTGGTGGACGAACCCGGCGAAGCCGCGCTGTCGGCCGACTGGAAACGCCGCATCGGCATCCGTACCGACAATGTGACCAATCCGATCCTGTCGCTGTCGGGCGGCAACCAGCAAAAGGTACTGTTCGCACGGTCGCTGGCCTCCACCGCGCCGATCGTGGTCATGGACGACCCGATGCGCGGCGTCGATGTCGGTACGAAACGCGAAGCCTATGACATGATCCGCGCCGAAGCCGCCACCGGCCGCACATTTCTCTGGTATTCGACGGAGACCGACGAAATTCGTCAGTGCGACCGCGTCTTCGTCTTTCGCAACGGCCTGATTTCCGCCGAACTGACCGGAGACGCCATCACCGAGGAAAACATCCTGGCGGCATCTTTCGAATTGCAGGAGGCCGCCGAATGATCACGGCAAAGTTCCGGATATTGCTGCCGGTCTTCTCCCTGGCGATCCTGCTGGCCGCGGTCTTCTATATTCAACCGCGCGCGATGAGCTATCTCGGGCTGAATCTGCTATTCAATCTGGCGGTTCCGATCGCCCTGGCAACGATCGCGCAGATGCTGATCATGATGGTCAACGACATCGACCTGTCGATCGGCACCTTCGTCAGTTTCTGCGCCTGCGTCACGGCAACCTTCGTCCATGACGCGCCGCTGATCGGCTATGCCATTCTGGCCGCCTCGGTGCTGGTCTACGCCGGATTGGGGGCGCTGATCCACGCCCGCTCGCTGCCCGCGATCGTGGTGACGCTCGGCATGTCATTCGTGTGGGCCGGACTGGCGATCATGATCCTGCCCTCGCCCGGCGGCGCCCCGCCCGGCTGGGTCCGCAGCCTGATGACGACGACACCGCCGCTGATGCCGATGGCCGTCGTCGCCAGCCTGCTGCTGGCGCTGGTGACCCACCTGCTGATCATGCGATCTTCGGTCGGCGTGCTGCTGCGGGCGGTCGGCGGCAATCCACGCGCGGTCGCCCGGGCCGGCTGGTCGGTCACCCAGCTCAAGGCCGCAACCTATGCCCTGGCGGCGATCTTCGGCGTTCTGGCCGGAATGACCCTGGTCGGCCTGACCACATCGGCCGATGCGAATATCGCCCTGCGCTATACGCTGCTGTCGATTGCCGGCGTCATTCTCGGCGGCGGCGAATTCACCGGCGGTCGGATCTCGCCTGTCGGGGCCGTGATCGGCGCATTGACCCTGGCGCTGGCCGGCAGTCTGCTGTCGTTTCTGCGCCTGCCTTCCGACTGGCAGATCGGCGCCCAGGGCGCGATCCTGATCCTGGTGCTCGCGGCCAGACTGATCTTCGAGCGTCAGCGGACAAGACCGAAGGGGGCGAGTCATTCTTAGTCAATCCAGCCGATCCGGCGCCGCAACCACACCGATTTCATATGTCGCCGGCCTCACTCAGCGGCCCTGGTTCTGGGCCTATGTCGCCGGTGCCGCCGCATTCGTCGCCACGGCCATGCTGACCGAAGGCCGCGGCGGAACGGCGCTGCTTTATGCCGCTTTCACCTTTGCCGCCTTTTCGGCCATCGTCGGCCTCGGCCAGATGTTCGTCATCACGCTCGGCCCCGGCAATGTCGACCTGTCGATCCCGACGACCATGACCCTGTCCGCCACGCTGTCGCTGAAATTCATGGCCGGCGCGGGGGAATTGATCGTGCCGGGATTGGCGGTCGCGCTGGGCGTCGGTCTGGCCGCGGGCGTGACAAACTATCTGCTGATGCGCCTGCTGCGCATTCCGCCGATCATTGCGACGCTGTCGGCGTCCTTCATCTACCAATCGGTGGCCATCTGGTCGAACCGCGGCCTGCGGATCAAACCACCTGACCTTCTGGCCGATTTCACCACCGGATCGCTGTTGGGCATTCCCAATGTCGCGCTTGTCGGCATTGGCCTGGCGGTGCTGGCCTGGGTCGCCCTGGAAAAATCGATCTTCGGACGCTGGCTGTCGGCGGCGGGGCAGAATCCCCGCGCCGCGCGCCTCAGCGGCGTGCCGGTCGAGGCGGTACGGGCCGCGACCTATATCACCTCAGCCGTGCTGGCCGGGTTTGTCGGCTATCTGCTCGCCAGCTTCTCCGGCGGCGCTGCCCTGAACATGGGCACGGAATATCTGCTGATCTCGATCGCCGTGGTGGTGATCGGCGGCTGCTCGATCGCCGGCGGCAACTCCAACGTGCCCGGCATCTGGGGCGGAGCGCTGTTCATGTTCCTGATCGTGTCGATGCTGAACTCGTACGGCCTGGGCGCCGGGGCCCGCATGCTGATGACCGGGACGATCATCATCGCCATCGTCGCCGCCGCCAGCGGACGCAGATCGGCGGCGTGACGGTCAGGACGGGACAGTCCACCGCCACCCGGCCGCGCGACATCCGCAGCTTTCAGGTTTCGGTTTTCCAGCAGCGGCGAAACGCGCGTGATCCAAGGGTCCATTGCCGTACCGTATTTGACGCCGCACGGACGATTGATTATCCCACCATCAGGATGACATTCGGCCGAAGGGAATAGCGCGGCGGCACTGCTGTGCCGCTTCGCGGATCGAAACGGATGGATCAGGCAAGCATGGAAAGCGTCGACCGCAACATCAATCCCCGTGTCTTTTTCCCGGCAGCGGGGTTGGTGCTGGCGCTTATCGTGCTCGGGGTGACACTGACCGATCGCTTCGGCGCGGCCGTCGATGACGTTCAGCGTTTCATCGTCGCCCAATTCGGCTGGGTCTATACAGGCATCGTCGCCTTGCTTCTGGTGTTCGTCGTCGCCCTGGTCCTGAAGCCGGAATTCCGGAACATCCGCCTCGGGCCACCGGAATCGCGGCCGGAATACACCTTCACCTCGTGGTTCGCGATGCTGTTCAGCGCCGGCATGGGCATCGGCCTCCTGTTCTACAGCGTCGCAGAACCGGTCCTTCACTATCTGGAACCGCCGCGCGCCGAGCCCGAGACGACCGCCGCCACGACCGAGGCCCTGAGAACCACCTACTTCCACTGGGGACTTCACCCCTGGGCGATCTATATCGTCGTATCCCTGTCGCTGGCCTTCTTCGCCTATCGCCATGGATTGCCACTGTCGCTGCGCTCGGCGTTCTATCCCCTGATCGGCAAGCGGGTCGACGGCGCCTTCGGCGACACCATCGACACCCTGGCGCTGGTCGGCACGTTGTTCGGCGTCGCGACCTCTCTGGGTCTGGGTGTCATGCAAGTCAATGCCGGTCTTTCTTCCATCGGGTTGCTGGACGAATCGGCCGTCAACCAGATCGTTCTGATCACCATCATCATGGCGATGGCAACGGTTTCGCTGCTCCTTGGCCTTGACAACGGCATCCGCGTGCTGTCGCGACTGAACCTGTTCGTTGGCCTTGCCCTCTTGCTGTTCGTATTGGCCGTCGGTCCGACGGCGATGATTCTGTCCGCCTTTCTGGAAGGGATCGGCGACTATGCCAGTAATCTAATCGTTCTGAGTTTACGAACCGACGCGTTCCATGGCGTGGACTGGCAGTCGCAGTGGACCCTTTTCTATTGGGGCTGGTGGATTTCCTGGTGCCCGTTCGTGGGCATGTTCATCGCCCGGGTATCCTATGGCCGAACCATCGGCGAATTCGTGCTGGGCGTGCTGCTCGTGCCGACCCTGTTCACGATGTTCTGGTTGACGACATTCGGCGTCAGCGCCCTGGACCTCGAAATTTCCGACGGCACCCTTGCCGCGACGATCGGGGAAAACGTTCCCGCCGCGCTGTTCGAGATGCTCGACGCCCTGCCGTTGGCCCTGATCACCATTCCGCTGGCGACTGCCGTGATTGTCGGCTATTTCGTTACTTCAGCCGATTCCGGGGCCCTTGTCATGAACATCCTGGCCTCGGGCGGCCATCCAAACCCGCCCTTGTTCCAGAAGCTGTTCTGGAGCCTTCTGACCGCCGTCACGGCCGGCGTGCTGCTGGTCGCGGGCGGCTTGCAGGCCCTGCAAACCGCCACACTGCTGACTGCCTTTCCGCTGGCTATCGTGCTTGGCCTGATGGCCTGGTCGTTATGGGTCGCGTTGCGGGCGGACGCCCTGGACGCCACGGGCATCGGCGCGCTGCCGACATCGCGCTGGGATCGCCTCATCGAACAATGGCGCGGCAGCGAAACGGACGCCAGCCATCCATCGTCGGGCCCGACTGCAGCCTCCGGCACCAATACGGGCCAAACCGCGGATCCGACGGGTGCCCGCACCACAGGCGCTCACGCAGGGGGAAAACGATGAAAGCCCTTTGGACGGCCGTGGTGGACACCTTGCAACGAGGCCAATCGACGGCGGCGAACGGCGGCGAGACCGAAGCCGATCTGGCCCGGTGCTTCGAAGCCGTCGTCATCCCCGCACTGGAAGCTGCCCGCCGAGCCCTGGAGGCCGAAGGCTATACAGTGACGATGGACAGCGACGATACCCTTGCGTCGCTGAAAGTCAGGAACAGCGACGGGTCGTTCGCCTTCTATACCGTCGAAGGACGCCTCTACTTCTATTCCGCCTTCGCCTTCCCGATGCTCCACGGCCGCAAGGACCGCCCGCGTTTCGGCAAACTTCTCATTTCGACCAACGGCGGCAATCACGCCTATCGCTGCAAACGCTGCACGAGCGAGTTCTTGCGCGATGAATGCCTGGAAACCTGCCGCCGCTGGCTCGACTGGTAGTCGGTGCGCGCGGCCCGCAAGCTGATGTCCGGGGCCACGAACATCGCCGCGGCCGCGATTGCGATCACACCGTCTGCCGTCGGGTGACGCGCGCGTAGCGGCGGGTGAAGTGGGCCGCCGTCATCCCGTGCACGATGATCGAGGCGAAGATCAGCGCACTGGCGACGTGCCAGATGACCGGATCGTCGACATGCGTCCGCGCCATGGCGGCGTAGTAGACAGCGGCCACACCGATCGGCCCGAACCAGCCGGTAAAGGCGACGTCGAACGGGTTGAGCTTGCGTCTCACCACCGGAAGCAGGGCGATGATCACCGGCGGCCGCCGCAACAGGATGACGAGGAAGACCGTCGCCAGCAACGGCCATCCCAGCGCCACCCAGCCCTCCACCGGCAAGGCGATGCCGAACAGAACGAACATGGGCAGGGTCAGCAGCTTGGCCACCGCTTCCTGTATTCTTTCCTCTTCGTGCTCCTCGTACCGCCGGAGACAGAGGTTGAATACCATTCCGGCCAGAAAGACCGAAATCATCGAGTCCGCGCCGACGAGATGGCTTCCCCCAAGCGTCAGCAGAGAGAAGGCGATGCTGTACCCCAGCAGCGATGTCTTCTCGATCAGCTTGTGGCCTTCGGCGAAAGTCAGCAGCCGGGCTGCCCCGTAACCGACCGCCCCGCCGATCAGTGCCGCCAGACCGACGCCGACCAGAACGGCCTCCACGACCCACGTCGACCAGCCGTGTCCACTCCCGGGGCCACCCGCCAGGCCTCCCCCCAAGCCTCCCCCCAAGCCTCCCCAAAGGATGATCGGCAGCATGACCAATATGTAGGCCAGCCCGTCATTGGCGCCGGACTCCATCGAGATCAGGTCTCTCAGGCGCAGGGGCAAATTCTCGGCGGCGAGCTTGCCGGTGACGATCGAACTCGCGACCACGGGGTCGGTGGGGGTAACCACGGCACCGATGAGCAGCGCCATCCAGAACGACAGCCCAAGCGTCGATCCGATCAGACCGGCAGCCACCAGCCACGCGCCCAGCATGCCCACGGTCAGCATGATGGTCACCGGCCGCCATAGCCGGGGGATGCTTTTCGGCCGCAGTCGCATCGCGACCCCCATCAGCCCGATCGCCAGCGTCAGACGGGCCGCTTGTGCCAGTATCGCATTCTCGTTGCCCCATTCGGTCAGATCGAGCCAGCCAAGGCCAACCGGTCCGATTGCGATACCGACGCCGACGGCGATCATCGGCTCCTGCAGAATGCTTCGCTTGATGGCATTGGAAATGACGCCGATCACGATCACGGTCGCCGCGATCGTGGCAAGCGCTATGTCGAGTTGCTGCATCGTTCGGTGCGCCCCATTCCGTCGTGTCGGGGATGTTTTCGTTTCGATCAGTCCTGACCGGCGTTGTGGTCCCGCGATTTGTTGGTACGGGGCAGGACCGCCTCGATCACCCGGACCACGGTCACGATGACCACGGTAAACGCGACGGCCACGGCGCCGAGCGACAGTTGTCCGCTGCCGGCGACGATTCCGACCGCCGCCGCCATCCAGATATTGGCCGCCGAGGTCAGATTATGGACGTCACCCCGGGCGAAGAAAATCGTACCGGCGCCGATGAACCCGATGGCCTGGGCCAGACCCTGGATCGCGCGCAGGGGGTCGGGGTCGGAATCGCCCTCCAGTTGCCTGATCTCGGCGTAAAGCATGAGCGCGGAAAGGGTAATGACCGCCGAACTCAGCGAAACCAGTGCGTGCGTCCTGATCCCTGCCGAAATCCCCCGAAGTTCCCGATCCAGACCGAGGATCAGACCGGCGACGACGGCCAACGAGAGGCGGAGCACGATTTCGTTGTTCGAAATGACGTCCGGCGAAAATGTGGTCTCCATCGGGTGGTCTCCATCGGGTGGGATCTCGGCGTGAGTGCGAGCGGGTTCATGGTGCAGTTAACACGTGCAGCACCCGAATTGATCCATGGGCGCCCGGCACCGGCATGGATCAAAACGGCGTTCACGGCGTTGTCGTGCTGGAAGTTTGCAGGTTAGCCACGACGGTCAGTGACACATGCTCTTCGCGGAATGGACGGAACTGGGGCGCGTGCTGCTGGTGGGCACGGCCGCCTATGCCCTGTTGGTCGTCTTCCTGCGCGTGTCCGGGAAGCGGACACTGACGAAGCTCAACGCCTTCGATCTCGTCATCACGGTGGCGCTGGGTTCGAGCCTGTCGGCGGTGCTGTTGAACAAATCGGTCTCACTGGCCGAGGGAATGGTCGGCATGGGGCTTCTGATCGCCCTGCAATTCATCATCACCTGGCTTTCGGTCCGATCCGCCGGCTTCCACTCGATCATCAAGGCCGAGCCGACGCTGCTGGTCCGCAACGGCGCCTATCTCGATAGCGCCCTTCGCCAGCAAAGGATGACGCGCGACGAGATTCTGGCAGCCGCTCGCAGCAGTGGACACAACGATATCGGCCAGTTGGAGGCCGTGATCCTGGAAACCGACGGGTCGATCAGCACAATTCCCAAGAGCGGCTGATGCGATCATTCCCCCCGATGAATTGGCACGGCGGCGGAACATCCTTTCCGGGCACCGGTTAATCCTCAGCGTAAATCCATGAACTGCCGGACGCCGAAGCCGGCAGTTCGTTTAACAGTCCAGGCGAGCGAGGATTCGAGATGACGAAGGATGCCACTCCGCTTCGAGATGCGAACTTTTCTGACCAGACCATACTGCGCGGCACCGGCGGCGAAACGCACCAGGTGGCTGGCGGCGATACGCCGGTTCTGACGACGCAGCAGGGCGCGCCGGTCTCCGACGACCAGAATTCCCTGAAGGCAGGAGAGCGCGGACCGGTTCTGATGGAAGACCATCATCTGCGCGAGAAGGTGTTCCATTTTGACCACGAGCGCATTCCCGAGCGCGTCGTCCACGCCCGCGGCTTTGGAGCGCATGGCTATTTCGAGACGTATGAATCGCTCACCGACATTACCTCGGCCGACCTCTTTCAGCGGCCCGGCGAGAAAACCGAAGCGTTCGTGAGGTTCTCCACCGTCGCCGGCAACAAGGGCTCCAGCGATCTCGCCCGCGATGTCCGCGGTTTTGCCGTCAAGCTCTACACGAAGGAAGGCAACTGGGACATCGTCGGCAACAATATCCCGGTATTCTTCATTCAGGACGCGATCAAGTTCCCCGACCTTATTCATGCCGCCAAACAGGAGCCGGATCGGGGATTCCCCCAGGCGCAGACGGCCCATGACAATTTTTGGGATTTCATTTCGCTGATGCCGGAATCGATGCACATGGCGATGTGGATCATGTCCGATCGCGCAATTCCCCGCTCGTTCCGGTTCATGGAGGGCTTCGGCGTCCACAGCTTTCGCTTCGTGAATGCCGAGGGCAAATCGACCTTCGTCAAGTTTCACTGGAAGCCGAAACAGGGCATGCAATCGGTGGTCTGGAACGAGGCGCTGAAGATCAGCGGCGCCGACCCGGACTTCCACCGCCGCGATCTCTGGGACGCCATCAAGATGGGCGACTATCCGGAATGGGAACTGGGCCTTCAGGTTTTCGACGACGACTTTGCCGATCGTTTCGACTTCGATATCCTCGATTCGACCAAGATCATCCCTGAAGAAGACGTGCCGGTGCGCCTGATCGGGCGCCTGGTTCTGGACCGCTGCGTCGACAACTTCTTCGCCGAAACCGAACAGGTCGCATTTCACACCGGCAATATCGTGCCGGGCATCGACTTCACCAACGACCCGTTGCTGCAGGGGCGGAATTTCTCGTATCTCGACACGCAGTTGAAGCGCCTCGGCAGCCCGAATTTCACCCATCTGCCGGTGAATGCGCCGCGCTGCCCGATCCGCCATTTCCAGCAGGACGGCCATATGGCGTTCGTCAATCCCACGGGCCGCGTCAATTACGAACCGAACTCGTGGGGTGCGGAGGGCGGCCCGCGCGAATCCCCGGAAAAGGGCCTCAAAGCGTTTCCCGAACATATCGAAGGACCCAAGCGGCGCCTGCGCGCCGAAAGCTTCGCCGACCACTATAGCCAGGGCCGGCAATTCTATATCTCGCAAACAGACACCGAAAAGCGACACATCATCAATGCCTATACATTCGAGTTGTCGAAAGTCGAGAGACCGGACATCCGATCACGGGTCGTGGCCCATCTGCGCAACATCGACGAGGACCTTGCCAAGGGTGTCGCCGACGGTCTGCGGCTGAAGCAAATGCCCGAGCCGGCCGAGGCGGCCGTAGCGCCGCGCACCGATCTCAAGGCGTCGCCGAAGCTCTCGATCATTCTGAACGGCCCGGACAGCTTCAAGGGCCGCAAGCTGGGCGCGTTGCTGACCGACGGCGTGGACATCGAACTGGTCCGAAGCCTGAAGGCGGCGCTTGAGGGAGAAGGCGCGAAGATCGAGTTCATCGCGCCCCGGGTCGGTGGCGTCGAAGCCAGCGACGGCACCTGGATCGAAGCCAAGCAGAAGGTCGATGGCGGCCCGTCGGTTCTGTATGATGCGGTCGCCGTGCTGACCTCCGACGATGGCGCGAAAATGCTGGCAAAGGAAGCAACGGCCAAGGACTTCGTTTCCGATGCCTTCGCGCATCTGAAGTTCATCGCCTATTCCGCCGAAGCCATGCCGCTGTTCGAAAAGGCGGGCATCGCCTCGGATCTGGACCGCGGCTGTATGCAGATCAACGCCGTCGGCGACAGCCCGCGCTTCGTTCAGATGTGCCGCAGCCTGCGCTTCTGGGAACGCGAGCCGTTCGTCTCGATGCCGTGACACCCTCTCCTGATCGGCCCCGACATCGATCGAGGGCGAGACCGGCTCGCGCTTGGATCGCCGAAAGCCACCGCACCAGATCCCGGGTCTGCAGCGCGTCACTGCCGTGCCGCGCTGCGCACGGGAATCGGAGACGGTGGAAATCGCCCGGCTCCCCCTTCCCTTCCCCGGCAACTGTGTTTATTGACACCGCATCCGCCGCCTTCTCCTCCCCGGAAGCACGAAGTGCTGTCCGGGGTCCACACGCGCCAGTGGAACCCGGCTCGCGCTTGGATCGCCGAAAGCCACCGCACCAGATCCCGGGTCTGCAGCGCGTCACTTCGTGGCCGCGCTGCGCACGGGAATTGGAGACGGTGGAAATCGCCCGGCTCCCCCTTCCCTTCCCCGGCAACTGTGTTTATTGACACCGCATCCGCCGCCTTCT